>CAYXZQ010000001.1:0-54037 GCA_964469935.1 uncultured Methanosarcinales archaeon
CAAAAGACATCGTTGAGCCGACAGGCGGGAAATCGAGGATCAAGGCAAGGATCCTGGAGGTCCTTGAATAATGCTGATTCTCAAGGAAGGATACCCTGAAAGGTCAGAGCTTCTCATATGCACAGTCACGAAGATACAGTTCAACTCGATCTTCGTCAGCATCGACGAGTACCAGGGAAAGCAGGGGATAATACACATATCAGAGATATCCCCAGGAAGGATAAGGAACATCCGCGACTATGTCAAGGAGGGCAAGGTCATCGTCTGCGTGGTCCTTCGGGTCAACATGGAAAGGGACCTCATCGAGCTCTCCCTGCGTCGGGTCCAGGAGGGCCAGAGGAGGAACAAGATAAACGAGATGAAGCTCGAGCAGAAGGCAGAGAAGCTCATCGAGTTCGTGGCCAGGTCCCAGGAGACGGACCCGGCAAAGCTTGTCAGGCATATCATTGACAGCATCAAGGACGAGTACGACACTGTGCACGGATATTTCGAGGACATAGTGCTCGGAGACGAGACAATCGACAGGCTCAAGCTGCCCCCGAAGACAAGTAAGGCACTCCTTGAGACAATCACCACGAGGATCAAGCTCCCGGAGGTCATCATCAAAGGCAGGTTCGAGCTCTCGAGCTTCGACCCCAGCGGTAACGAGATGATCAAGGAGGCGCTTGCCAGGGCGAAAAAGACAGGGGGCGAGAGCCTTTCCATACTCTATCTCGGCGCAGGCAAGTACGGGATAAGCATAAAGAGCGAGGACTACAAGACAGCCGAGAAAGTGCTTGAAAACGTTGTCAACGAGGTCACGGCATTCATGAAGAAGAACAACGGCCTGTGCTCGTTCTCAAGGACGGACAAGTAACATGGCAGGGCATATTCACAGATGCAACGCCTGCAATGCCTACACATTGAAGGACACGTGCGCGAATTGCGGCCAGAAGACAATACTTCCGAGGCCGCCAAAATACAGCACAGAGGACAGGTATGCAGGCTACAGGAGGAAGCTCAAAATGGAAACACTTCATAAGGAGGGCCTCATATGAGCAGCTGGAGGTTCGAGCAGGTAAAAAAGACACTGCCAAAGCTTGACAAGCCCATATTCGTCGAGGGCCTGCCCGGCATAGGCAACGTGGGAAAGATTGCCGTGGATTTCGTAATCGACAAGACAAAAGCTGTCAAGCTCTATGACATAAGCTCGAACACCATGCCCCATTCGGTGTTCGTCAACGAGGACAACCTCATCGACATGCCGAGAATCGAGCTCTACTACAAGAAAGGGGCGGGCAAGAGGCCTGACCTCCTGCTCCTCACTGGGGACGTGCAGCCTTCTGACGAGGTGTCCTGCCACGAGTTCTGCGAGGACATAATGGCCTTGGCGAGGAGGTTCAAGGCAAAGGAGATTATAACCATCGGCGGCATCGGCCTGCAGGACGTGCCGAGGACGCCCAAGGTATACTGCACAGGCAACGGCAGGGCCATAGTATCCAGGTACATCAAGGGGACGAAGATGTCCAACAAGATATACGGCGTGGTCGGGCCCATCGTGGGGGCATCCGGCCTGCTTCTCGGGCTTTCCAAGAAGAAGAACATCCCCGCTGTCTCTCTTCTGGCCGAGACCATCAGCCACCCTTATTTCCTTGGGATAAAAGGCGCAAGAGAGGTCCTGAAGGCCTTAAACGTCAAACTGAGCCTTCAAATCAACCTAAAAGAGCTGGACAAGGAGATAAAGAGCCTGGAGGCCGAAATGCTCCAGAAGACTAAAGAACTCAGCCAGATATCAAAGGAGACAGCCCTAAAGAAGATAGAAGGGAAGTTCGGCAAGGAAGTGACTTATATCGGCTGATTTTTGCGACTTTCTAGTAAGTAACCAACCAAAAGGCTTATAAAGGCAGAAAGTTTCCTATATCCAGGTTTAAGGGTTTTGGGGGTTGTTTGAATGAAAAGGAGCAAGACTGATACACGTATGTTTGTAGACATATATGCACCGAAGGACGAGACAAAGAAGTGGAAAAAGACAGATAAGCACAAGGAAAACTGGTGGATGTGATGGATGAGGATCAAGATTTACTGGCTGAGATCGAGAAGAAGAGGAAGAAGAAATCCTTTGAATCGGTCATAAACAAGGGGAAATTCTCTGAGACAGAACTGGAAGAAGTTATGATGGAAGGCTAGGCTTCCTCACAAAATATCATTCTTTAGAAAAATATATATAAAATACCGATATCTATTTGCTGATGGAATACGACCTGGAGCTTGACAGAGCAATAAAGGCAATAAGAAAAGAGGGAGCAAGGACTGTCTGCATCCAGCTTCCTGATGGCCTGAAGCCGAAGGCTGATGAGATACAGAGGGAGCTTGAGGAGAAGACAGAGGCAGTGGTCCTGATATGGGCAGGGAGCGCTTACGGGGCCTGCGACGCGCCTTCCGGGCTCAAAGGGGTGGACCTTCTCATACAATGGGGGCACAGCGAATGGAGACAGAGATAAAGCTCAGGATAGACGACATCGGCAAGGCGAGGGCAAAGATACTCTCCCTTGGTGCAAAGCCCCTGGAAAAAGGCCCCTTGGAGAACGTATATCTCGATTTCGGGGACATGAGGTTCAGGGAGAACAACGAGCTTCTCAGGCTGAGGAACAACAGCCTGGTGACGTACAAGAAAAGGATGGCTGATGATGAAGGGGTCAGAAGGTCCGAGGAGATAGAGTTCAATGTCGATGACGGCGGCAATTTCATCAAGGTCATGGAGAGGCTGGGGCTGCATTTGAGGGATTCGACGCATAGGACAAGGGAATCATTCTCGCTTGAGGGGGCAAGGATTGAGCTCGATGAGACTAGCATAGGCAATTTCATCGAGATTGAGGCTGAAAGGGATGTTATATTGAGGATTGCAGAGAAGCTGGGTCACGGCCGGGATGATTTCATAACAGAGACATACGGGCAGCTGGGCGAACATAAAAGGTGAAAAATGACAGACTTCATGATACGATCGGACACTCTTGAGAATCTCAGGCCAGGGCTTGAGAAGGCAAGGGAACTGATAATAGATTCGATAAAGAGCAAGAGGCCAATTCTTGTCAGGCATCATGCTGACTGCGACGGTTATTGCGCAGCTGTCGCTCTCGAGAGGGCGATACTTGCTCTGATGTACAAGGAATACAGGCGGGAGAGCGACCTGTTCTACTACTACAGGAGGCTGCCGTCAAAGGCGCCGTTCTATGACTATACAGACGCGACAAAGGACGTGAGCAACTTCCTTTCCGACTCAGCACGGTTCGAGAGGGAACCTCCGCTGATTATAGTCGCGGACAACGGCAGCTCGAAGGAGGATCTCCTCTCTCTCAAGAAGCTCAAGCTCTATGACGCAAAGATAATCGTGATAGACCATCACCCGAACAATGTGGAGAACGACAGCTTCATAGACGTGCACGTCAACCCGTTCCTTGCAGGAGGGGGCTCGGAGCTCACCGCAGGCATGCTCGGAGCAGAGCTTGCAAGGCTCATCGACCCAAAGACCCCCAATCCGGAGCTCCTGGCAGCCACGGCGGGCATAGCTGACCACTCCTTCGGCAGCGAGACAGAACAGTACCTCATGCTCGCCCAAAAAACAGGATACGGCAGGGACATCATAAAGAAGACGGCGCAGGCAGTGGATTTCGAGGCAAGGTACCTGAGCTTCCTCGAGAGCAGGAGCCTTGTCAATGACCTGCTCTACGGCAATGCAGAGAAGCATAAGGCGCTTATTGAGCTCCTGAACAATGAGATAGAGGCCAGGAACCGGGAACAGGTAAAAAACGTCATGCATTATTCAGAGATACTCGACATGGGCGGTTTCGCGCTCGCAAAAATCGACCTTGGAAAGCTCCAGGCAAAGGTCTATCCGTCGGGCAGCAGGACGACGGGGATGCTCGCAGGCTATGCGAAGGAGAAGCAGGAGAAACCAGTCGTCACGCTTGGAATCGGTCCTGATTTCATCACATTCAGGATAGGAGATGAGCTTGGGTTCGATGTCAACAAGGTGATTGCCGCAATCCGGAAAGCCATCCCGCACGCTGATGCATCAGGAGGCGGGCATCCGAAAGCAGGCACGGTCAGGTTCAACCCCGGTGCCCTGGCAGAGGTCCTGGAATTCATAGAGAATCACCTGAAGAAGGGATGAGCATGGAAGTATTGAACTACGCACTGATAAGCTTCATAGTATTTTTGGGAATCATCGCCGGGTACGCTCTGTCGCTAATCGCGCCCGAGGAAATCAGGCCGGGAAAGGTGCATCTCAAGTTCTTCTACAGCATAGTCGTCGGCCTCATAATCGCCCTGACGATAAGGGGCTTAAGCAATGTCCTTTCATGGGTCGTCTATTTCATAGTGATAATGGCAGTGTTCCAGCTGAGGTATGTCAAATACCTGTATCCAGTGATGGGGATCTTCCTTTACCTTTCGATAGGCAATTATTTCAGCTACGTGTCGCCACTCCTGTTCATGCTCGGGCTTTCGGTCGCATCGATCGAGGCGTATGGGTTTGTGCATGATGAGAAGATAGAGAAAAAATGGCAGCTTCTCGGGCTCGTCACCTGGAGGTACGTCTGGATAATCCCTGTGAGCCTGCTACCATTTCTCGTCTCTTATCTTTAGGAGATAGGCTGTCCTGGTCGCAAGCATGCTGAGTATTGCCCCTGAGACAACAAGGATAAGCATCATCTCCCAGGTCATGGGCTTGACAAGCAGGCTGAAGAGCACTATGCCGAGAGGGTAGTCTATCTGGTCCCACGGGAACCACCTGGCGCCCTCTGCCATACCTGCCCGCCTCTTGAAGAAGCTCCTGGCCAGATCGCCGAAGAGCGCCCCGAATCCGAGAGCAGCACCCACAAGAAGGAAGCTTGTCCTTGCATAATCGATATATGATATGTTTGCAAGAATGCCGTGCATATACAGGGTATGCTGGGCGTATGCGATGAGGACTGCTCCAAGAATCCCGAATACAAATCCCCTGTAGGTCTTGTGGGTGCCGAATATCTTCTTCCCCGCCAGCTTTTTGTTGAAGTCGACAGGGACGGCAAGGAACCCAAACCTCTTCCTTACCAGTATAGGCATCATGTTCGCAACCATCCCAGGCAGCGCATAGTAAAGGGTCTGTATTATCAGCATCTTATATCTTCCTTATCCTCAATTTTGAGACCATCAAAAGCCCCATGGCAGCGTACAGCAGCAGCATGAAGCTGTTGAATGGCTGGGCAGAATAGAGCAGGACAAGATACACTGCCGGGAAGATGAATCCGTTGGTCGTTATGGGCACTCCCTCGAAGCCCCTCTTGTCCGTGACATTGAACCGAGACAGCCTGAGCATGCCGCATACGGCGAAGAATGCAAGCACAATCACAGCAGGCACGCTGCTTAGCCCCTGCATGTACCCGAATACCGCAGGCGCTATGCCGAAGCTCACAAGGTCGGAGAAGGAATCCAGCTGCTTCCCGAACTCATTGACCTGCCCCAGGTGCCTTGCAATCCTCCCGTCGAGAAAATCCAGGCACACAGCGGCAAGCATGAGGACAGCCGATGAAGTGAACCTCATATTGGCCGAAAATAATATCGAAAGAAACCCGCACGTGAAATTGCCGACAGTGAAGATGTCGGCAATCTTGAGCCTCCTGAGCATGGATATCATAGGAATTCGGCAAGCACGGTGCTGCCTGCCTTCACCCTTTCACCTTCTTTCACCTTGAGCTCCACATTTTTCGGGATGACCAAAGAGACCTGGCTGCCCAGATTGATCCTTCCTAACCTCTGCCCCTTGACCACGAGATCGTCCTTCTTGACAAAGCACTCTATCCTCCTTGCGACGAACCCCGCAATCTGCACGACCTTGCAGGAGTCGATGTCCTCAATGAGTATCTCATTGCTCTCATTCGACAGTGCCTCGAGGGAGCTTGCGGCAAGAAACTTTCCCTTGTTGTACCTGACAGACGCAATCCTTCCGCCCACAGGCGCCCTCTGGACATGGACGTCGAGAGGGCTCATGAAAATCGAGACCAGGTATCCTGCATCCTTCACGTCACCTGAAAAAGTTTTGACCTTCCCGAGCGCGCCCTTGCTTATCTTGAGGTCCCCGGAGCCTATCTCCGCAACCTTGATTATCCTGCCGTCAGCAGGGCTCACCATGTTCTCCCCCTGAGGTATCTCCCTTTCCGGGTCCCTGAGGAACCAGAACCTCCAGAACAGGAAAAAAAGTGCAGCAAGCACCAGCAGACCGACCAGTATCCCGCCTATCATGATGAAAGCTAAAGACCATGACATTATAAAATTTTCCATGTAATCCAATAGATTTTTATATTCGATGAGCCAGACCCGCCCCTATGAAGAAAAAGATTGAAGTCAGCGCCGGGGACATCCTGCTCATCATGGGCGTGCTCCTGATAATAGGCATAGTTTTCTACTTTGTAAACATCTCATTCACAAATCCTCTCGAGGTCAGGGACTATATCCAGGGCTTCGGGGCATGGGGGCCGTTCGTGGTCATCGGCCTCATAATACTGGAGGTTGTGCTCGCGCCGATCCCCGGAGTCATAATAGCTGTCGGCTCAG
This sequence comes from uncultured Methanosarcinales archaeon, assembly GCA_964469935.1. Lineage (GTDB taxonomy): Archaea > Nanobdellota > Nanobdellia > Woesearchaeales > DSVV01 > CAYXZQ01. Next base: position 6,571 of record CAYXZQ010000001.1, read on the forward strand.
GGGCTGCATTCGGCGCATTCTACGGGACGCTCTATTCCTACATAGGCAACATAGCAGGGACTACCATCGCCTTCTTCCTCTCCAGGCGATTCGGCAGGCCGCTTGTCAAGAGGTTCGTCAAGGAGGACAAGCTGGACTACTATGACAGGTTCTTCAGGGACAGGGGCATCTACACCCTTTGGGTGGCGTACATCTTCCCCGTGTTCCCTTCTGACATCATCAGCTTCGTGACAGGCCTCTCAGACCTCAGATTCAGAAAATTCTTCATGATAATCGCCATTGGATACCTGCCGAACATGCTTCTATTGAACTATTTCGGGGACACCATCATAAACTACGGCCTCGGATTAACTACGATAATGTTCGGGGCGTTCCTCGGACTCATATTCCTGCTCGGCCTGCTCTCTACCGCAAGGTACGGCACGAAAAAATAAACCTGTCGGGAAAAGCTTTTATATCCTGCCGGGGTTCTCTGCAGCTTATGAGATACACTATCCTTGACTGCTACACTGACGAGGCAGCAGGCCTCGGGGTCCCGCCATACGTAGGCACATACCCCCGGTACATTGCCGGCGAGCTGCTGTCCAAGGGGCACAGCGTCGAATACATAACGATAGACGACCTCAGGCTATGGAAGGTCTACGACGGCAGGATAAAGCAAGGCATGAAGACCAACATCAGGGCCTACAACCTGACAAGGGACGACTGCAGCAGTGTCATCGAAAAGACAGACATCCTTGTAGTGATCTGCGGGGTGCACGTGCCAGGGAAATACCTCTCCGCCCTTCCCGGGACGCTCTACGAGGTCTCGAGGCTGATAAAGGAGCTGAAATGCAAGAAGATCCTTGCCGGGCCTGCTGCGACAGGTTTCGGCACAAGGCTTGAAGGCGGGAAAAAGGCAGAGAAGCAGCTGCCGGGCGTGTTCGACGAGGTATTCAGGCCTGATGATGATTATGGCAGGATTTCCGGATACGCTGTGAGAGGGGCGGAGATCATCCGGCAGATACCCTATCCAGTAGTTGCCGAGCTCGAGACTTCCAGAGGTTGCTGCAGGGGGGTCGCATGCAGCTTCTGCACAGAGCCTCTCAAGCACAACTTCGAGTTCAGGAGAATAGACGACATCGTCGCAGAGGCAGAGGCCCTTGCAAAGGAAGGAGCTGTTCATTTCAGGCTTGGGAAGCAGTCAGACTTCTTCTCATGGAAGCCAGCAGAGATAGAGGAGATGCTGTCCAGAGTCAGGAGGATTAAGGAGTTGAAGACCTTGCACATCGACAACATCGACCCTGTGAATGTCACAGAGGAGAAAGCCAGGCTGGTCGTCAGGTACTGCACAGAGGGCAACATCGCTGCACTGGGAATCGAGTCATTCGACCCTGTTGTCGTGAAGGAGAACAAGCTGAACTCGAACCCTCAGACGAGCCTGAGGGCAATCCGTATCATAAATGAGATCGGAAAAGATAGGGGACCTAATGGCATGCCCAGATTCCTCCCTGGCATAAACATCCTGTTCGGACTTAAGGGAGAGACCAAGAAGACGCACGAGGAGAACATGAGCCGCATGAAAATGCTCCTTGACGAAGGGCTTCTTGTTCGCAGGATAAATGTCAGGCAGGTGGCCATATTCCCGGGCACGCAGCTGTATGAGGAGTGTGGCGACAAGTTCATCAAGAAGAACAAGAGGCATTACTGGAGATGGAGGAACCAGATACGGCAGGAGATAGACAATCCGATGCTGAGGAAGCTTGTGCCTGTGGGGCATGTCCTCAGGGGGGTAAGGATGGAGATATACGACGGCAACACCACGTTCGGCAGGCAGTTCGGGACATACCCACTCATAGTTGGCGTGAAAGAGAGGCTTGAGCTCGGCAAGACCTATGATGTCAGGGTCACAGGGCACATGCTGAGAAGCATCACCGGCGAAGTACTTTAGGGAAATATTTATAACTAAATAGTGAAAACTTTAATTAAAATGAGTGAATTATGGGTCGGAGACTTCCTGAAGCACCCTTTGGGATTCAGGGATATCAAGGAAGGGTACAAGGCAAATCTTCATCCTTCTGCAAAGGGATTCCTGCCGAATATTGACAGGTCTAACAAATGGAAACTGATAAGCAGGTACACGAGCTTCTGGCCGAATCCTGACAACATCCTTCTTGAGAGGCTGATGACACGGTATGAAGAGATATATCTTGAGACACTGGAGTTCTATAAGGACAGCAGCAAAATCGAGGCTACATTCAAGCCCGAAGAACCCTTCTTCACCCTGAAGATCCAGAGCAGGGACAGGGAGCTCGAGGGAAGAATCAGGGATAACTTGGATAAGGTCTCCGGACGCAAGGCATTGATGTACGTCTACGAGGCATTCCACAGGCACGTATCAGGGGACGGGCCTTCGATTGCCTACAGCAAGTACAACAAGCAAAAGCTTTATAAATAATTTTCTTGTCCGAGGGGCTATGCCTCTGTAGCTTAGTAGGTAGAGCGTGCGGCTGTTAGGTCACATCGGTCGTCATAAAGCGACTCCCTTGTGACTCTGAAACCGCAAGGTCACCAGTTCGAGTCTGGTCAGAGGCGTACGGGCCCGTTGCTTAGCCTGGCTAGAGCGCACGACTGATATCCGGTTTCAGGAAAGAAATCGTGAGGTCCGGAGTTCAAATCTCCGCGGGCCCACTTTTTTAATTTAGGTCCCTTGAGATTTGAACATCCGCGGAAAACAAAGTTAGCAAATCAAACTTTAATTCGCAAAGCGAATTAAGTTTTCCTTGACCTCTCGTTGGCCCCTGGCCAACTTCAAGGAATATGTGCGGGCGCATCACTTAATTCTGAAATCATAAAAAAGAACAAGCCAGTCACTCGCCGAGCTTCGAGAATGCATGGATCAGGTCTGTCGACGAGATGATTCCCACTACCTTGTCTCCGTCAGTGACAGGGAGCCTCTTTATCCCGTGATGCTTCATGAGCCTGCTTGCCTCGTATATGCTCTTCCCCTTGTCAATTGTGACCAGATGCTTTGTCATGATGTCGGCAAGGGTTATGAGCTTCGAGCTTACGCCGGAAGCAACGACCTTCCTCACTATGTCCGTCTCAGTCACAATGCCGACAGGCTTGCCTGCTTCCATGACGACCAGGCTCCCTATGTCCTTGTCGAGCATGTGGTTTGCAGCCTTCATGACATTCTGGCCTGACTCAGCGAGAATCACCTTCTTTTTCATGATTTTTCCAATTGTGTCTTCTGCCATATACGACTTCTCATTGAACTTGTATTTTATATATTTTACTGAACCTTAACAGATATATTATAGATTACAGATGTTCCATTAATGTCACTACTTTATTATAGTTACATAATCAAAACATTTATATACCAGTTGTCACACAGACAATGATAAGATGGGGCTTGACGCATTGATCGTGATGGGCGGGGGGGTATACCCTGACGGGAGATTGCCGGACATTGCCAAGGATAGGGTTGAGAAAGCCCTCGAGCTGCAGGATGAGGTCGAGGCGATAATAATGACCGGCGCATACAGCTATCTTCTTGACAATCCTCCTGCAAAGACAGAGGCCAGGGCAGGGGCTGACTATGCGCTGTCGAAAGGTGCTGAACCAGATAAGATAATCGTAGAAGAGGACTCGTTTGACACAATCTTCAACCTGTACAATGTCCATGAAAAGATATTGAAATGCAAACCATGGAAGAGGATAGGCATTATAACAGGAGACTTCCATATCCAGAGGACCATGGCGACTGCAGACATATTGTTCGGGGAAGAGTATGAACTCGAGGCGATACCTGTAAGGACAAGGGATGATTTTGACCAGGCTGAGCTCAGGAGGCGCAACCGCCAGGAAAAGGCATTCTCTCTCGCTTACAGGGCTGCAAAACCCCTGGTGAGTAAGATTGCAGAGAGGGAGAGGATCTTCAAGAAGGTCGTCGGATACCTGCATCCAGCATACAACGAGAACTCCCCTTTTCCAATAAGACAGCTTGTATCATATGCAAAGAGGCATCCCCAGGGGACGATGTTCCTCTGAATCCCTCAATTCATCCGGGAATTAAAGAAAAATTATTTAATATTCACTTCATGAACCATGACCATGGAGCGTATCGCAGACAGGTTCAAGAAGTTCCTTCTCAAGCTGTTCATGCTGGAGACGCCCAGCTTCAGCAGGATTGTCGTCAAGAAGGGTGTGATGGAAGACATTATCCAGTTCGCAAGGAACAAGCATCCCGAGGAGTTCATTGCAATCCTAGAGGGCAATGTAAAGGATGATGTCCTTACAATCACCGGACTCTACTACCAGTCATTCAAGTCTTCTGAGAGGACTGCTGTGATGGATACATTCCTCCCCCCTGCCACCAGGGGTATAGGCTCTGTTCACAGTCACCCTTCATCGAATGTCCGGCCTTCGAGGGCCGACCTCAGGTTCTTTTCAAAGAAGGGGATTGTTCACTTCATCATAGGCTACCCGTACACTGAGAACAGCATGGCTGCCTATGACCTGGACGGGAACAGGCTCCATTTTGACATCGGCGACCAGCATACAATCTACAGGAGCTCTTTTTCGCTTGAGCCTTAAAGACAAACTTTATTAACCCCTCCCAGATATTGTGGGAAATGTCCAGATTCGCCGACCCAAAATACAGGTGGCTGGCCCTGTTCATCATTGCGCTCGGGCTTGCCATAGTCATCATAGACAACACAGTCCTCAATGTCTCTGTCCCGTACATAATCAGGGACCTCCACACTGACATAAGCTCGATAGAATGGGTAATCTCCGGCTATGCGCTCACCATCGCGACCATCCTGATAACAGTAGGCAGGATAGGCGACATCTGGGGCAGGAAGAGGCTATTTCGCCTGGGCATCGTCATATTCGCCGTCGGCTCTCTCATCGGCTCTTTCGCAGGCAATGCGACGACTCTCATCATAGGACGCTCAATCATCCAGGCCATCGGGGCTGCCATGGCTCTGACCAGCGCGCTTGCGCTTGTGGCGACGAATTTCCATGGCAGCGAAAGGGCGCTCGCCTTCGGAATATGGGGATCAGTCGCAGGGGCGAGCGCAAGCATAGGCCCTCTTCTCGGCGGTTATCTGACAACATATGCATCCTGGCGCTGGTCGCTGAGGATCAATGTCTTTGTCGGAATCCTCGCCCTCCTCGGCTCTGTCTTCATCATCGAGTCAAAAGGCGAGGGCTCGCGAAAGTTCGACATCCCAGGAACATTCCTCTCAGGAGCAGCACTTTTCACCCTGGTCTTCGGGATAATAGAAGGGAACAATTTCGGATGGCTAAAGGCGAGCACGGCAACAATATTCGGAGCCGCATGGCCGTTTACCATCTCTGTCGTGCCGTTCATCTTCATCATCTCAGTGATATTCTTCTTTCTGTTCATAAAAAGGGAGCTTGCGCTTGAGAAGACGGACAGGCACCCCCTCTTTAGGATGAGCATGTTCAGGAACAGGGATTTCACCTTCGGCCTTCTTACGCTTTCGATACTTGCGTTCAGCCTGTTCGGAGTATTCTTCCTGCTTCCGATATATCTTGAGAATGTCCTCGGACTCGATGCCCTTGGAGCGGGGATAGCCCTTCTTGCATCCTCTGCAAGCACGTTCATCTTCGGCACACTTTCAGGCTATCTCGCGTCGAGGACTAGGCCGAGATATTTCGTGATTGCCGGGATGACTGCAATCGCCCTCGGAGTGCTTCTGCTGTATTTCCGTTTATCTACAACAGCAACCGCCCTGACAATCGCCCCTGCACTGATATGCTTCGGCATAGGAATCGGCATGGGCTCTGCCCAGCTCTCCAACATAGTGCTGTCGAGCGCATCGACAAAGGTTGCTGGCGAGGCCTCGGCAGCAGCGACCACGGTCAGGCAGATAGGCGCAAGCGTAGGCGTCGCCATACTCGGTGCAGTTTTCGCAGGGGCGTTCATCGCTAACGCATCTTCGATACTCGCGTCTGACGCGAGCATAACCCCTGCAGTCAGGCAGGATTTCTTGAGCCATGTCAATGCAATCAACATCGGCTCTGGCAACTTCGGTATGGATGTCCCGCACGAAGTCAAGAACGACATCGACAACGGGCTTGTCGACGCCGTAAAAAAGACTCTGCTTATATCCCTTGCCTTTGTCTTTGTAGGCGTAGGCGCAAGCCTTTTCATATCTGGGCCTGAGTCGGCGAGAAAGTCGGCTCTAGGTGAATAGTAGGCACGGAAAAATAACAAAACAAATAAATATGATGTGTAAAACCAGCTATATCCTATCAGGTGAGCGAGTAAGATGGAAACTCTGAGATACAAGACCAAGAACGGAATAAGGGGAGTCCAGAGATGGGTGATACCCTATTTCAAGTCCAGGGTGCTCAAGAACAGGTTCAGGCCCATGCTCTCTTACCTGTATACAGAATACAAGTGCAACATAGACTGCCACTACTGCTTCCAGCATGACGAGAAAAGGCCGGGAATGACTCTTGAGACTGCAAAACAGTCCATCGACTGGCTCCACAGCGTGGGCTGCAGGGTTCTTGCGCTCATGGGCGGAGAGCCTCTCATGAGGCCTGATTTCATACTCGACGTCACGAGGTACGGGGCAAAGAGGGGATTTTTCGTATATCTCCCGACAAACGGCTATCTCCTGACTGAAAAATTCATAGACGAGGCAGGAAAGGCAGGCATTGCTGCATTCAACATAGCTGTGGACGTGTTCAAGCCGAAGGAAGGGCTTCCGAAGGCCTTCACTGTCATCAAGCCCAAGCTGGAATACCTCGTAAAGAAGCAGAAGAAGTACGGCTACATCATATTCTTCAACATTAACATCACTAGCCAGAACATGGACGACGTGAAGGAGCTCACAGAGATCGCCAGGAAGTACAGGATAGGAACAGATTATCATGTGGCAGAGCAGCCCCTCCATGACCATGAGCATTTTGAGCACAAGGACTACAAGTACGCGTTCAAAGGAAATGACTTCGAGAAGTTCGACAAGCTCATAGACTGGCTTGTCGAGAAGCAGAACAAGGGTTATCCAATGGTCAATTCCAACAGGCATCTCAAGGAGATGAAAGGCTTCATCAGAGGGAAGCACAACCACGAATGGGACTGCAGGGCGGGGCACAACGGGAGCTTTATACGCCCTGACGGCAAGCTGTCGCCCTGCTTCGAGATGTTCGATTCACCTATTGACTGGGGGACGATATGGAACCCGAAGTTTTCAAAGAAGAAGCTGACGGAGATGAAGAAAGAGTGCAGGAAGCACTGCCTCTCCACCTGCTATCAGACAATGGCCAGCTATTATGATCTCAGGAACATCACTGAATGGGTCAAGAAGCACACCCTGGTAGGTTGAACAGGCAAATTCCGTTTATTTCTGAAAATTATTGACAAAATTTATATATCAGTATATCTTTAAATATATTAATGTACTTCACTCCCAACGAAAGGAGAAAGGAACTTGCGATAAAGCTCCTTACGCTCTTGAGCCTGATAGTGGTCGTGCTGCTCGTAGGAGCTCTTGTATATCATTTCACAGAGCATTGGACTTTTCTGGAATCCCTTTACTTCGCAGCAATATCCCTGACTTCGAGGGGTTACACTGACAGGCTGCCCTCGCACTGGTATTCCATCATTTTCAGCGTCGTATACATGCTCCTAGGAGTGAGCGTGCTCATATACTCCATCTCGACCCTCATATCTTTCTATGTGTCCTTCTACCAGGACAGGTTAAGGGCAGCTGTCAAGAAGCTCGGAAAGAAGAAGAGGCCGCGGAAGTGGGTAGTCCTCACTCCGAAAAAATCTGGCTGAAGGACCCTGCGACAACAAATTATTTAAACTCCCGTGACAATAATATATATTCGAGATGGAAGACATCATCAGGACTGTCAGAGGGGTCTTCTTGCAGCCTGGCCAGTTCTTCGAGTCAGTGGAGAGGGAGAAAAGCTATATCAGGCCGTGGCTTTACTTCAGCATAAGCTACATAATCCTCATATTTTTCAGCACTATCATAAAGATTCCCGAGATGATGAAGATTTCAGACATGGGACCACTTTTACTGTTCATCGAGGTCTTCGGGATGTTCATAAGCATATCCTTTGCATTTGCGATCCCTTTCATCATAGCAGGACTGTCGCACCTGGGTCTTCTCATCTTCGGCGCACGAAAAGGGTTCCTCAACACGTTCAAGCCTGTGGCATATTCAGGGATGATATATGTAATATACGGCCTCATGACAGCAGTGCTCAGCAGCATCGCCTACCTTCTCTACCCATCTGGCCTGGCTGACGCAAAATCTTCAGGACTATCCTATCTTTCCAGCGCCCCTATCCCTGCAGCTTTCCTGGGCTCCCTCGTGATAGTAGTCACCTTCGCAGGCTGGATCCATTTTATTGCTGTCGATACCATCGGTGTCGCAAGGTTCCATGGCATCTCGAAAACCAGGGCATTCTTCGGCATAATCATCGTCCCGCTGTTCATCCTCGCCATTGTCGGGCTCCTCGCAGGAGGCCTGTTCTTCATGATTAATGGAGGGATGCCGACAGGAATGGTAACTTTCCACTGAACTGACAATGAAAGGATTTTTCCATGACAGGGAACATTATAACCTATCCCTACCAAAGGCTTATAAATAACCTGCCCCTAACAAAGCTCATGGTAACAGGTGAAGAGCTGAAGTCCATGTCACCCGAGGAGGTAGCAGAGCTCCAGAAGAAAAACTGCATATTCTGCCATATCGCCAGCGGAAAGGTCCCTGCAAAGAAAGTGTATGAGGACGAGAAGGTGCTCGCGTTCCTCGACATAAATCCGGCAGCTCCTGGCCACCTGCTTCTCATACCAAAAGAGCACCAGGCAATCCTGCCGCAGATACCTGACGAGGACGTGGCGCACATGTTCAGGGTGTCGAAGAAGCTCTCGAACATGCTGCTTAGGTCCCTGCAGGTCAAGGGGACCAATATCTTTGTCGCGAACGGAGCTGTCGCAGGCCAGAAGGCGCCGCATTTCATGATACACATAATACCGAGGAGCGAGGGAGACGGGATCAACCTCTCCCTCCCTGAGAACGAAGCGACTGCAGGAGAGCTTGATGAGTCCCGAAACAAGATGCTGCCTAGGATAAGGCAGGTCTTCGGGATGCCAGGCGGCGGAGAGAGCATGGAAGCTGAGCCGGCTGCGCCTGATGAAGGGGGGAAAAGAGCAGAAGAGCATCCTGCAGAAGAAAGGATTGAGACCGGGCATCAGGACGGGAACAAAGGAGAGGTTGAGAAGCTGGATTTTGACGCTCTAAAGACGCTTCTTGAGGGAAAATGAAGTGCAGGATATGCGAGATGATGAAAGATAAGGGTGGCCTGCTATATGAGGACGAGAAGGCTTTCGCATTCCTGAGCAGGAGGCCTGCTGCTCCCGGCCATATCATGCTTGCGACAAAGGAGCATTACCCTATACTCGAGAACGTGCCCGATGACGTGATATCCCACATATTCCCGCTTGCGAACAAGCTCTCGACAATCACTTTCGAGACACTTGGGGCGCACGGAACCAACATCATGGTCAATAACGGGATAACAGCAGGACAGAAGGAGCCCCATTTCATGGTTAACATCATACCCAGGAGGGAGGACGACGGGCTGAAGCTTGAATGGAGCCCGAAAAAACCCCCTGAGAGCGAGCTTGAGGATATCCATGCAACGCTTGGCGCCAGTGAACAAGCAGAGGAGCCGGCACCGGAGCAGGCCAATACAGAAGAGGCCAAAGATGAGGACCCGGGGGACAAGGACTACCTTCTCGACAGCCTCATAAGGATACCCTGATTACAGGAAGTACAAAAACAGGCTGCTCCCGAAGAACAGCGCCAAAAGGAATGCGATGAGGAAGCTCGGCACGAACGGTATGCCCTCCTTTATCATGACCTTGTCCACTTTTCCCTTTTCCCTGAGCTTTTTTAATTCCTCTATCTGCTCTTTCTCGATGCCGAGATCCTTGGGCCCGCAGATGACCCTGTCCCCCACTTTCACTTCCTCTGCAATCCAGTCGCCGATCGTGAGCTCTGCCGGAGATACCTTCCTGAGCATGCATGCCTTCTCTATGGTCTTGATGAATATGAGCATGTAGAAAGACATGGCCAATAAGAGGACCAGTGCAAGGACGAGCAGCCTGAAGGGCATGGTGATGAAGAAGGACGCGACAAGGCCCATGGCAGCCACTGCAATGAGAATCTTCTTCATCGCTACATTGCCTTTTTTTGCAAGAGCGAGCCCGAACTCCTGTGAAAACCTCTTCCTGTTCTTGATAGCAAGACCTATGCTCCAGAGAAACCCATAGGCAGCCCCGACAAATATCGAGTATATGAGGAAATTTAGAAGCATGGGAAGGCCGCTTGTGAAGAAACCCCTGCCGAGCCATGACGAGAAAGGAAGGCTGAGGCCCACAAGTGCGCCAAGGCCCATTATCATCTTGGAGTCCCCTCCGCCCCACTGGCCTGTGTAGTACATCAGAAGGGCGATTGCGAAGAAGAATACAAACCCGAGGACGCTCTCCAGGATGTAGCTGAGGTTCCAGGATATGACAGAGTTGATTGCAGCCAGCCCAAAGCCGCAGAATATAAGCCCGTAATTCACCCAGTCAGGGACCTCCCTCGTCCGGAGGTCGGTGTAGGTCCCGGTTATCAGGCCTGCCAGGCAGACAGCAAGGACAATCGGCGTCATAGGTCTTCATTCAGGCAGATAGTATATAAATTTTACCACATGGAAAGGCCGCGTTCTATATCTCGCCAACGGGCCAGTTAATGCTCCCCTATCTCATCAGACAGCAAAGCTTCAGCACAATTCCAGCACGGAATGCCATTGATTTGTGCATAATTAACGAGACAATTACAACACAGCAGAAAAGAAGGCTCAACCTGCAAGGGAAATCTCAATATCATCAAGGTGATTCGGCTGGTACAGGTCGATCTTCCTCTGGGTGTCCAGATAGAGCAGTGGCAGGAAGGTATAGACCTTGTCCCTCTTGGCATCAGAGGGTATCAGCTGCGAGAATTTCAGCCTCTTTATCTTCTCTTCCCTGAAATATTCTACTATCTGGCCGTATATCTCCTTTATTATCACTGTTATCTCCTTCTTCTTCTCGGGAACAGAGACCTTGGCTTCCGGGACCTGGAACCTTGTCCTTCTCTTCTTGACCTCCAGGGCCTTGTTCAGTGCATCCACGAGGTCGAAGACAGAGACCTTCCTCTTCCTGGGCTGGGGAGTCCTGGGTATCAGCTTGAACTTGTCGTCGTCGACCTGCTGCCTGAAATCCATGTCAGCCTCGAGCTCGTCGATTATGTCGTCCTCGGACTCCTCTGTCGAGGCTATGAGCTGGTTGAGATGGGATATGTCCTCCTCGAGGAGCCTGCTCGACTTTATCCTGAGAAGGATAGCTGCTGCAAGAATGATTTTCCCCGAGACGCGGAAATCAAGCTTCTTGAGGTCCCTGACTATGTCAAGGAATCTTGTCGAGAGGACCTTGAGGTCGATGTCCCAGGGGTCCATCTCCTCTGTCCTGACAAGCTCGTAAATCATGGTCTGCCAGGTTATCTCGTCCTCTTCGAATAGCATGTTGAAGAGTTTTTCCTGCATGAGTAGTCACTGTTTTCACTGGTTTATAAATTTAATGGAAAAATATATAAAAACCGGCTAAAACAGGTCCTATTGCACGGGCCCGTGGTCTAGTGGCTATGACAGTGCCCTTACAAGCCTCTTGGCAAGGAAAGGCATTGATCACCGGTTCGAGTCCGGTCGGGCCCATCCAATTATTTCTTGAAATATTCTAACGAGAAAACAAATAATAGTTCCTCTTTTACAAGAGAATGTCCATCAGATCATACACTCTTCCAATCTGAACGTATTGTAATAGATTTCCATCAATCTTAACCGTCTCAAGAGATGGTTTTTGGTCAATATTGAGAACATGGATGGCCTGCAGACCAAGCTTCATAGGTGCAATGATATCCTTTTTTAAATGGTCTCCAACATATACAATATCTTTTTCTCTTCCAGTTTTGTTATATATTTTAATCAGCTTTAAATATCCTTCAGGTGAAGGTTTTTTTTCTTTGACATTCTCAGAACAAAGAAAATTGTATTCGTCACCAGTATCCATTGAAATTAATGACATATCAATCCCCATGACAAGTGCAACATCCTTTACTGTTTTTTCAGTTTCAGTAGTGAGAATCCCTAATTTATATCTCCTTGATTTTAACGATTCAAGAAGTATCCCTAATTTAGGGTCATCAGCCAAAACTGACGAATAATCTATATGTTGAAGCATTTCCCGATGCAGATATTTTGAATCTTGCCTAAATTCATTTGCAAATACTTTTCCATTTGATCCATATTCATCAACTTTCATTAAGTATTCATTTTTAATTTCTTCAGGTATCTCATCAATTGATTTCTGCAATGATTTATTTTTTTCAGGACAATTTATGATTTGTTGATATTGTTCTACAAGAGATTTGCTCACTTCCCGTGGTTTTTCGCCTCCATTAATTTTCATCCATGCAAAAAACCGAAAAAAGTCATGCGCTGTCTGAATTGAACCATGCCCATAATTATATTCAATATTCTTATCATATAGTGTGCCATCTACATCAAATACGACTGTATCAATTGTGTCTTTATCAAAAGGTATGATCTTTTTCATTATTTTAATGATAATTCTAGGACATATTTAAATATTATTATTTTCACTACTGTAAAGTAATTATAAGATATGAGTGCATCTTAAAAAATAATCATAAAGTTCATAAGAGTCAGGACGATAAAGAGGATCTCCTCCGACCCGTTCCAAAGGAACTTCAGGCCGAAGAGCTTCTCCTGCCTGTACGGCGCAATCTTTATGTGGAAATACCTCAGGTGGTCAAGGACCATGTGGGAGACATACGCTGAGAGCAGGATTATGCCCAGCTTCAGGTCAAGCATTGTTACGACCAGGAGTAAAGGGAACACGACCGCCATTCCGTTGTAATGATGGATGAATGAGCGCATCCCGATGTTCCTGCTTACGTATCCCATGTCGTTTGCATGGTTCCAGAACCTGAAGGGGTTGATCTCCCCTGTCCTGTGGACATAATATATGTAGTGGTCAAGGTCTATGAGCACCGCGATGACACCGATTATAAGCAGGTCGTATGCATGTACGAGGCCGAGCCTGTAGAAGATGCCTCCAAGCAACGCGCCGCCGATAAAATGCGTATGGGGATGCATGAATGTTCTTGTCTGGCTTCTCGTTTAAATAATTAACCCTGCACTGGACAGTTGCAGGCAAGGTTTATATATTCTGCATGATTATGGGATGCCATGGCAGACAAGGTGCAGCTGGAGGACAGGTACAACAACCCGGCGCTCAACATCGCCCTCGACACGATCAGGAAGGGCAAGCAGGCGCTGATATTCACCAACACCAAGCGCTCAGCAGAGAAGGTCGCAGAAGACATAGCCCTCAAGAACGCCAAGAGGAGCCCTGTGCTTGACAAGCTTTCTGATGACGTCCTTAAGGCGCTTTCCCGGCCCACGAGACAGTGCCAGAGGCTCGCCCTGTGCGTCAAGCACGGAATAGCTTTCCATCATGCAGGCCTCACTTCGAAGCAGAGAGAGATTGTCGAGGACAATTTCAGGAAAGGAGAGATAAAGATAATCGCTGCCACGCCCACTCTCGCTTTCGGGCTTGACCTTCCGGCCTACAGGTCGGTAATCAGGGACCTGAGAAGATATACGAGAAGCGGGATGCAGTTCATACCTGTGCTCGAGTACATGCAGATGGCGGGGAGGGCCGGCAGGCCGAAATATGACAAGACAGGGGAAGCCATAATCATTGCAGGGACCGAGGCTGAGAAAGACAAGCTGACAGAAAGATACATCAACGGCGAGCCCGAGGAGATATACTCGAAGCTCGCTGTAGAGCCTGCGCTCAGGACTTACCTCCTTTCATTGATAGCGGCGGACTTCGTGAGGAGCAAGAAGCAGATCATCGGGTTCTTCAAGGAGACTTTCTGGGCCCACCAGTACAGGGACATGACCCAGCTCAAGAACATAATAGAGAGGATGCTTGCTCTCCTCGTCGACTATGAGTTCCTCATATCGTCTGCGGACGACTTCATTCCGGCTTCAGAGCTCGAAGACGCAAGCTACAGGGCGACGAAGATCGGCAGGAGGGTCGCGGAGCTCTATCTCGACCCACTTACTGCGCACAATTTCATAATATCGCTCCAGAGGGCTACGAGCAGGCGCCTTCTGCCTTTCTCGTTTTTGCACATGATATCCTTTACACACGAGCTCCGCCCCCTCCTCAGGGTCAGGGCAAAAGAATACGAGGAGGTCCAGGAGGAATCAGTGAGGTTCGAAGGGAACCTCCTGGTGCTCGAGCCGTCGGCATTCGAGCCAGAGTACGACGAGTATCTCAATTCCATTAAGACTGCGATGTTCTTCAATGAATGGATAGAGGAGACCGACGAGGAGTCGCTTCTCGAGAGGTTCAGCATAAGGCCCGGCGAGATACGCGTCAAGCTCGAGCTTGCCGACTGGCTGCTCTACTCGGCATCCGAGCTTGCAAAGCTCATGCAGTTCTCCCAGATGGTGCGCGAGATGGCGAAGCTGCGTTTCAGGCTCAGGTACGGTGTCAGGGAAGAGCTTCTACCGCTCCTCAAGCTCAGGGGCATAGGAAGGGTGCGCGCAAGGGCGCTCTTTCGCAACGGCATAAAGGACATAAGGGGCGTGAAGAAGTCCGATCTCGGGACACTCGCCCAGCTCGTCAAGAGCAGGAAGCTTGCCCTGAGCGTCAAGGAACAGGTCGGCGAGAAGGTCGAGAAGGCAAGCCCGAGGAAGAGGAAAGGGCAGAAGTCTGTGTTGGGATTCAATAGATGAAGAACCGTTCAATCTCATTCCTGATATCTTTTTTAAGACCTTTTTCAGCGATGGCTGCATAATCTTTTATGAATTCATTATGAGGCAATCCGCTCACATTGCAGTAAATCAGATCGCCAAGATACGGGGCAATCGTAAATTGTGTAAACCAATCCTTGTGCGCTTTGCGATATTCCAGAGTTCTCGGGATGGTATCTGAAGCAACAACCTTGATTTGGGATTTGGAAAATTTATCTTCTGTGAACTCAACTCTTTTGAATTCCTTGGTTTCCTTATCCCTGATGACCTTGGCACTGGCAATGAAATGGGTTGCGTATGATAGGACTTCTCTTGCTCCAAGCCGATAAGCCTCTTCTCCTGCCTCGATCGTTGTTCCTCCGCTGTCAATCATGTCATCGAATATGACTGCAACCAATCCATCCGGGGACACACCCTGGTAATATTCTATATTGGACTCTCCTGCATCTGTACGATTCTTATTAATTATCAGGTGCTTGAGGTTGTATCTCTTGACAGTGCTTTGGAATCTCGTATAGCTCGTTCCGTCCGGAAAGATCATCACAATATCATCCAGGGAACCATATTTATGCTTCAGGTGGGTGATGAACAGGTTTGCACATTTTATCTCGTCAACACCTACATTGGTAAACCCCTGGGTCTGGCCTGCGTGGACATCGATCAGAGCCATGCTCTCCAGCTTATTGCCGGCCGAGGATTCGATATTGTCCATGGTTAGTTTTGCAGAAATAGGTACGTGAGGCGCGTCTTTCTTGTCCTGCCTTGCGTCAGGGTAGTATGTAAAATATACAGAGATCTCGTTTGCCTTTGCTCTTCTTGCAGCATCGCAAGTCTTTTCAAGCTCCCTGAAATCTGCTTCAAGTGAATGTATCCTCTCTTCGATGAGCCTGACTTTTGAATCAATCGGCAGATCGCTTTCCATTACGGCCATCCTGTCCTGATACAGGTACTTATCATGAAAGGCCCCTATTATGTGGATATTCTTCCGTCTGACATTTGAAAGGAGCTGAGGCAGGGTCTCTCCACTCGGAAAAGTTCTTGCCTTGTTGTTATGCTGGTTTTCAATGAATATCTTCCTGTCCTTTTTTGACAGGTGTCTTGCAAACTCGTTGATGGTCAGTTCCCAAAGTCCGTGGGCTGACCTGTTAGAAACAATCTGGATGTCCTCAACTTTCATGTATCAATACCCCAACAAAAGATATGATATGTAATCTCTGTTTATTTTTAAACTTTGCTATACTCCAGTAGATACATGAGACCATCATATTTAAATCCAATCGATTTTTCCGGTATCACATGCGCAGATTAACGACAGCCGACGGCTCGGAAACTTTCTACAATGACGAAGTGGGCGATGTCTACCATACAAAGAGCGGGGCTGTCGAGGAGGCGTTCCTCAAGTATGTAGAGCCCTCGGAGATTGCGGAGATTGCAAGAAGGGGACGGGTCAGGATACTCGACATCTGCTTCGGCCTGGGATACAATGCCTGCGCTGCAATTGACAGGGCACTTGAGGTGAATCCTGATTGCGAGATAAGGATTGTCGGGCTTGAGAACGATGACATGATTCTTGGGAAGACCATGGAGGTAAATCCCCCGCTGGAAAACTACCATATCATAAAGGAGGTTGCAGAAAAAAAGGGATACAGCAACGGAAAAATAAAAATAAGGCTCATCATGGGCGATGCCAGGGATACGATAAAGAATATTGATGGGATGTTCGATGCTGTCTTCCTGGACCCGTTCTCACCTGCAAAGCAGCCTGACCTCTGGCAGGAGGGGTTCTTCATGGACATAATGAGGCGGATGAGGAAAGGCGCGATCCTCGCTACATACAGCTATGCGAGGATGGTGAGGGAGAACCTCAAAACAGCCGGTTTCATTGTTTCTGACGGGCCGACTGTCGGGAGGAGGAGCCCCTCAACCCTTGCAGAAGCTCCCTGACATGCTTCTTTACCGCTTCGTAATCACCGTGCATTGGAAGGCCGATGATGGTCAGCTTTTTTTTGCCCCCCAGCTTCTCAGAAAGCTTCAGAAAATATCCCAGGTCGAAGTCATGCAATGTCGTGATTCCCGACTGCACGAGCCTGTCCGCGCCTTCAAGGAGGACAGGCTCTTCTATGCCTTCTGCTGCGTCCATGATGATGAGCCTGTCAGCAGATGCCAGCTCCACAGGATCATCGACCCTGATGAACTCGATCCCTTCAAGCCCACTCAGGTCCTCTGCCAGCCTGAAGCCTATGTTGTCACCCTCGTAATCAGAGCCGAAGACGTGTATCCTCATAGCAGAGCCTAGTGAACCGCAATATTTATATATTAGTTATCACTTATTAGGGGTAAAATGAAACGAATACTCCTCATTTTGATAGCTGTAATAGCCCTTTACGGCTGCGCCCAGACAGCCACCCATGACTATTCGAACTATACCATGCCGAAGGATTTCGATACGTTCACGTTCGTCGTGAACCCGGGCAACGGCTACGCAGCGCAGATGGAGGTCATAAACGAGAGCGAGCCATACGTGAGCCAGTACGAGCTATGGAAGGCAGCAGAGAACATAAGCGAGCAGCAGGCCAAGTACAGGATGACGAGGTACCTGTGGGAATCCGACAACGACGAGACCTTTGCACAGAAAGAGGAGGACAGGATAGAGGAGTACTGCAAGGAGAAAGGGTTCCTGAGATGCAAAGGGATCGACAGGACCTGCGAGGAGGACGGCTGCCACGACGTCAATGTCACGTGCGCCGACGACAACTACGACCCGGGGCTTGACAGCTACGACGAGTGCAGGAAATTCGACGTCACGGTCAGCGAGGGGTTCGACGATGCGCTCACAGCCGATGACGAGCAGCAGGTCATAAGGGAGTAGGTGGTCAGGATAAGCGGGCTCGAGCAGGAGATACTGAAATTCGACGAGAGAATTCTTGACATCGGGAAGAACCTGGAGATTCTGGAAAACTACGATAAGGGAGACATCAGGGATGTCAGGAGGATTTTGGCGAGCCTGGATGCGGTCCTGGACCAGTATCGGTCTTATGAAGCATTGATAGATGAAACAGGGTTTACGCTTCCCCTGGATGAGGAACAGTTCCTATCAGATGATTATCATTCATACCTTGCGCTGGGGATGATAGGGCATGACCTGGCAGGCAGCCTCGGCTCGCTGAACGATAAGCGGGAATTGATTGCGCTGCATCTTGAAAAGAACCGTATTGAAAGGACGTCCGGATACATCGATGATTCCAGGAAATTCTACAAAGACTCGATCCATACACTGGCCCTGATGCCATACGTGGTATCAGGCGACAGGAGATTCCTGTTCTCGACAACAAAAGAAGAAATCGAGAAAAAGCTCAGGAGGATACCCTATACAAATATCATTCTTGACATGCAGGGCATGGATGAGCTGGCCACAGACCAGGCCTTCTGCATAAGCCAGCTCGTGAAGAACTCCAGGGACGCATACCTCAGGAAGAAGCAGAAGGGCCGAAAGGCCGTAAACGTATCAGTCGGCAGGCAGGGCTCGCTTGTGAAAGTAACCGTGACTGACCGTGCGACCGGCATAAGAAAGGATGAACTGCCTTATATATTCGACAATTACACAACAGATTCCATAACTGGAAGAGGGCTGGGACTTCAGCTCGTTAAGAGGCTTGTCGAGCTGAGAAATGGATATGTCGACGTCTTCTCGAGACATGGCAGCGATGTCACATATGCATTCGACACCATATCCAGAACAGTCATGACCAACGACGCAATAAAGCTTGGCAGGAACGGCACAAAGTTCATGCTATATTTCAGGGAATGAACAATCAGGTCATCTCTTCCTGAATTTCGCAACAAAGAATCCTTCTGTATCATTGTCCTGGGGCCAGATCCGCAGGCATCTCTTCACATCGTCATGATACCTGTTTCCATCAAACTCCATGACAGGCTCAGAGCGTTTCATCCCATCAAGCCTGAAATCCACAAGCTCTGCATCGTCGTGCCTGGAGAGCAGCCAGCTGACAACACCCTCGTCCTCCTCAGGCTCAAGCGTGCATGTGGAATATACGATGGCCCCCCCCTTCTTAAGATTGTCGAACCCTGTCTCGAGAAGCTGCTTCTGGGTGCCTGCAAGCCTCTTTACCATGTTGGGGTTCCATATCCGCAGGGTCTTGAAGGATTTCCTAATTGTCCCTGTCCCTGAGCAGGGGGCGTCGACAAGTATCCTGTCGAATTCGAGGTCCCTGAAGAACCTGCCCTGCATCTTGGTGATTATCGCATTCGATATCCCCATCCTCTGCACATTGAGTCCCAGGGGCTTTATACGGTCTATCCTGTAGTCATTGGCCACCAGGACGCCCTGGTTCTTCATGTACCCGGCAATCTGCGTGGTCTTCGCCCCGGGTGATGCGCACATGTCAAGCACCCTCTCGCCGGGCTTCGGGCCCAGGGCGATCGGCGGTATCATGGAGGCTGCCTCCTGGATGAAGACGTAGCCGAGAGAATGCTCGGGCAGATTGCCCACATCCCTCCTGTAGTCATCGCCCTCGCCCCTGTGGTCGATCCAGAACCCTTCTGGGCACCACGGCACAGGAGTCAGTTTCCAGTCCTTCTCAAGCCTCTTCTTCAGGTGGGAAATCGATATCTTGAGGGTGTTTACGCGTATGCTGCGCCTGAGATACTGGAGCGATGTCTCCCTGAACTCCTCAAAATTAGTCAATGCTGAGTATCTCTCTATGAATTTGGGCTTGAATTCCACCTCTCCTGCCATGCAGGAGCTGAATTCCTGATTATTTATAAATAAGTTGTTTTTTTGACTGGCATGAAGTGATGAAAATGGAAAATAACATCGAAGCGATGGTGTTCGGGGCTGTGAACAACGAGTTCAAGTCTCTCCTTCTGGGATTTGTCCTCGATGCCCGGTACAGAACATCATGGGAGATAAAGAATTCAGCTGTTGAGCTTGCCGGAAGCGACACAGTCTCGACTGACGAGAAGACATACGAGAGATCCGTATACGATCCCAGGAGGCAGAAGCTCTCGCTTGAACCGTTTGTCGAGGTCTCATATCATCAAAGCGGAAGGAGAAGGACCAGGATGTTCCGGCTCAATCAGGATGCTGAAAGGACAGAAATAGCAGACATCGCCAGGTTCATGATGTATTCTACCATCAAATTCGAGATGAGCACATGGGAGTGGCTCGGCCAGAACATAAATGACGGACCATTGAGCACTGTAAGGCTAATCGAGGAGCTGAGGAGTAACGGCGGAAGGAAGAGGAGCGACCTGGAGAAGTCCCTTGAGATGTCAGGCTCGGCAATCAATTCAAAGCTGAACAAGCTCTTCTCACTTGACATAATCCAGTTCGATTCCTTCAGGAAGGGAGACATAACCTATCTCAAGAACGGTAAAACCAATTCCTTCAACAACAATTTCAAGCACCCTGCGGTCTCAAAGAAAATATTCAGGTTCCTTGAAACCATCGATGGAAGGTTCTCCTATGAGGATGTGATGGGCATCACAGGATATGTCGACAGAAGCAGGGTGCAGTCCACCCTGAGGGCCATGGAAAGGAAAGGGTACATCAGGAGCGAGACATCATTTGTCGGCGGCATGAAATATTCAGATATATCGATCTCGCCGAGGGGTGCGAAGCTGCATTCCGACGTCATTGAACCCGTGCTCTTGATGATCAGGGAGAAGGATTCCGGTGCAATGGAATATGTCCGCAGAAAAGCAATATACAGGGAGAACATCCAGACTGCCCTCAGGACATACAACAGCATCAAGCCATCAAGCAAAAAGCAGAGTTCGGCTACCAGGGAGGCAGAGATACTGGAAATGCTCTCGCATGGCCAGATGAAATATTCCGACATCGAACACACTGTGGGAGTCAGGGCAGCCAAATACATTTCGCGCCTGATCGAGAAAGGCCGGATCCATAGGAATTCAAGGGGGATATATTCCTTAAGATAGCTTCTTGACCATGTAGGGGCCCTGCTTCCTGTAGCCGAGCTTCCTGTAGTACTCCCGGACGCCTACCCCTGATATGACGACGATCTTCTTCCTCAGATAGAGCCTTGCCAGGCTCTCGGCAGCATCCATGAGCTGCTTTCCGATGCCCCTGTGCTGGACCTTCCCCCTTTTCCCGAGAGCTGCTGTCTCGCCGTAGACATGGAGCTCCCTGATGATGGCCGAGTCAGGGGTTATCTCCTCTCTGAGAGACTGTGACGGGAACCTGAGCCTGCAGAAGCCGGCAATGACATCCCTGCTGCCGTATGATATGAAGAACTCGCCTCCGCCGGATGCGTCATAGTATGAAGCTGATATCTCCATCTTCCCAAAATCCACGGGCTCTTTAGTCCTTGCTACCTCCCTGCACCTTATGCAGTCGCACCTTGTCCCTTTCTCAACCATGATGTCATGGATGTACTGCCTGAGATTAGTCCTGTCCACGCCTGAAGATATCATGTTGGAAGGGATGTCCCTTTGCACACGCATTATCCTGCAGTAGGTCGGCACGTGCCTCTTGAAATCAGCGATGAGCCTTGCTGCCTGCTTCGTCGAGAGCGGCCTGAATGTGCCTTTCTTCCACATCCTGTACAGTTTCGTGCCTTTGACAACCATACAAGGATAGAGCTTTAGCATGTCAGGCCTGTAGCCTGGGTCTGAGAACAGCATCTTCATGCCTGCAAGATCCTCCTTCCTTGAGACGAACAGCCCGGGCATGTAGTGGATGTTTATCTTGAACCCGAGATCCTTGAGGGTCCTGATGGATTCCAGGCTTTTCTCAACAGTGTGTCCCCTCTCCATCATCCTGAGCGATTCGTCATAGACTGACTGGACACCTACCTCTACCCTGGTGCACCCAAGCCTGAGCATCTCATTGCCCTGTTTTTGCCCGCCGTAGTCAGGACGGGTCTCTATGGTCATGCCCACGCAGCGTACAGCTGCTTTCTCGTTCTTCCCCTGCTCCCTCGATAGCGTAGTCTTCTTCCTGTTCTTGAGGGCCAAAACCTTGCTCCTTATGGATGCTTCTCTCTTGACGTCATCCAAGGCTCCCGGGAGCTCGAAAAAATCCCTGAAACCAGCTATATCGATATCGCCATCCCTGTAGAACTTCGCCGAGAAGTCGTTCATGGCCTGGAATGCCAGCTTCACAAAATGATCCCTGTATGCCCTGGAAGCGGCCATGAAAGTGCCCCCCATGATTATGAGCTCAGCCTTTGCCGGCTCGTGCCCGGCTGCGATGTACTGCTCGAGGCGGTTGAAGACCTGAAGATAGGGGTCGAACATGTTCCTTTTGGCCCTTCTCGTCGCAGGCTCCTCGCCGGTGTAGCTCTGCGGAGTGTCCCCGAAAACCGAGCTCACCCCCCCGGGGCATGTAATGCACTTGCCGTGGGGGCACTTCATGGGCCTTGTCATTATGGCTATCACCGACACGCCGCTCATGCTCCTCGTGGGCTTGGTCCGAAGAAATCTCCTCACCAGGCCCATGTCCTTCTCGCCAGCATTCAGGAGCACCTCAATGTCTGTCGGGATGTGCCCAAGCCCGTATCTTGCGCAGAGGCTGAGCTTCATTTTGGAAAGCCTGTCCTTTGATGGCCGGTCCTGCTTGATCCTGGTTATCAGCTCCTGGAAGTATTTCTGCTTTGCTGAAGGTCCCTCTTGCATGTTTTGGGAAAACCCTGGACCATATATAAAACATTCCCCCTGTTCCAGAAAAAGATGCCACCTGCTCCGGCGGCAATGGAATAATTCCAGCAAAAAATCCAAAAAATCAGGCCTGGTCAGCCTTCTTGTAGAAGCTGTTCCTCTTCTTGATGTAGTTTATCCACTCATCGTAGACGTCGTCATTGCTCCTGCTCTTGTCATCCATCTTACGCCCCCGCCTGGTCCCTGTAGTTTCCGCTAAGGGCGAACTGCCTGCTCGTCTGGGACTTCTTCGGCGAAAAGAGACCACCAAACCTCGATACGATGCCGACCTTCTGCTCTGCCTGCCCTCTCTGGAAATTCGTGCGGGTCTCCTTCTGCTGGAACTGCTGCAATGTCAGCAGGAAGAGCTCTATCTCGTCGATGGCACCCTGGATGTGGTTGACCTGGTCGTCCCTCAGGGTGATCGTGTCATTCTCAAGAAGCATCCTCAGCTTCTCTTTACGGTCCCTGCAAAGCCTCATGATCCTATTGTAGACCATCTATATCACCTTTTTTCACCCTCTCGTCGACCTTCCTCAGACCTGCAAGGAAATACTCAAGGCAGTCGAGCTCGCAGAACGAGGCCTTCTTCTTGAAATCCTCGGGCCCGAAGAGCAGAGTGTAGGTCTTGTGCTTGTTCTCGAGCGGCTGGCCGCATGTCGTGCAGTAGCCCTTCTTTGTGTTCTCCAGCTTCTTGAGCCTGTCATCCACAAGCTTCTTCAGGAAGAACCCGCCTTTCGAAAGGTCAGCCTGCATCTTGTAAAGGTCATCCTCGTCTATGGACTCCAGGATGTCCCTGACCTTAAATTTCATGTTTTCCACCTCTTTCATATTGCAATCCTATCACCTATCTTAGGAGTGTAAACTTCGGCAAACTGCCTGAAATGGGATGCGAGGCTCTCCACCGAAGACCTGTCGCCGTGGACGAATGCGATCTTCTTCGGCTTCACCTTCTCCACGAGCCTAATCAGCTCCTTCCGCCCTGAATGCGCCGAGAAATCGTACTTCTTCACAGTGCCCTTCACCCGGAACCTTGTGCCGTCTATGTAGACCTTGCCCTCTTCCTGAAGGAGCCTGCCGTTGGTCTCCTCTGCCTGGTATCCTGTCATGAGCACTGACGACCTCTCGTCAAAATACAAAGAGCCCAGATAGTCGATGACAGGGCCGCCGTCAAGCATCCCCGAGGTCGTGACTATTATCGCCTGCTCCTTCACTATCTCTTTCCTTTCCCTGGGCTTCTTGACGAACCTCACCGGTTTTAAGGCTGACTGGAGAGCGGAAGGGTCCCCCAGATATTCCGGCCTTTTCAAAAACAGGTTCGAGACCTTCTTCGACATCCCGTCGAGATATACAGGAACGCCCCATCTCCTCCTTGCAAGCATCATCAGGACCTCCTGTGACCTTCCGACAGCAAACGCGGGGATGAGGACTGTGCCTCCCCTGTCGATGGTCTTCTTAACCATTTCCAGGAAACCCTCCTCTGCCTTTCTTCTCGGGGGATGGTCCCTGTCGCCGTAAGTCGATTCGCATATCATGAAATCGACATCCTTTGGATACTGCACAGCACCTTTGAGCAGGTGGGTATCGCTGGAGTTTATGTCGCCTGTATAGAATATCCTCTTTCCCGCAAGTTCGACAAGGATCGAGGCGCTTCCGGGAATGTGGCCTGCATAGTAGAACCTGTACTTCAGGCTGCCGAGCCTGTATTCCTTGTCATACGGTGCGTTCTGCATAAGGGCGAGGACATTGAAGATGTTCTCCTTGTTGTAGTCCGGGGACTGGTTCTCCATCTTCTCGACATGGTACGAGTCAGAGAGCATTATCCTGCTCATGTCCTTTGTCATGGGATTGCATAATACAGGGCAGTGCAGACCTGTGTGGTTGAAAAGAGGCAGTGCGCCGTTATGGTCAAGGTGGGCATGGCTCAAAAACACAGCCTCGATCCTGCGGACATCAAAAGGCATGGGATATTCAGAGCCCTCCTCGCTGATCTTGAGGCCTGCATCAAACAGGAACCTGTCATCAAGCGAGACGCAGCTCCTTCCTACTTCTCCAGCTCCGCCATAAAAGTTCAGGTTCATTTTAACTAACAGTATAGATTATGCTATACTGATAGACAATAAAGATTACAAGTATATAAACTTTTCGATAAGAATATATTGTGAAGTCAAGATTTTATATATCCACGGCCAGGTAAGTGCACCGAAGAGTGTTTATCATCGTGGTCAGTTCACTAGTACGCGTCCCGGACAACCTGGCAGGGTTCTGTTCCCATACATATGACCACGACGGTGATAAACGCACTTAACAGTAAAGGTCCAATCGAAAACAAAAAATATATAAAGCGGTAAAAAGGTATGGAACTATCAAAAAAGAGGCGAAATGGTTACACTCAAGGGCTCAAAGGAAGAGGAATTTCTGGATACAGGACTTGATTTCAAGACTGTCCACTATATCGAGAAGAGGGTCAAGGACGGCGACTATTCAGGCGATGTGAAAGATGACCTGAAGAAGACTGGCCACAGCGACGAAAGGATAGAGGAGCACATGCAATATGTCTCAAGGCACAGGGGGGGCATACCCTACCATACCCTTGCATCCAGGATTGTGTTCATCGTTGGAGGCTCCCTCCTGTTCGCCGTCATAATCGTCGCGCTGCTCTTATTTTACTATTGAAACGCAGGGATAAGGATGCCGATGCAGACCAAGAAATCACAGTCAGCCGTGGAATACCTGATGGTCATAGCCATCATGACAATAATACTCGTCCCCCTGGTAGTCTATAATTTCTCGAGGACACAGCAGGCTAAGCAGGACGTGCTGGTCGCTGACACAAAGAGGATCGGAAATGAGCTGGTCGGTAGCGCGGACGACGTGTATTACTCGCCGGGATTCGCAAAGAGGACCCTTGATGAGCAGGTGCCGGGCTTTGTCGACAGGATATATGCCGAGCCCGGCGCAATAGTCTTTGACGTCACAACGGATTCAGGTCCTAACACGCTGTATTTCAAGGTGGACGTGCCTGTGATAGTGTCGATAAACCTCAGCAGCAACCAGGCGAGCCCGATATATGTCAAGAAGGACATCAGCATAGGTCAGTTCGTCGTCATATGCAATGCG
This sequence comes from uncultured Methanosarcinales archaeon, assembly GCA_964469935.1. GTDB lineage: Archaea > Nanobdellota > Nanobdellia > Woesearchaeales > DSVV01 > CAYXZQ01. Next base: position 32,290 of record CAYXZQ010000001.1, read on the forward strand.
GACCTCTGCAAGAAGACAGCCGATGAGACAGGGCTCTGCAACGACGGGATAGACAATGACTGGGATTTCAAGACAGATTCAGAGGACACGGCAGATTGCCCATGAGAGAGGCAAGCATCTTGTATATCCTCATTTCTCGAGGTCAAGAACCTGATAAATCTCTTCACGTCTGACAGAGCAGCCGTTGAGCTTCATGCCCCAAAGCACGCCTTCAAGCACAGCCTTCCTTATATCAGGTATTATCTTCTCCTCATCCTTCTGTGCGAAAATGTTCAGGAGACCAAGCTCATAGGCGATCGTCGCAAGCTCGAAGGACCTGATGACCTTAAGGGCCCCTATCTCCTTTTTCAGGATCTCCAGATTATCATGACTGACCTCCACACCGGTATGGAGCTTCCTTGAAAGCTGCTTTTCCAGGAGGAGGGGGCTCTCTATGAGCACCCTTGTCGTCCTCTCGTCAATCACGAGGGTCTCTGCACCTGAAAGCAGCGCACAGGCGACCGCTTCCATCTCTCCCTTGTGCACTATCCTTATCCAGTTCCCCCTTGCCCTGAATGCCTGGTTGGCTGTCTCGAGGAGCCTGTCGGCTTTCGAGGTTATCTCCTGGCTTTCCGTCTTCTTAAGTATCCCCCTGGTTATCAGGGGAAGGATCTGGAGGGCCTCGAACTTGTATTTTTTCGTCGAGAGCGGCCTCTCGATAAGCTCGTAATACACAGCAGGGGTTATCAGGAAGTCAACCCCGGATTTCTCATGAAGAGACTCGAGCACCCAGAGGAGGTTGTTCAGGGTCAGGCTTATTATCGGCCCGGTATCGAATACAATCGGCTTCTTCATCCTAATCCGAAAGCCCTCCTCGCCTGCTCCAGCCTCTCAGTAACCTTCACGTCATCCTCGAACTGGTCAGGTATTTTCGTCTGCCCTATGTACTTCATCAGCTCCCACTGGGAAATGCCCAGGAGCCCTGCTGTCTGGGCGAGGGAGATGCCATGCTCATAGAGCCTCGAGCCTTTCTTAATCTCTGCCTCGTTTATGACTTTCTGGATGTAGAGGTTTAGCTTTCGGTCAAAGTCGGAGATGGTGTCCATGAGCAGCCTGACATTCTCCTCGTACCCTGAAAGATCAGAATTTTTCAGGCAGTCCCTCGCCTTCTCGAGAGAGCTGATGACCACTGGCTCCATGCGTGACATCCTGTCGATTAGCTTCGATAGGGCATAGACAATCACTGCAATGGTGATCGAGTCCTTGTCCTGGAATATGGAGGCGTTGTGGATGGTATGGTCGCTGATGCTTCTCAGCTCCATGCTGTCATGCTCATTCAATGCGCCGATAGAAGAATCAAGTATAGTTATGAGGTCCCCTTTTATCCTGTCGTCCATCATTCTTCACAGAAACCTAATAGATTAAATAGTTTTTGCTTTTCGAAAGTAGAAGAGATAAGGGCTGAGAACAAATTATTTATATCTGTTAGTAAATTATTCAGACTGATGGCAAAAAGGCTCATAGACCTGCTAAGAAGCATCGTCCCGCTTGGGGCGGAAAAGAAGGAGATTCTGGAGGAGCTCGCAGACTATCTCGAAGTCGCGGACATAAAGGAGGCAGCATCGCTCGCAAAGCTGAAGAAGCTTGAGCTTTCCGAGAGCTCGCTTGAGGTGTCCCCTCAGGTCATGCCTCAGAGGTCGTACCCGTCAATCATACCGAAGACAGATGAGAAAGGAATCGCCGACTATATAAGCAGGCTGAACAGGACGGTGATGGACAAGGTGAAAAAAAAGGCCTTCTCGGAATTCTCCGGCAAGGCGGCTGAGATGATCCCGAAATTCATAGCGATGAACATCGTCGGCATGGAAGAGGTCAAGAAGGCTGCGGCTGTACAGCTCTTCGCTACTTCAGAAGAGCCTGTCCATATCCTGCTCCTCGGCGACCCGGGGACCGGCAAGACGGATATCCTGCGCTCGGCATCCGCGCTCTCGCCCATATCCAGCTTCGGCCTGGGTTCCGGGACTTCAGGCGTGGGCCTCACGGTCACAGTGAAAGGAAGCGAGGTAGCCAAAGGGCTCCTGCCAATGGCTGACAAGGGCGTCTGCGCAATAGACGAGCTCAACCTCATGCAGGAGAGGGACAGGGCATCGCTCTACAACGCGATGGAGAAGGGATTCATAACATACGACAAGGGAGGCAAGCACTACAAGTTCGACGCGAGGATAAAGGTGATCGCGACCGCCAACCCTGTCGGCGACAGGTTCGCGGGCTGGACAGTCGAGACTCTCAAGAAGCAGATGCCGTTCGATTCGGCTCTCCTGACAAGGTTCCACCTGGTGTTCCTGATAAGGAAGCCGGATATGCAGCAGTTCGTCGAGATATCGAAGAAGATCATCAGGTCCGAGAAGAAGAAGGCCCTATCGGGCGACGAGAGGTTCATCCGGGACTATGTCGAATACGCCCAGGGGCTCAAGGTAGAGATACCTGCCGAGTTCGAGAGAGGGATTATCGACTTCATCGCAGAGATAAAGCAGAATGAGAGGAGGTATCTAATAGAGATCTCACCTCGGCTTGTCATCGGATTCCTAAGGCTTGCAAAGGCGTCGGCAAGGATGAGGCTTGCTGAAAAAGTGGCCCAAAAGGACATTGACCTCGTCAAGGAGATAGTCACGCGCGGACTCAGGATAGAGAAATAATCTTTCTGAGAGCAGTCTTCCACAAATTTTTTATATTTACCTGCCATACCCATTAAAGGGGGTGAAAGAATGGAAGAAAAGGAGATAGGGAGGGTGGCCCATTTCTTCGGAAAGATAATGGTCGCCGTGATAGATCTCAGCGGCAACATCAAGGTCGGCGACAGCATCCATGTCAGGGGCGCAACGACCGACTTTGAACAGGAGCTCGGCTCGATGCAGATAGAACACAAGGAAGTTCCTGAAGGGAAGCCTGGCGAGTCTGTCGGCATCAAGGTGAATGAGCCCTGCAGGGAAGGCGACGCGGTATATCTGGTCGAGGAATGATTGCAGGTTCGAAAGCACGACAGGGGCTTTCCAGATTTTTTCTCAGGTCACTCCGAGGCTGCCGAACGCCCACTGCGAGAGAAGAGGGATGCCCCAGGAGAGAGCCGCGCCTATCCATACCATTATTGGAAAGTCGAAGAGGGCCGCGTATTTGTTGCCGCCGTCGACAAGCTTAATTATCACAGAGGATATGAAGGCGTGGATGAGGACGATTATGCCTATGTACATGTTCACCTCGGTCATGTTTATCGCGGGGATGGATGGCAGGATGGAGCTGACCAGGTTTGCCATGTTCTCCTGGCTCATCGCATTCTGAAGCGCGCTATTGAACATCCCGGCAAGCATGTGAGTTATCGCCGTCGACATGTATACGGTGGTAATGAACCCGAGCAGGGCCCCGTAAAGCGCGCCGCGCAGCCCAGCAGCTAGCTGCAGCCTCAGCTTACGGAGCGATATCAGCCTCGTGAAGTTCTTGCTTATTATCTCGCTTATCTTGATGGAATCTCCGCCCATGTAGATGGATTTCGCGAATATGTGCACGAAATAGTTTATGAGATTGCTGCCTGACTCCCCTGCAAAGAAGAGCCAGGCCATGAACCTCTCAGAGCCGACCTTCAGCCTCCTGTAAAGGTTTATGAGGAGCTTGTTGAGGACCCCGAAGTCATGCACCCTCAGGGCACCCAGGCTCGATGTCACGCCCCCTCCCCTGGTCGCTACAGCACCGCCGAGTGCCCTCACGAACACCGGGAAGGCCTTGTCCTTCTTGAAGACCTCGTTCTCCTCGTTCGAAGCCAATATCCCGACGAACATAAGGGGCGTGAAGCCAATGGCGTAATTGAATAGGAAGGGGAATATATTTATGTAGGTCAGGACTGATATAATCAAAAAAGATATAGGAAGGATTATTATGAACGCCTTTAGGATCTTCTTTGTCCCGGGGTCGACTATCATCAGGTTGTGGCATATCCTGTCACTCGGGATGAAGCCCTTTATCATCAGTATGAGCATCAGGTCCATGACGATAAGCCCGAGGAGGCTGTACTTGACTATGACCATTATCGAGACTCCCATCAGGAGCGGAAGGAGAAGCGCCGCTGCCATTGCAAACGCGATGCTTATCGTCAGGGATATGAAGACGTCCTCGAGCATCCTTATGTTCTGCATGGACTTGTTGTACTCGTTAGAATAGTCGTCCATCACAGCATCCTGCTCTTCAGTGAGGAATACCTCGAGGTCCTCACCGAAATCCAGCACAGCGGCGAGCCTGTCGAGGAAATCGCCGAATATCTTCGATGGCGAGAGCACGGCCATCTTCCTGCAGGTCTTGGAATAGCCCAGGTTCCAGGCCTTGGAGAGATAGACTATCCTGTCAGCAAACATCGCGAGTTCCCCGTATTCCTTTTCCTCGGCTATCTTCTTGAACAGCATGGTCCTGTTTATCCTGAGGGTGGAGAGCGTCCCTGCATATGTTATGAATAGGTGTATGTTCTCATGCATGTTGACCTTGCGCTTCTCGAAGCTCATATAGGGGAATATTGCTACAAACGCAATCCCGAGAAAAAGCATGATGTAGGGGACGAAGAAGGGCATGCTCGTGAAAAGAATAACCCCGAAGAAGAGCATCACGCTCACGCCTATCGTGGGGAGCACTATCTTGTAGAAAAATTCCGTATAGCTACTGAATCCGCCGTCGAGTATGTAATCTCCCACAATATACCCCTATTACATTAATTTTACTATTATGATCATCACAGCATCGCTACAATGAAAATGGTAGGGACTTGGTCCCTTCTGTATGGTACTTGCTTATTACGTTCCACACGTCGAAATAGTTGAATATCTTGTTCTCGACCATCTTCTCGAGTATCCTTCTCCTGAGGTCAAGGTCCTTGTATATCTCCCTTGTGTCCTCGTAGCCGAGCATGAGGGCCACCTTCTTCTCAAGCACATAGCTGTTGTAGAGGCCCCGAAACATGTGCTGGTCCTTTGCCGGGTCCCAGTTGAAGACCTGCCGGGTTATCATCTTGTTCTCGACGTCGTAGAACCTCTCTATCTCCGTGAGGGAGAGCACCCTCCTCACGAAATGGCCGTGCTGCTCAACGACCTGCTGGATGAGGACGATGTTCAGGTTGTCGATTGATGCGATGGGGACGTTGATTGGGTGGCCCGTGAGCCTCTGGATCATGCTCCTGACAGAGCCGGCGTGGAACGTGGAGCACACAGGGTGGCCTGTCTGCATAGCCTGGAAAGCGATGTTTCCCTCCTCGCCCCTGATCTCGCCCACTATTATGTAGTTCGGCCTTGACCTGAGCGCGGCAATCAGCAGATGGAACATGGTGACGTCTGTCTCCTGGCCGGCCTCCCTCGTTATGAGGTGCTGCCATGCGTCGTGGGGCATGGTGACCTCGGGGGTGTTCTCTACTGTGTACACCTTGGCATCCGGGCTGATGAAGGCTGAGCAGGCGTTAAGCGTGGTGGTCTTGCCTGACGCTGTCTCCCCGCATACGAACATATTCATGCCGTGCTCCAGGCACAGCCAGATATATGCCGCAAGCTCAGCGTCCATCGTGTTCCAGCTGATTATCTGGGTGATGCTCACAGGGACCTCAGAGAACTTCCTGACAGTGAAACTCGAGCCCTCGAGGCTGATCTCCCTGCCGTAGATGAAGTTTACCCTCGAGCCGTCAGGCATCATGGCGTCGACTACGCTCCGTGCGTCGGACACCGGCCTCTCCACCCTCTCGCTCGTCTCGACCAAGTACTTGTTGAGCTCGAAATCGTCTGAGAAAACGATGTTTGTCCTGAGCATCTCGAAGACCTTGTGGACAAGCGACAGCGAGCCCACCCCAACGCAGTGGATATCCTCGATATATGGATCCAGGAAGAGCGGCTCGAGCTTGCCGTAACCCACCCTGTCCCTTATCAGGTAATACCTTATCATGTCATAATCCATCCTGGCAAGCCTGATTTTCGTAGTCAGGAATCCCGGGGCTTTCCCTCCATGCTCCACCTCGACCACCTCGTCGAAAATCTTGCCCAGGATAGGCTCCATGTCTTCTATCTTGTCAGGAACAGGGTACTTGTTCGAGATGGCAATCATCTTGTCTAGAATCTTGTCATTCAGCTTCCTGAGCCGGTCATCCATCTCAGGCTCGATGACATGGTAAATGGTCGGTTCGCCCTTCTTGCGGTAAATGTGGATGAAAAGCGGGTCGCCGACCGGATATATCAGGTTCGGGAACTCGAGGCTTTTGAGGTCCCTGTCAAGCCTGGTGTACCACTCAGGCTCGCCCATCTCCCTGGTCGTCTTCCTCACATACCTCGCAAGATGAGGGAATTTCCTCATGGCCTCGTCATAGCTTCTCGTGACCGGCGGCTTTCTCCTGACTACCATTGTCCTCTTTTTTCCTTTTCCTGTCTAATCCGTGCACTGAATGCCGGATGATCATGCGAATGATGCTATCTCTATAGCGAGACCCTTACCGGGCTCGACCTTGAAAGGTATTGTGTTGATGATGTTGTCCCCAGGCCTCTTGAACCTCTTGATGTTGATGACCCTTACCAGGTTTCCCGCGAATGTCCTTATCTCGACATTGAAATAAACATCCGCGACAGAGCGCAGTAGAGTCAGGAACTTCTCGTTGAGATGGTCTGGGTCCACGCAGAATATTATGGTCTTGTTGAGGCTGTTTATGCCCTTGAGGGTCTTTATCACCTCGAAGCTCTTCTCATGCGAGATATTGTCCTTTATGAGAAGGAATGAGAGTGTGTCGAATATCACCACCTCGTTTTTGAAGATCTTCTTCTCCTTGAAGAGCCTGTCGAGAAAATTCGGCTGGAGCTGGGTGTTGCCGAGGAACGGGAACATAGGAATGAAGAGAAGCCTGTTGTCGAGCATGTGGAACTTCACGTCATAATCGAGCGACGCCATCTGCTCTATGAATCCAGCGGTGTTGAGCTCCGAGCTTATATAGGTGCACGAATGCCCGTGCTCGAGAAGCCCGTAAGTCATCCTCTGGGAGACGATGCTCTTTCCTGCGCCGTCCTTGCCCTCTATGAGTATCAGAGAGTTCACAGGGATCCCGCCCCCTATGTTCCTGTTGAGCTCATCCCTTTCCAGGTTGATTGAAATCGTCTGTGTCATGTTATGCTAGCCTGATGTCATGCTGAAAAAATCGCTGCGTCCTTGATGCCGTATTCAGTCGTCGCAGTGGCCATGTGGGCCTCATGGGACAGGTCCATCTTCACGACCACGATTATGGTCTCGTCAGGGTCCCACTGAAGCGGGTTGAAGACATCCGAGCCTGGAGCGAACTCAATTGTCCTGTTCGCGTCATCCCTCGGTATCCTCACATTGTCGATGAACACGTCAACATAGCCCATGTCAAGCTTTTCTGAGCCGGTGTTCCTTATGTACATGGTGGTCTCTGCAGGCGAGGTGCCGTTGTCATATGTCGCGTTGATTATCTCAATCTTCGTATTCATCTCCCTTGTTATCTTCTCTTTCTGGATATTGTTGCTGAGCGTCATGGAATCCGCCAGCCTCGCCTGTATTGTTATGAATGCCGAGGCGACTATCAACAAGGCAAAAAACATTATGATGAATCCGCCGATCGTCGAAAAACCCAATCATCCCACCTCTCTTGCTCAAATCCTGCTCAGACGGAAAACGTGTCTTTGTCCCTCACACTGTAGGGGGTCGTGACCACAACCTCGTGAGTCGATGTGTCATCAAGATGCCTGTAGGCCTTGATGAGGATCTGCTCCTTCGGGTCCCACAGGCCCTTGTTCACAGTATTTGTGTCAGAAAGGACCTGTATGGACCGGTTTGTGTCATTCCTTGGAAAACGGAAGCCGTCTATATAGACGTCCACTTCTGAAGGCTTCATGGAAGTCTGGCCCGTGTTGCTGACGTATATCCACGTGGTGTCTGTCTGGTTCTGGTATGATATGACCTCGATCTTGATGCTGGTCTTGATTATCTGGTCATAATCATTGCTCTTGTCCTTGAACACCCCTTCTGTCTGGTCAGCATAGTTCTTTATCACGACGACAAGCCCTGACGCAATGCCCAGCACTGCTATGAAAAGTATGATGTGAGCGATTATCGTGCTGGCACCCATTTTTTAGTTTAACCTCTAAGCTGAATATTATCACTGCAGAAACTCATATATAAGAATTTCGTTTTTCCTGTGCTTTTATATCTTTTCGTATACTTTTGATGATAATTCTTGTACTAAAAATCATGCTGGAACCTGCTCTCCTTGTCTAATTTTCTGTATTTGAGTCGAAAGATTTATATATTAATTGCTACAAAATAAGTATTAATATACAAATTAAGGAGTTTATTGCTTCATATTAAGTTAATTTAAGAAATTTATCGGATTATATTACTACATATTAAGTAAAATATTTACAGACCAACAGGTGAAATGCCTTGAAGCCTGAAAATCATGAGCAGGGAAAAGCCAGGACCTTCTTCGAGATATTTGCTGAAGAGCAAAAGGAGATAGAAGACATCAGGAAGAGGGTGAACCAGCTCTGCGCAAGGCAGGGGATAGAGGATGCGGACGTTCTCTACCTTGTCAGGAAAAGCAGGGACTACAGTTACGTGCCTGCCGAGATCTTCTCCCAGAGGCTCTCGCCGCTGGAGGCACTTACGGTTTTTCTCAGGGACAACATGGGGCTGGGGCTCTCGGAGATTGCCAGGAGGCTTTCAAGGGACCAGAGGACGGTCTGGACCACTTACAGAAACGCAATGTCCAAGCAGAAGAAGCTTTTCATTCCAAAAAGGAGCAGGGCGCCTATACCCCTTGGGATATTCAGGGGCAGGAAGCTTAGCATCCTCGAGACAGCTGCATTCTATCTCAAGAGGAAAAGGGGGATGAGGCTGACTGAAATCTCAAGGCTCATGAAGAAGGACACGAGCACTGTATGGACAGCATTGTCAAGGGCAGAAAAGAAGCTGGACCGGGAGGACAGAAGATGAAATCCGGCAGAATATGTCTCATCACACTTTCCATTCTTGCTGCAGCGCTCATGATCATGCTCATCCTCCAGACAACTCCTGCGTATGCGATTAGGCAGGGCTTTTTCACAGAGTCCCACATGCAGACCATGACAGGGACAAGCCAGTTCTATGCCCTTGACAAGCCAGTGGAATCCCTGGACCATGCTTTTGTCCTCGTCAAGTACTTCGAGGGCCAGAGGACATCGGCCTGCGGGACGACTGCCGCAAATGTGCAGCTGGACCCTGATTACGGCGAGTTCTCATGCTATCTCTACAACACGACCCATGTACTGTGCGAGAGGTATTCAAGCACCAATGACGTCTACATCTCCTACCAGGTAATCGAGGCCATCGACAGCGAGTTCACTGTACACAGGGGCTCCATGGCATTCTCAGGGTCAACAACATCATTCACGACCGGGATAGGGGCATCAGTCAATGCATCCGAATCGATGGCTTGGGTCAACGGTATGCAGACAACCACGACAAGCAGGGACCACAGGCCGATATCATTCACAGCAGACATTGAGGGGACGGGCATGCAGAGCCAGGTCACATTCAGGAGGGACTTCAACACAGCTATCACAGGTACGTTGAGGTGGATAGTCGTGGATTGGAACAGGACGAAGATGCCTGGCTTCAACCTCAGCAAAGGCACAGTCTTTGTCGGGAACAACACATACACGTCCCGCGTCACAGTCCCCTGGAGCGGGAACAGCTCAAATTCAATCCTTTTCCACCAGATAAGGACATCCGGAGACGACGGGCTGGACACCCATGCAGTTGCAGGCGTGATAGACTCTGACAGCCAGCTGTCCTTCTGGAGATACGATTACACAGGCGTGCCTGACCATTCATCTGATGTCCAGTACTATGTCCTGGATTTCAGCGGGAATTATGCAGGGGGCGTGAAGAGCAGCCAGGAAAACATAGTAGGTCCAGCCTCACAGTGCGTCTGGGACGTCACGCTCCCGACTGAGGTCGACCCGTCGCATTCTTTGATATCCATATCGAACTCGATGACAGGGGACGGGACCGCTTACCCCAGGCCCTTCTTCTGGTTCTACCTGACGTCGGGGACAAACCTCGAGATCCAGAAGAGGTACAACGGGAACAACGAGAGAGTCGTATGGAAGGTGCTTGAGCTTCCTTATTTCCCGTATTCAATAGAGTGGAACCATCCGGTTCTTAACCTTGGCTCAGGAATCACAGTCTCCGGGAACCTGACGGGAAGCGCAAACATCTCTGTCGAGGCGAACCAGACAGGAATCACAGTGGACTGCATCCGGGGCAACTGCTCAGATGTCGCCGACGACTGGCCTGACGGCAGCAGCATGGATGACGGTGGGAGCAGGCAGGTGAATTTCACATGCATAAACAACAGCGTAGGGATATTGAGAGCGACCTTCTCAGTAAGGTCAGCAGAGGAGCAGCTGCAGGACCTCATCAATATCACATGCGAATTCACAGGCTCGACATTCATAGCCTGGAACCAGAGCAGCCTTGACCTGGGGACTGGCAGCGAAGGGCATCAGAACGCGACAGGAAGCGCCTTCATCGTATCTACAGGTACCAACAGCCACGTGAATGTCTCGTGCGTATCGGGCAACTGCTCTGTCATCCATGCGAACTGGACAGACGGGACAGGCATGGCTGATGGAGAATCATCTGCAGCCGGTTTCAGTTGCGACGACACGTTCGAGGGCTCTGCTTCGGCTTCTTTCAGCGTAGTCTCGTCAGAGGACCTCATACCTGACTCGATGACAGTCGGCTGCCTAATGGAAGATATCGATCCACCTGGCGGGGTCGAAGGGCTCGGAGTAGCAGGCAGGGGGGTCGACTGGATAGCCTGGAACTGGACAATGCCTGCAGACCCTGATTTCGACCATGTCGAAGTATGGCTGAACAGCACTTTTCGTATGAATACCTCATCAAATAGCGTGAACATCACAGGCCTGATGCCGGGCACTTGGTATGAGATAGAGCTCAGGAGCTCTGATGACGACGGGAACCTAAACGTGACATGGGTGACTGACAGCGGGCAGACAGAACCGAATTTTCCCCCAAAGATAATCATGCAGGACCCGCTGAACAGCTCTACAGCGCCTGAGCAGTACAGGCTGCTGAACCTTTCAGTATCTGACAATGAACAGACAAGGCTATGTGTCGATATGTCCGGAAAAGTCGCTGCAGAGCCCACATCAGATGACCTCCTGTACAGGAACTGCAACTTTGCCAATGGCTCATCAGTCACGTACAACTGGACTGCACCTGTGCTTAGCCCGACGACAGATTCAGAGGTGCTATGGCATTTCGACAACAGGAGCGAGTATGGAGAGAACAGCTCTTTCGTGCGTGACTTTGCACAGGATACGACAGTCCACGACCTTGCCTGCACAACTGAATGCCCGGTGTTCATGGATAACGGCGGGAAGTTTGCAGGAGCCTTCCACTATGACGGCGCTTCACAGTACTGGACAATCTCAGACCAGTTCTTCAATGACCAGTTCACAAATAAATCCCTCCAGGTATGGATCAAGCCTGACGATCTTTTTGGCATACAGACAATCTACGAGGAAGGTGGGACAACCAACGGATTCGCGCTCAGGCTCGAGGGAAGCCTGCTTGAGTTCGCGACACAGGACAACCAGGTGATAACAGAGATCTCATACCCGTACACGGACCTTGGCTCATGGCACTTCATCACAGCCCAGTACGATGCAGGCAACATGACGCTGTATGTCGACGGCACGCTTGTCAACACCACCACGGCAGGCTACACGACAATCAGTGCGCACAGCGACGAAGGAGGGATTGGATACACCTACAACGGAGATGCCTTCGACGGAAGTGCCGGAAACTATTATTCAGGCATGATAGATGAGGTCAGGATACTGAACACCGTGCTCACAGGCGACGAGATATGGAATGAATCCCGGCTGAAGAACAACACAGAGCACTTTTGGTTTGCACATGGCTTTGACGGCTATGATACCGACCAGGGTGACACATGGCAGTTCAATGTCTCAATCGGCAGCATATCATGGAACTCCTCATCACTCGACATGGGATTTTTCGATCCTGACTACGGAAACCAGACTTCCTATGCAGGCATCGAGGCTTTCGGGCCACAGTCAGGCATTGACGTAGCATGCGACTCAGGAGACTGCGGCTTGATAATATCACAATGGCCGGACGGAACCGGGCTTGCCGACATGCAGAGCATGGCAGCAGGCTTCAGGTGCCTGAACACATCCATGGGCGTATTTTCGGCTGTATTCAATGTCACATCGGACCAGGACCCTCTGCCGGATCAGATCAATGTCAGCTGCGAGATGCTGACCGACATAAACATAATATGGAACACAACCCTGCTCAACCTGGGCACAGGGAACGAGAGGGAAGGAGACCTGACCGCTGTCGCCGGTATAAAGTCAAACGGAATCAACAGCAACGCGACAATAACCTGCTCTTCCGGGAACTGCTCAAAGATAACTGTCAACATCACAGATAGGTTCAACATGTCAGATGGGCAGAACGCATCAGCCATGTTCAAGTGCAATGACTCGCAACCTGGCTTTTTCAGCGCTGTATATTCGATACTTTCTGATGATGACCCTGAACCGAGCCTGATGACTGTCGAATGCAGCATGCTCAATCCGCCACCGCCGACAGTATCGGGACTGAACAACGACAGCATAAGCTACGACTGGATACGCTGGAGCTGGACAAACCCGGCTGTCTATGATTTTGACCATGTCGAGGTCTGGCTCAACAGCTCGTTCATAGGGAACATGTCCCTCGACTATGCCAATATAACCGGGCTTGTGCCAGGGACGGAATACCAGATAATGCTCAGGACAGTAGACATTAAAGGCAACATCAATACGACCTGGGTTTCAGGTACAGCAAGGACAATCTTCAACAACCCAGTGGGATTCACGCTGAACAGCCCTGAGAACGGCTCTTCGGACCCGACTACCCACAGGCTGCTCGACGTATCTGTCGAGGATGTGGAATCTAGCAGGCTCTGCGTAGAGCTCTTCGGCAGGGAATCATCCTCACCCGACGGAGGGGACCTTCTCTATAGGAACTGCAGTGTCGCGAATGGCACGTCAGTCATTTATGACTGGACATCGCCCGTGCTCGAGCCGGACCCCGATGTCGAGGTGCTGTGGCATTTCGACAATAGGAGCGGGTTAGGGGAGAGCGGTTCTTCTGTCAGGGATTTTGCAGATGACACGACCATACACAACCTTTCCTGCACAACCGAATGCCCCCTGTTCGTGGATAACGGCGGGAAGTTTGCAGGAGCCTTCCACTATGACGGCGCTTCACAGTACTGGACAATCTCAGACCAGTTCTTCAATGACCAGTTCACAAATAAATCCCTCCAGGTATGGATCAAGCCTGACGATCTTTTTGGCATACAGACAATCTACGAGGAAGGTGGGACAACCAACGGATTCGCGCTCAGGCTCGAGGGAAGCCTGCTTGAGTTCGCGACACAGGACAACCAGGTGATAACAGAGATCTCTTACCCGTACACGGACCTGGGCTCATGGCATTTCATCACAGCCCAGTACGATGCAGGCAACATGACGCTGTATGTCGACGGCACACTTGTCAACACCACCACGGCAAGCTACTCGACAGTCAGTGCTCACGGCGACGAAGGCGGGATAGGATACACCTACAACGGAGATGCCTTTGACGCAGGTGCCGGGAACTATTACGCAGGGATGATAGACGAGATCAGGATCCTCAACACTGTGCTCGACTCATCAGAGGTGATGGATTCATACAGGCTCAACTACGGCTCCGTATACAGATGGTTCGCCAATGCGACAGACGACTACCAGACATGGAAGAGCAGCCACTGGGAGTTCACCTTAAAAGATATCACGCCGCCGGCCGTATTCATAGATGCAGGCCTCAACAACACGATAACCGACGACACGACACCAGTCATTGACTTTAATTTCACAGACAGCTATTCCCAGACCGCAAACTGCTCATTGTACATAGATTCAGTGCCTTTGGGCTCATCAGCCTACGTGGCCAATTCCACACAAACAGCCATTGCCCCTGTCTCACCGCTGGCTGACGCAAACCATACGGCATACATCAACTGCACTGATGAGTCAGGGAATGCAGGCATCTCGGGAGTGATATACATCGCATCAGATTCCATGCCCCCATATGTCAATCTCCTTTCACCTGCAAACGGCACTCTCGTCAACTACAGGAACTCTGTGAACATCTCGGCCAATGTGTCAGACAATTTTGCAGTGAGAGACGTATTCGCCCTGATCGAATGGGGCTCGGGAAGCGTCCTGCAGGAGATGCTCGACTTCGAAGGCGATGACATCTATGACACGCTCTTTTTGAACACCAACAGCCTTGGAAGGTATAATGTCACTATAATCGCGAACGACACAGCCGGGAACATGAACGACGGGGCGAAGGCATGGTTCAATGTGACAAAGGATATGAACCCGCCAAAAGTCAGCATAAACTCAAGCCAGAACGACACGATAACACCTGATTCCAACCCGTCTGTGGGCTTCATGTTTACGGACAAGAGGTCTCCCACTGCAAACTGCACCCTGCTCTTCGATTCCGGCAGCTACGGGACTGCATATTATGTCGATAATGATACATGGACAACAATCTCCGCCAACAAGAGCCTCAGCGATGCCAATTATACTGTCCACGTCAATTGCACAGACGAGTCAGGCAACATCGGCAAGTCCAGCTCCATACATATGGCAGTAGACACTACCCCACCCTCAGTCGTCAGCGTCCTGCCGTCCCCCGGTTCTGGCTACTACCTGTTCGACATCGTCAACATCACGGCCAACGTGACAGACATCATCAGCCTAGGAAAAGTATACGCGCTCATCGATTGGAGCGAGGGCTCAAGCCTCCAGCAGATGGACGACCCGGCCGGAGACGGGACTTTTGAGACTGGATTTTTCAATACCGCTGATATCGGAAGGTACGATGTCACTATAATCGCAAACGACACGTCCGGCCACTCCAATAATTCTGAGAAGTCCTGGTTCTGGGTCTCAACCGACTCAGCGCTGAACTTAACCGCAATATCGCCATACAACAAGTCGGGAGATCCTGACGGGGTTGTTGATTTCGTGTTTAACCTGTCATCCAAATACACCATAGACAACTGCAGCGTACTGCTCAACAATTCAGCCTCATTCACCGGCTACAGCATAAACAGGACAGGGACGAACACCATCCATGCCGAAGGGTTAGACATAGGTGAATATTCCTGGAGGATTGCCTGCCATGACATGTATGGGGGATGGAACAAGAGCAGTTTGTACAGGCTGACTGTACTGAGGGCGACAGAGTTCGGTGGACAGACCCTCGATTTCAGCCAGTCTGACATGGAGAACATCAGCGACCTCGCCCTTGAGACTTCGGGAGCAGGCATGATAAATTTCACAGGCAGCCTCGACCTCTCGGCAGGTCTTGACCTTGACAGGTACATCAACATATCATCCGGCTACATCGGGCTGGACGCAGCCATGCTGCCGGCCCTGAACAGGTCAGCGAGGCTAACATTCTACAGCCTCACCTATAGGTTCATGCCTATTCCCGCTGCCGACGGCAGCCCCTGTACAGGAGGGCTCTGTTCAGGAGAGAGTTATGACAGCGCTTCTGGGACATTCTCCATGGACGTTGCGCATTTCACAGGCTATTCGACGACACCGAACTCAAGGCTGGCTGTCTACGACGACGGGGACAGCGGTAAGGCGACTGTCATGCACAGCATGATTGGGTTCTATGCAAATTACTCGAACAGGACGACAGGCCTGGCAATCGCAGGACCGGGGGTCTGGTGCAGGATCAGTTTCGGCAGCGGTCAGACATATGGCATGGCATTCGACCCAGGGTCAGGCCTTTATGAACTGAACCGTTCCTTTGACTATGACGGGAAAACGCAGTACAATGTCACCTGTGAAGGCAACAGCCTTGGATACGAAAAAGCATCGGCAGCCGACAGCATTAGCATATCCAGAGACAGGGGATATCTCAAGGACGGCAACTGCACAATCGAATACATCCAGAAAGGATCAGATTTCAAGCAGGGCTATCTCCATAAAGACGACGAGGCAAGGATATACTGCCAGAGCCCTCTCGACCTGACAGGCGGGGAGAAAGTCAAAATAATCCTTGTCCCAAACAGCGGTGTCGAGACGAGAAAGAGCGTCACGGTGCCTGACGCGATCTCTAGCAAGTACGAGATACTCTACCCATGAACATCCAACCACTGGCAGGATATGGGAGGCAATGACAGGAAAGATTTAATAAGGACAATGGAATGGCACAAAGACAGGGAAAAGATGGCAAATAAAACAGTGGCATGGAAACATCTCGCAAGGAGAGGGGAGCAGAACATCGCGATGCTCATAATCCTCATTGCATCCATAATTCTCCTGATAATAGCACTGGCCGGGCTCGCAGGCTATATCAACAGCACAAAGGAGCAGCAGACATCAGTTTCGAAGAGCGCCCTCAGTCTCGCAAAGTCAGGTTTCGTAGTAAAGGACATAACAGGCTTCTCAACTGACAGCAACAAATCAAACATTGAAGGTTTCATAATCTCGGTCTCTCCGGACGCAGGCTCCGACCCCATCGACCTGCAGAAGAGCACACTGTACATAGTGGTCGGCAACAGGACCGCAAGGCTCCATATCGTGAACGGCTCGACGAAGAACAACAAGACAGGCGGGTTCTACACAGAATGAGGCTTCCGGCACTGAAATGAGCATTATTTTAAGGCATCAAGAACTGTCCTAATGCCGCCTTTTGTCTTCTCTTTTGCCATCCTGTCAGCGACCTGGTCATTGTTTAGCACTACCCTTATCCAGTCGGCAAAATCGTTCCTATCCCCTGTCACATGCTCGCTGAATGTGGAATCATCCATCTTTTCGAGCGCCCTCTTGAGGCCTGCTACGCTCTTGATTGCAGTGCCGTCGCTCAGGTAGAAATGATAGTCCGGGTGGACCTCGTCTTCTTCACCTTCTGCCTGGGAATTCCCTGTTTCAACTGGCTGGGCTGATTGAGCAGGTTGTGCTGGCTTTGCAGGTCCAGGCTGTGCCTGGCTGGATATTTTCCTGATATGCCCGACCACCTCGATGAGCATCTCTCTTATGGCCTTCTTGAGGTCCTCATTGGACAGTCTTATGTGGTGCTCCATCGATTTCTTGAGCTCCTCTGATACTACAAGGCTCAACTGGCTGCTCAGCTCTTTTTTGGCCTCCGGCGTCTCAACCGAAGGCCCTGCCTTCTCCAGGGCCTGGGCAATCTCGTCCTTGATGATATCCTGCTGCTCAGTGACCAGCTTCTCCCTCACTCCGGAGCCGACGATTATGTCCCCGGCCTCTTTCTCGACATCCTTCGGGCCTTCTGCCAACGCATCCTCGACAACAGCACTGCCCTTTTGGGGATGCGACGACGATGTACCGGAAAGAGAGACATTCTCCTCACCTGGATTATTTTCGGAACCCGCATCAGGGGATACGAACGGGTTGAACCTGTTTGTCACGACCTCGTACAGCCCCATGAACTTCTCCATGTTTTTCTCGATAAGCTCAAGCCTTGAGTTGAACTGCTCGACGATGCTCTTGGTCTGGGTCAGCGAGGATGCATTGTCAGAAATCTTTGTCTCGAGCTCTTTATTCTTCGCGTTGAGGTTGTTGTCTATCTCTATGAGCTCCTTTATCTGCTGCATAATTAGGTTGGTTATCCTCTCATTGTCCTCTGCACGCTGCGGGTCCACATACTGGTAATTGTCTGCTGCTCCCTGGGGTCCTGGCTGCACTTTGGCAGGCCCTGCGGCAGGTTGCGCAGAAGGTTGTTGGGGCTTATGTTCTCCCTCGCTCACTGTGCTGTCTGACTTTACAATGTTATTGAACTTATCTCTCAGCTTCTGTAACTCTTCATCCTTGACTGGTTCCTGCTTTGGTTCCTTCTTGCCGATCAGGTTCTTTATCAATATAACTACCCCGCAAGGCATATTATCGGATATTTTTATAAACTTTGTTGACTATCTCGTAGGAATGAAAAAAAGAAGAGGTATGCATCCGTCTCATAACGCATAAAGGCAATGAAAATATGAAAAATTCTGCCGCTTCATCCGACTGGCCAGAGCGGAACCTTCAACGTCGTTATGACATCCGGAGTCCTTGCTTCAGCCTGGCTGAGCCTTCCCTGCTCAGCTGAGAATATGAACCTGAATTCCTGGCCTATGTACATCCTGTGTGAAGGCACGAGCTTGAAGAGGACCTTGAAAACCTCACCGTCGCCGAGCACAAGGTCGTCATTGCCATGCATCACGATATAGCAGTATTTAGTTTCAGGCGCCAGTGTCGCGAAACTGCACTCCTTGGGATTAGCCGAGATGTTGAATGTCGCATTCGCTCCGATGACATTGTCCTCTGATGTATTCCCTATTATAGAAACATAACCATAATAGTAGCCGTCCTGACCCATGATTGGAAGGTCTGTGAAATCAAGATCAACCGGAGTTCCTGAGGCGTTGCTCAGATCGACACCCAGGTTTATATAAGCGTAATCCACGTCACTGTCCGTGAAATTGAAAAGCAGGTATTCGGGGTCGCTTACATTCGTAACGTTAAAAACCTTATCTACCTGTGCGACCTTGACCCTCTCCATCTTGCCATCGCCGTCGAGGTCCCTTATGTATGTCCAGGAGTCGTTCCTTACTGTCCCGATCGTCTCATCGAATCCGTCCGGATCTATTGAAGGATTGTTCAGAACAGGGTTCTGGAGCTCTGCTGCTGCATCATAAGTGGGGCCGATCCATGTCATGTCGAACTTCTTCATCTGTATCGGGTCCGAGCCTGCATCAAGCCTAATCAGGACCTCGAAATCATTTAGAGACTCGTCCGTGTTGTTGCCCCTCGCCAGAATCGAGATAATCTCAATGCTGTTGGTTATCTTCTTTCTTGCTTCCTCGCCTGTTATGAGAGCCCTCTGCTGAAGGATTCCCGATGTGGATATCAGAACACCGGCAGCCACAGCTGCAACAAGGATGGTCGCGATGAAAATGATAAGGGTACCAATCCCCATGATAGCCCGTTTATTATATCTAAGCATACTAAATATTCTTACTTAAATAATAACTATATAAACTTTTCGGTAATGGATAAGAAGAAGAAGATAAAAATTAGTTTCCCTTTTTCAAATAAAATAAGAAACTTATTATCTCGGCAAACCCATGGGTGCACGCAGATAAATCACTCCATGCATACAACTGAAGCCCACGCCCGGAACCTGCGTTTGGAAACATGATAGATGTCCTTGCTTATAAGTCTTGGGGATAATCCTATATACTAGTTTCCTTTTTTCGGACAATAAAAGAAACATAATACCAATCCTGCCTGGCTGACCACCATGCTTCATCTCCTGCTGTGAATCGATTCAGCACATCGATAAAAGCAGAAAATTTAAATATCACCAGTTTCCCTTTTTTGGATTATAAGGGAATTACAATAATTTCATCAGGGCCCAAGGAATCAAATTGGACAGGCGTAGAGAGAACAGCAAAGTCAGGTTTCTTGATTTCGACGAGTTTGAACGCCTTCAGAACATCCCAAAAGACGCCAGGGATGAACTCATAATCACCCTACTCTATGAGACCGGTTGCACAGTTAATGAGCTTGCCCACATAAGGAATTCTCACTTCGACCTTGAGAACAACACTCTCAGGATAACAAAGGAGCATGCGAGGAACCAGAGCGGCAGGCAAGTCTACATATCAGACAACCTGGCCAGGAGAGTCAAGAGTTTCAGGAGGAACAGGGCTGATTCTGAATACCTTTTCTACACGCGCCAGGGCAAGTCAATCACGACCAAGAGGATACGCCAGATAGTCCAGGACGCCTGCAAAAAGGCAGGAATAAATTACTCAGGTCCCCAGGTCCTGCGATACACACATATCTTCCATGCATACATGAAAAACATACCACTTGATGCTATTCAGAAGCAGGTTGGTCTGAAGAGATCCCGGGCAATCGAGATTTTCAGCCAGCTTCCGGAGATGGACCAGAAAGACGCATATAAAAGATTCATATTGTAAAATGAGTGCAAAAAAAGAGGGAAGAGGGGGAATCAGCAGGACGGCTCCCATATTGTTTGCATTGGTGCTAGCCATGGTGCTGTCAGCCATTCCTGCCCATTCTGCCAACCCTGCCGTGAAGGTAGACCTGCAGCTGGACAAGAGCATGCTGAACCTGGGCGACACGATCAAATTCACTGCAAGGTCCTACATAAACGGCGTTCTCATCCTTTCTGTCCCAATGAGTATGACAGTCACTGACCCTGCAGGTACCACGAGCGATATCGTATTGACAGGGTATGTGAACGGAGATTACATCGGGCATTTCAGGCCGGATGTCTCAGGCAAGCACAAGGTCAACCTGACAGTGACGATTGACGGGAAGGATTACTCAACCTCAGAGGAGTTTACTGTGGGAGGCGACAGCTTCAACTTCACCCTTGACACGCCTGAAACCATCTACTACAGCAACGGGCCGCTGAACATCAACGGAACGATATCGATAAAGGACAAAAACAACAGCGTTGGAGGAGAGGTGGATATATACATCGCTAGCCAAAGTTCGCCTTTCTTTCAGCTGCTCTGCACAAAAGAGTGCTCAGGGAGATGCACTTTCTCATGCCCCCTTGCGACAAATATCGAGCTAACGCAGTACTCGATACTCGGCAAGATCAAGTACAAGAACAAGTATCATGTGGCAAACGACTTGTTCAATGTCGAGATTAGGAAAGAGCCTAGCCTTGACATGAACATGACAGCCAGGGGCGACTTCCACACCAACGGGACAGTATGGATCGACGTCGGGGCCATGCTCAATAAGACATTGCTAGCAGGGGGCGTGGTCAGCCTTCATGTTTCAGGGCCAGGCCAGCCAGATGCAGATTATCTAGCCTACGGGGTACGGCCGGGAGTCTATTCCTACGGGCTCAGTCCGAAACATGCAGGCGACTACTATGTAAAGGCGACCCTTGTCAAAGGCAGGGTCTACGGCGAGAGAAACATAAATTTCTCAGTGACTGACAGGCCTGCAATGATTGTGCTCAGGAATTACACCCTTGTCACTGACGTCACAGGCAGAAAGACCTGGATGGACTCAAGGCTGAACCTGAGCCTGAGCACTGATAAGGACTACGTCATCCTGGAAAGCCTAGCTGTCAGGGACTTGATAAACTACTCGCAGCTTTATCTCAGGGCAGGCAACAGCCTCTTCAGGTTGAAGATGACCCCTCAGGGCGTCCTTGTCGGCAGGGATGTGCTCATGAGATTGAACAGCAGCGAGGCTGTGCTCGAGGCAGAGATAACAGGGTTGGACATACCTTACCCATCGGTCCGCATGTCGACGGAGGGCAACAGGATAATCGTCGATGTCCTGAACGCAACAGGTGGCATGAACAGGCTCAACATAAGCATCCCCCTTGGCTCTTACACCAAATACGTAGTAGACAGCAGTCTCGGGCCTGCAGACTGGGTTCAGGAGCCTGGCAGCGTCATCATAACCGGCGACAGGGACAAATATATTGTCTATCTTAAGCTGCTTGAGAACAGGACAGCCGACCTCTCCTCGCTGAATCTCACCTATTATAATTACAGTGGCGCAATCGTCCCTTACATCGAACACATGCCTGATAC
>CAYXZQ010000001.1:54137-92867 GCA_964469935.1 uncultured Methanosarcinales archaeon
CTATACAGGGATCGTGGACGCATCAGACCAGTACGGGGACATTGACACCTACATATTCAGGTTCGAGGTGCATTCCGCCAGGCCCGGCGTGACGATCATAGGTGACAACAGCGGCAAGGCTGTCAGGAACTCCTACATACTTTACAGGCACACGATAACCAACAACAATTACAGGGACTCCGACGTCATCGACCTATCATCGGCCTCAAACTTCTCAAGCGTGCTTCTCTACAAGGACGACGGCCAGATCCTTCTTGAGGATACTGACCACGACGGGCTGAGGGACACTGGCCCCCTGCGCCCGGGAGAATCCAGGGACATATTCGTCAAAGTGATAATCCCACCGAACGTCAAGATAGGCTCGACAGACTCTGCCACAATCACAGCAATCTCGACCCTTGACAGCAGGCTTAAGGCAGATGCCACGGACAGGACAGAGATCGTCCCTGTCGTCGAGAAGCAGGGAGCCTCGCAGGATGATGTCGAGATAATCTCCATGCAAGAGGTCAATCAGAGCGTCATGGTAGTAATGAAGAACCATGACGCCAGCTCAAGATATCTCAAGCTCAGGTTGGTCCAGGCATCAGGAGGGAAGGTGAAAAGCTCTGAGAGTGACATACTGTTCGGGCCGAACGATCTCAGGAAAGCCGCATTTCCCCTGGCATTCGGAAATTTCAGATACACTGCGAACGCCACTCTCCTCGACATAAATTCAGTCCCCTACCGAGACTCTGACATGAGCAATAACTACAGGGAGCTTGCAATGGACAGGGAATGGTGGAACGCCTCCTATGACCGCAGGATGCCGTTCAGATACAGCGAGACCCTGAACACACCTCATGACACGTTCACAATAAGGATATACGTTGAATTCAACGCGGGCACGGACCTGAGCAGCCTCAGGATAGTTACATTCGACGGCAACGGGCTCAGGAGAGGGATGTACAAGCCCCTGACTTTTGAGGAAGGCACAGGCTCCGGCTTTTTAGTGCTCATGTTTAGGGACATACCTGCAAACTTCGACGGAACCGGATACATTTACTACAGGTCCAATACATCCACATCAGGTGAAAACCGAACGCCAGCAAGGGTGACAGGAGCTGCAGGAGGTGCAGGGAATTTCGCCACTGATGTCATAGTCAACAACAACAATGCCAAGGCCTCGGGCAGATGGGTGAGGGACAGCCAGGTGAGCGGCTACTATGGGACCGACTACATGCACGACCTGAATATCGAGAAGGGGAAAAAATCCATGGGATACTACCCCAGGCTCGAGCCGGACAATTACGAGATATATGCCTACTATCCTTCGTATGAGACCTTTGCGGACAATGTCCCTGTCATGATATACAGCGCCCAGGGCACTGGATACGTCGAGCTGAATGAACAGCTGGGGGGAGGGGAATGGAACTACATAGGCGCGTACACGATGAACAGGTCGTCCTACATCTCTGTCGAGACCTTCGGCACGACTGGTGTGGTCGTTGCAGACGCCTTCATGTTCAGGAGGATGAGCTACTATTCGAGCACTCAGGGCATAGAGCGGTATGCTAACGGGACAATCGTCAGCCTGGGAGGCATGAACGTCACCACCGCTGGCATCGCTCACCAGGCCATAATACCGGAAGAGAATGTGAGCCTGAATGCAACTGCCGGAAGCGATGTCACCATAGAGCTCAAGGACTATTTCAAGAGCCTGACGTACATATCCTACAACAGCTCAGTCGGGGCAAGGGTGATTTTCAATGAGAGCACAGCAATCATCAGGCCCAGGGACAATTCTTCCGGCAGAGTGGTGGTGAGCTTCGACAACAACATCAGGATAGTCAGGTTCATAATTGACTTCATGGCTGTGAATTCCGAAACAAACATGATAAACAGGAGCATAGGCACGAATACGACAATGCAAAATGCGAGCCTGACAAACGCCACTCAGCAGGGACCGGGCATGAGTCCGGAAAATATCACCGGAGCACAGGGAGGTCAGACCAACGGAAGCATCACGCAGGCAAGCGCAGGAAGTACAGGACAAGAAACAAACGGAACTGTCCTGCAGCAGATGCCTGCAAGGATAGGCTCCCCAGTCCTGTGGAGAGCCGAACTGAACAGGACAGCAGGACAGGCTCTGCCGTTTGCCCTCCCCATTGATGCAGAAAACATAACAATCTCAGCAAAGGGAAAGAATACGCGTGAGGCGAACATCACTATAGGCAATGTCACGCTCAGCAGCAGCAGGTTCGAGGAATCCAAGAGGCTCTCAAGGCTTGAGAACAGGCTAGCCAAGGTCAGGGAGAAGAGGGATAAGGCATCCTTCTTCGGCAAGATAGGGCTATATATCCAGGAGGTGGGACTGAGCTCGGACATCAGCAGCCTCCAGAAGAAAGTCCCGAAGATAAACGAGTCGGAGACCCCCTTACTAAATATTCCGGCAAGGAACGGAAGCTACGCAGTCAGCTTCAGGACAGCAGCGCCCAGGCTGAACGAGTCGGCAACATTGGTCAGGAACTTCTCCCTGCGCAGGAACATAACAGTCTCGAGCAACGTGTCGGTTCATTACCACAACGTGTTTTCCTATGCATCCATACCTGAATCGAAAAAAGAGCAGGTCCACCTCTACTGGAAGGACGACGGAAGGCTTGTGGATATCATTAATGACATGAGGTTCAACGTCACCCTGCAGGATACCAACAGCAACGGTCTGGTCGACAGGGTGGAGTGGGTTACTCCAAGGCTGTCTGAAGAGGAATTCCAGGTGGTCATAGACCTGACCATACTGAACGTGCACAGCCATCCCACGCTCTACAACAACTGGACAGTGAGCTTCAACACGACCGGCAGGGCGAACCTGACCATAACAGCAATAAACCAGACGACATGGACAGAGTTCCTGACCGACAACAGGACAACGCCCGACGACCTCCATTTCCTAGGGCTCTTCTGCGGGGAGGTGCGCATGACAGGCAATTTATATGTTATGTTCGGCGACGGCAGCACGGAGGCTTACGATTCCCTAGCTGCAGACGACAGCTTAAGGGTGAAGAGCCTGCTCTACGAGGACTGGGAGTGCAACAGCACAGCCCACATATCGGACCAGATAGTGACGACAGGCAGGCACGACCTCAGGTTCGGGTTCGGCAACGACGTTGAATTCGCCCAGAACTACGGGTACCTGCTCTACGAGACATTCAACACATACGCAAACAGCTCCAAGGCAGCAGATTTTGCAGACTACGACTGGAACGGGGGCTCTTACGATACTTCAGACATATTCTCCGTGTACAAGAACGCCACAGGCGCCTCATTCTACCATGCCGACGTAAGCGATGCTGACTGGCATTTCTCAGAATACAACGGCACGGACGTATTCAACGGCGCCTGGTACGATTACGAAGTCAGGACAAGGCTAAGGAGAGGAGCTGACCAGGGCACGTGGGGCATAGGACTGATACTGTACTCCCAGATAAGCGACGGGGATTCCCAGAGATATTACATCCAGCTGCACGCAAGGGAAGGCGTGTCCGGGAACAGGTTCAAGCTAGATTCGGACCAGGAGGGACTCCACCCGCCCGACGGCACAGGCGACATCTCAAACGTCGTATGCGCCCAGGACACGTGGTACAACATCAAGGCGCATGTGACAAACGAGGCAGGGCCGAGGACCCGTGTCATCGCAAAGATATGGCTCGGCAACGAGTCAGAGCCTTCTTACTGGACGATCAACGACACCTTCACTGATTTCGGAGTAGGGGTGCTCACCAACGGCTCAGTCGGGCTCGAGGCAAAGGATTCAGTCGCGGACTTCGATTATCTCATCGTGGAGAACATGTCAAGCAACCCGAAAATCACAATCCATTCACCGCAGTCAATAACCTATCCGGTGGCACAGGAGGTGTGGTTCAACGTCAGCATGGACAAGACCATAAGGAACTGCACAGTGGTCGTGAACGGGACCGCAGCCAACATGAGCAGGCTGAATGACACCTATTTCTATAAAAACCTGACATTCTACACCTACGGTCAGAGAAACGCATGGTTCTACTGCGAGGATTATTTCGGGCACACCGCGAACGCATCAAAGCTCTTCGATGTCGGCAGCGGCAAGCTGACAATAATAAGCCCGCCGAATGCGACAATTGACGACATAACTCCATATCTCAATGCCACATTCAACAGCACCTACAGCACATGGTACACGATAGACGGCAGCCCGAACAGCTCCGTCTATTACAACACCAACAACCTCACTGTCGTCCTGGGACCCCTTAGCGAGGGCCCGCATAAGGTGATAGTATACATCAACGATTCGGGAATCGTCGACTTTGCAGATAGGTCCTTCGAGGTACAGGTGCCGAACCCCACCCCTACTCTGATAATCAACCCTGGAAATCCCCCTACGACAGGAAGCGAGATAGTAGACCTGAGAATCAGCGGAGGGCATGTCTACAAGTTCCAGTTCTCATGCGATTTCAAGAACTGGTCGACCTGGTATTACTACACCGGGGGCTCGTTCCAGTGGTTCCTGAACTTCAACCTCAGCAACACCACTCTCGGCTGCAACAGCACTGACGGGCCGAAGTACGTATACATGAACACGACCAATATCGTCAATGAGACCAACTGGACCTATGACAGCATAATACTCGACAATACACCTCCTATAATCCGCCTGGAAGGGCCTCCCAACGGAAGCACATGGTCGCAGGAGTTCATCAATTTCACGTTCAACACGACAGACAGATGGACCGACGTGTGGGTCTGCAAGCTCTATATCAACGGCTCTGTATCTCCTCCAGCCATGAGCCCTGTCGTCGAGAACCTGACTCGCACGTTCACAAGGGACGTGGCAAATGCACCTATGAGCGGGACAGGGGACTACAGGTGGAGGGTGTACTGCGAGGACAACACCAGCTGGTCCAACTACTCTGTCTACAGGTATGTCCATGTCGACGTGCAAGGGCCTGACATAAAGGACGTCACAGTCTCACCCGCGATAGTGCCTTTCAACCAGACAGTAAACATAACCGCCAACATAACTGATGAGAACGGCATAAGCCAGGCATGGCTGAAGCTGGACAGCCCTTCAGGGACAGAGTACCACGCAATGTCAAACTCGAGCAAGGACATATTCTCTTTTGTCTATCCGGGATCGTGGAATGGCGGCACCTACAATGTCACCATATATTCCAATGACACCTATGGCTGGATCTCGTCAAAATCCGGAAACCATTTCGACGTAAGCGTCAATTCCTCCATGATACTTCGGACCCAGAAGGACGGATACACACCGAACACCCAGGTCAACCTGACAGAGGTTCCGCAGCACTGGTGGAACTATTCCTGGAATTACAGGTTCGAGGTCAGCGAGGACGCAGGCTCCTTCAACAGGACCAACTATCCTGTCGAGCTCAATATCAACTTCACGGAGAAGCTGCTAAACGGAAGCTGCAAGAACTGTGTTTTCGACAACGACTCGATCAGGGTGATAGAGGTCGACAACTCCGGCAATACCATCCCGTACAACTCCACGCAGGACGACGTGCCTTACGGGTTCGCACAGAGGACAGACTATGACAGCTCATCAAATGCAGCCGGGTACCTGGTATGGTTCATGAACGGGACGACGCCAAACGGCACGACAAGGAGATACCAGGTCTATTTCGACGCTGAAAAGAACGGCCCGAAGGCCGCAAGGTACTACGGCAGCTTGGAGCTAAAGCCAGTATCAGGAGACAACTTCCTCTTCGGATACAACAACGGATCCTACGGCAAGTTCGAGTGGACATACGACTCGCCTCTCGTCGTGAGCACTCCGGGCTTCTACGGAGAGACGACAAGGGTGACTGACATAGACAACCAGCAGCACCATGCAGGAACCAACAACGATGAGTTCCCGCCATACGGACCGATATCCGGACAATCGCAGGACATAGAGTTCCCCGTCAACCAGTCGCCTTACTTCCATTTCGCCTTCAAGGCGCCGTCCGGCACGACGACATGCCTCATGGTGTTCATGGCGAACAGCGAGACCACGGGAGGAACGTGGAATTCAATCGGGTGCACGCCCAGCGGGGACCCGGGTGGCTATACCCTCGCAGCCGACGCCCTCAGCCTGCTCGACGACAACGAGTGGCACACATACGAGTTCGACCTTGAGAGCCTCGGCTATCCGTGGCTTGACAGCTTCGAGTTCTGGGACAACACGGGCGCAGGGACCCACCAGTACTATTTTGACAACTTCATGTTCCTGCAGGATCCTCTGCCGATTACGGCGTCAGCGACAGAGGACACGATAGGCAACGCATCCAGGGTGGACAGCGACATCACATATTCCGGCTACCTGACTATGAAGGTCCAGAACTGGACAGGCACATCCTGGTCCGACGTCAGCACAATCATCAGCAACAAGTCAGAGACCGGCTCGCCTCATATCTTCCTCGAGCCTGAATGGCTCACGGCCGGCGCATGGAACACAGGCAGCATGCCTGATGGCTGGTACAGGGTCTTGGCAGAGTTCACAGACCCTGCAGGCAAGGTACTGATAAACGCTTCGGGAAGCCCCATCAACTCGACCTACAATTTCACGATAGACAGGGTACCAGACATAAACCAGGTATGGGCCGACCCGGTGTCCACGGGCTTTGGCGAGAACGTGACCCTGAAGGCGGACGTCACTTACATAGGAACCATAGACAAGGTCTGGACAACAGTGTACTATCCCAACGGCTCGAGCTACACCTTCGACATGACAGATCCAGACGGCGACGACATATACGAAACAGAGACAGGAGAATACTGGCTGAAGGGCCAGTACAGCTACATGGTATATGCAAACGATACAGGGGGCTACCAGGAGAACAGCTCAGTGCACAGTTTCAATATCAGCAGCCAGGTTTCCATAACTGTCGCGACAGTGCAGAACGTCTACTATGCTGACGATATCGTGAAACTCACTGGCCCGTTCGACTGGGCAGACAGCACCTGGAACTACAGGTTCCTCGTGACCCTCGACCCATCAGAAAAGGACAGGGACAGCGCGCTCATCAAGAAGAAGATAAACATCACGAAGCAGCTCGCGACGATGGGCATAAGTGGAATATTCGACAACAACTCTATCAGGGTTGTTGAGTACAAGGCGGATGGGAGCCCCGTAGTCACCAATGCGTCTGATGGGGGCATCGAAAAGTATGCGGTCCCTTTCAGGTTTTACGATGACAACGGCTACAGCCCTTTCGACAATGCGGAGATCATCCTCGACTGGGTGGCGAACGGCACAACACCTGCGGATTCAGAGAGGTACTTCATGGTATACTATGACATAATCCAGAACGGCTACAAGGACAATGTGAAGTACAGCATGCCCGTGCCAGGCTCGCAGTGCGACCAGGACTATATCGTCACGAGCGACTATGACGGAAACATATATTACATAAGAAGCATGGGCGACGGCACTTTCGGGGCCCAGGCCTATGTGGGCAATGTCGACAATTCAGAGGCGAGGGACGATGCCTGGGGTATAGCAATCGGAGACTACAACAACGACGGCAGATGCGACTTCGTGGTGGGCGACGGCTACACACAGATGGGGCTTATAAGGTACTATGAGAAGACGGGCTCGGGAAACAGCTTCAGCACAGGCAAGACAGTGAGCACATTCCTCGACTCTAACTATGCCATGGACTTCGCAGAGGCTGATTACGATAACGACGGCAACATGGACGTGCTGGTCTGCGGCAATAACAATGACCCGTCGGTCCTCATGGGAGATGGCGACGGAGGGTTCGTCAGGCATGACTTTACGAACATGCTGGCAGGCACAGGCAGGGGCAAGGACGCAGCAGACATCGACAATGATGGAAACATGGACCTTGTCTGGGGCTCAAGCAACGGCCAGATATATTGGAACAAGGGCAATGGGAACGGGACGTTCGGCACCTCGCAGGACACTGGATGGGACATAGGGAACGTCGCATACGGCCTAGCCTCGGCAGACTTCAACAACGACGGGTTCGCCGACATATGCGCAGCTGCCTCAGACGGAATAATCTTCTGCAGATTCGGCCACGGCAACGGCACTTTCGACGGCGAGGTCAATACAGGAATGAGCACAGGAAGCTACGCGCCGATGGACGCCTACGACTTCAACGGCGACGGGAACATGGACTTGGTAGCCAACAACTATGGCGCCGAGAGGACTTATTATTACATCGGCAACGGGGACGGGACATTCCAGAATTACATCGGGAACCCCATCGGGGCAGCAGCAGGAAACAACAGGATGGGGATATCCTCCCCCCCTGCCCCGCAGGCACAACCCGTGACCGTGAGGAACAGCGAAGCGATATCCAGCAGCCCCACCAAATCAAGCGTATTGAACCTCGGGAACATGTTCAATGCCTATACCTATATCTCTGTGGAGAACTGGACAGGCACGGGCTGGGGACTTGTGGATGCGACTGTCAATGAGAGCTTCACGAGGCACATCGCGCAGGCCGGATTCTTGGACCTCAGGTACATTTTCGACAATTACAGCAACTGGAACACGACGACATCGCCTGCCGGAACCTACAGGATAAATGTCGAGCTCAGGTACCCTAACGGATCCATCCTGGTCAATGATGACGGCACGACAATGAACGCATCCCACCAGTTCACGATAGACACAGACACTGTGGGGCCTAACATCACATCTGTCACGGCGAGCCCGAATGTCACAGGCTACGGCGAACATTCCGCTGTATCCGCAGTCATGATAGACTACGGCAGCTCGGTGGACAATGCCTGGATAAACATAACATTCCCTGACAACACTTCAAAGATCGTACAGATGAACCAGACATCGACGTATGGATGGCAATACGACCTCAACGACACATGGCAGTGGGGCGATTACAACCTTACCATATTCGCCAACGACACCTACGGCTACATCTCAAACGCCAGCACGCTCTTCAGGATACGCTCCCAGGCGACAATCAACGTATCGACCCTCCAGGACGTCTATTACCCCAACCAGACTGTCAAGCTGACCTCTCCCTTCATATGGTGGGACTCAACATGGCACTACAGGATACCATATTACCTCAATACGACCCCGCACCAGAGGTTCAACGCCCTCATGGGGGGGGATTTCAACTTCAGCGATAATCTCCTGGACCTGGGCCTGACAGGAACGCTCGACAACAACTCCATCAGGGTCGTGGAATACTATTCGAACGGCTCTGTTAAGGAAATAATGCCTTACTTCAAGAGACAGTACAATGACTACGATCCCGTATCCAACGCCGTGGTCAACCTTGAATGGAACGCGGAGAACGTGACTCCTGCGAACACCAGGAGATACTTCATGATCTATTTCGACATAACCGAGTTCGGTTACAAGTCGCCGCAGGCAAACACAGAGCTCAAGAAGTCGGACGGCTCTGTCCATTCCATGATATCCGCAGTGGGGAACAATGGCCAGTTCGCCACAGCCGAGAACAACCAGGACGGTACATTCGGGACGTTGACAAACAAGGGCGACGTCACTTCCTGGGGCAATGATTATTCCAGGGGCCTCAGCCAGGCTGATTTCGACAATGACGGCATTGAGGACCTTATAATAGGCTCCAGGTACGACGCCCAGGGACTCGTGAACGTCAACAACACGATTTATTTCTGCAAGGGCAACGGCGACCTGACATTCCAGCCATGCGTCTCCATCTCGAACATCAGCTACTCTTCCCAGAACCCTTATGTCATGGACACTGCGGTCGGCGACTTCAACGGTGACCACAGCCTGGACTTCATCGTGAGCACCAACAACCAGATGGTCGATGTCTTCTTCGGCAACGGCGACGGCACGTTCGAGAGGAACCAGACGTTCAGCGCATGCCCGAGCGGCCAGGTCGCACGGGGCAAGGACGCAGCAGACATAGACAACGACGGCGACACGGATGTCATCGTAGCCTGCCAGGGCAACCCTGACATGTACAAGCTGCTCAACAACGGCAAGGGGCAGTTCTCGGTCGTCCAGGTCACCAACACCTACATATCAGCCGACCCGTACGGCCTCGCGCTCGGCGATTTCAACGGCGACGGCAATGTCGACATCCTCCAGTCGTACGGCAACTCCCAGGAGATATACTTCTATGCAGGCAACGGCGACGGAACCTTCCAGGACGGAGTTAACACATTCGACACCGAGCCCCTCATGGTGTACAACGCCATGGACAATTTCGACTTCGACAACGACGGTATCGATGACCTCATAATCTCAGGCTGGACATCGAGGATGGTCCAGTTCTACAAGGGCAACGGCGACGGCAGCTTCACTTACGTCAGCACGATAGGCTCCATGAGCGACAACACCATGACAGCAGGAGCCCCATACGGAAACATCCCCTTCCCTGCCTCAATGGAGTCGACAGAGGAGCAGTCGACCACGATCATGCCATCCGTCGTCAGGAATACAGGGGACTACCCCATGAATGCCAGGGTGCTAATACAGACCCAGTACTGGAACCTTTCCACCGGCGCATGGCAGATTGTCAACACAACTGTGGATGACACATCGCCGGAATTCCTCGGAGTCGGCGACATCTTCGACCTCAAGCAACTGTTCGAGAACGGCGGTAACTGGAACACGGACAGCAGGAACAACGGCACATACAGGATATACGCCGAGCTTCGGGACCCGTACGATAACATCCTGCACTCGGACAACGGGAGCCTATACGCGACCTTTGCAGAGATATACCTAAACCAGAGCCATAACTTCACTCTTATGCTGGACACGTCAGGGCCGCAGGTCAATTATTTCACAGTAAACCCCTCGAACACGGGATACGGCCAAAAAATTACCCTCCAGGCAAGCATCGAAGACGTCAGCGGCGTGAACATCTCGTGGATTAACCTGACATACCCTGACGGGAGCAGCATGATCCTCAACATGTCGCACCCGACCACATACCTCTGGTCGACGGAATTCAATGACACCTGGCAGTGGGGAGACTACAGCCTGGCCCTCAATACTTTCGACAACCTCGGATATGAGACCAATGTCACAGACGTCCTCAGGGTGAGAGCCAATGCCACCATGGCTGTCGCAACCCTGGTCAATACATATTATCATAACCAGGTTGTGAAGCTCACACCTGCATTCAGCTGGTGGGACGGCGACTGGAACTACAGGAAAAGTATCACGCTCGACGGAAAGGACTGGATAAGGAAGGATGCCCTCATATCAGAGACTATAAACATATCTGAAGAGCTTGCGACGCTTGGCCTCACCGGCAGCTTTGACAACAACTCCATAAGGGTCATAGAATATGACAGCCTTACAGGCGACCCAAAAGTCTACAACGCATCTGCAGGCGCGCACGAATACGAGGTGCCGTACAGGATATCATACACAAACAGCTCATCGTACGATCCCATCAAGAATGCCAACATCGTCGTCGAGTGGAACGCAAACGGCACCATCCCGAACAATGTCAGGCGCTATTATTTCGTTTACTTCGACATAGAGGAGAACGGGTTCAAGGATACGCCGACCAACAGGCTGAGCACCATCGAGGAGCCCTGCACAGGGGCCTTTGTCCAGGCGACAAACGAGAACGGCGAGCACTGGATAGCCAGGCTCAACGGCGACGGGACGTTCGGTGCCCAGACCCTGGCCTTCACCGGAGGCGACAACATCAGGGGCGGAGGTGCTGTCGCAGACTTCAACGGGGACGGCAGGTGCGACATAGTCTATGCTGATGACGACAACAACTACATATACCTATCGACACAGAATGCCGACGGCACATTCTCGGCACCTGCCCAGGAATCAGTCTCCACACAGTTCAACGGCTACGAGATGGCAGCGGCTGGAGGAGACTACAACAATGACGGAAAGATGGACTTCGTCGTGAGCGGGAACAACAACGACCTATACCTGTTCGAGGGAGACGGGACAGGCGACTTCACGAGGAGCACCATAACCCTCAATGCCCCGGGAACCAGCAGGTGCGCAGACGACGGGGACTTCAACAACGATGGCAACGACGACTTCATCTGGTCCTACAACGGGGATAACAGGATGTACATATACCTGGGAGACGGCACAGGAGGGTTCACCGAGTGGGGCTACTTCGACCTCCAGGGCCCCGACACTGACCCTTACGGCTGCACAGCCGCGGACTTCAACAACGACGGCAACATCGACATAGTAGCGAACACGGGCGGGAACGGCGAGCACTACCTCTACCTCGGCGACGGCAACCTGAATTTCACGCCCACAACGACTGACGGGAATCCCGTAATTGACACAAATGCATATTCCGGAATAGACAATTACGACGTGGACGGGGACGGATGGCAGGACCTCGTCTTGACCAACTGGGGCGGCCAGGACATGTACTACTACAGGAACAACCACGACGACACCTTCTCGTACGACTCCAGCCCCATACTGAACACGGGCGTCGCTACAATGGGCGCATCCGCCCCGACAATCACCAAGCTCCCGCAAGACACGACAGAGGCGGCGTCCGAGACCAATGCCCAGTCAGACATCAAGTCGGCGCTGATAAACACGGGCGGCACGACCTTTGACGTATACACACGGATTGAGGTCGACTACTGGAACAAGACGACGGGAACCTGGGAGCTTGTGAACCTGACTCTCGACGACATATCAGAAAACGAGCCTGACGTTCCGATAACCCCGGGGGGCCTCCTGAGCCTGAAGACAGAGTTTGAGAATGCCAGCAACTGGAACACGACGAACCATGTCAACGGCACTTACAGGATATACGCGAGCATGAGAAGCATCTACAACGACACCCTCAGGATGGACAACGGCAGCCTCATGAACGCCACTTACAACTTCACAATAGCCTACGACACTGCCGGGCCGAACATGACCAATTTCAACATCGAGCCCAACTACACTGGATACGGCAGGAACATCACCATAGAGGTGGACGCGCTTGACGTGAGCGGTACAGATAACGTGTCAATCAACATATCCTATTCCAACAAGAGCATCTTCGGCTACATGAAGCACATCACGACATACAGGTGGAGGTACGAGTTCTCGGACACCTGGTTCCTCGGCAGGTACAACGTGACCCTGCATGCGAACGACACGCTCGGCCAGAACAGCACCGCAGAGTCTTATTTCATCATCAACACGACCCTGAATGTTGACGCGGCGACAATGAAGGACGTCTATTTCGCAAACGAGAGCGTGGAACTGACCTCGCCCTTCAGCTGGTGGAACACGTCATGGAAGCAGAGGGAGCCCTTCACCCTAGAAGCGTCATCATACGCGAAACCCGACATCAGGATGACTGCGAAAGTAAATTTCACGCAGCTTTTGAAGAACCTGTCGGTCTCGGGAATATTCGACATCAACTCGATAAGGGTCGTCGAGTACAGGAGCGACGGCTCTGCCAAGATCTACAACGCCTCTGCCAAGGGAGACAACAAGTACCTCGTCCCGTTCAGGTTCAACCAGGCAGCTGGCTACAGCCAGACAAAGAACGCAGCAGGGATGATCGAGTGGATAATAAACGGCACCACCGAGGCTGACCAACAGAAATATTTCATGCTGTATTTCGACATAGAGGAGAGCGGGCTAAAACCCCCCATGTACGAGAGCCTTAAAAAGCCTGAAGACCTGATGGCCATCGGCCAGGAAAACGGTGAGATCTACTACATCCCCAGCTATGACAACAACACCTTCGGCCCCATGACATATGTGGACGATCCCAATCCAGGCTTCAACGACCACATAAGGGGCATGGCAGTCGCGGATTTCGACAATGACGGGGACTACGATATTGTGACAGGGGCGACAAAGGACACCAACTATGCCAAGTTCTATCTCTACAGGAACGATGGAGGGGGAGTATTCACCAAGTCTTATAC
The DNA here is from genome assembly GCA_964469935.1 of uncultured Methanosarcinales archaeon. Taxonomy (GTDB): domain Archaea; phylum Nanobdellota; class Nanobdellia; order Woesearchaeales; family DSVV01; genus CAYXZQ01. Next base: position 68,034 of record CAYXZQ010000001.1, read on the forward strand.
GAGCGCACCCGTGGACATGAACGACGTGTATATCATGGGCATGGCTACAGGGGACTTCAACAATGACGGGTTCATGGATTTCGCCGCAAGCGGAAACAACAACTACCTCTACCTGTTCCTGAACAACGGCGCTGGAGGGTTCAAAACTCCGACAAGGATCCCAAACACATATTCGGCCATCAGGGGCATGGATGGTGCCGATATCGACGGAGACGGCAACTACGATTTCATAATGGCCATATCAGGCGGAGGCGGGGACATCTACTCAATGCTGGGGGACGGCGAGGGCGGATTCGTGCAGAATTACCTCATGGACCCTCCCGGGGGCAATCCTTATTGCATGGCTCTCGGAGACTATGACAACGACGGCATCCCAGACCTGATATATGGTGAGGACCCTGGAGGAGCCACAGTGTACTTCTTCAAGGGTCTAGGCGACGGGACATTCGACACTTCGGGAAGCGTCGTCGACACTGTCCCTAATTACCAGGGATGCGACGGCTACGACTTCAACGGGGACGGCAATCTCGACATCGCAATGGTGCTCTACACATCGGACACTGCAAGGGTCTACTACGGAAACGGTGACGGCACTTTCGACACGTCATTTGTCACAGTCGGTGCACCCAATGATGCATTTGGAATTGGCACCCCGGAATTCTACATCGGGAAGTTCACAAGGTCGCCGCCTCAGTCCAGGGCAGAGAGCGTGATACCATCCAGGATACTGAACATAGGAGACACACAGTCAAGCTTCTTCCTGGATGTCTGGATAGAGAGATGGAACAACGTGACAAAGACATGGGGACTGTACAATGGAACCATCACAGGGCAGTACGACACGGTCCTCCTCAATTCCCTGTTAAACCTCAAGACAGAGTTCGCAACAGCAGGGAACTGGAACACGACCAACAGCTCGAAAGGCTGGTACAGGCTGCACGTGGACCTCCTGTCGGCATACAACCAGACCCTCGAGAACTGGGACGGGACATTCCAGAACGCTACATATAATTTCTCCATCTCGTCAGACAACTCAGGTCCTGACTATACCAATGTGGTAGTCGAGCCTAATCCTGACGGATACGCGATGGGAAACATCACGCTGCAGTGCGATGTGAGCGACATATCGGGTGTAGACACGATATGGGTCAACGTGACCCTGCCTGACAGCACCTGGGAATACGTCCCGATGAGCAACGCCTCGACAGGCTCGGCTGCCAGGTGGAGGGGATATTTCAACGACACGTGGCTCTACGGCGACTATACAGTGAGCTTTATGGGCAATGACACGAACGGATTTGTCAGCGAGCATGACGAGATGCTGAAGATCCGCGGCAACGTGACAATCGGCTACAGCACCAAGAAGTCAATATACTATCCCAACCAAACAGTCGATCTCGATCTCCCTGCCTATGTCGAAGCTTTCCAAGACACGAATTTCAGCTACTACCTCCAGATGGAGGTCGACTATTGGAACAGCACGACTGGAAGCTGGCAGCTTGTGAACGCGACCATCAACCATTCAGGCATGAGCGTGCTCCATGTTGGTGACATCCTCGACCTGGAATCCCTATGGAGCTCTGCAGGAGGATGGTACACGGGAAGCAATGCAAACGGAACTTACAGGATTTATACTGCTCTCACTGCGGCTGACGGCAAGGTGCTTCAGAACCCTTCAGGCTCGTACATGAACTTCAGCTACCCCTTCCAGCTCAGGAACGAGACAGACCTCCCTGCTGTCAACTGGATAGGGATTAGCCCGGAAATGCCTGGATATGGTGAGGAGGTCGTAATATCGGCAAACATCACGGACCAGCAGCACATCGACAGCTCATGGGTGAACATCACATATCCTGACGGCAAGAGCGCCAGGTTCAACATGACCAATGCATCAGCCGATATCTGGGCATACACTTTCAACGACACGTGGGAACGGGGCTGGTACCACTTGACAGTATTCGGGGAAGACAACGACTCCTTCGTAGACTCCAGGGTAAGCGAATTCAACGTGAGTGCAGTGGTCGACGTCAGATTGAAGACAGTGATGGACACATATTACGAGAACCAGACAGTCGAGCTTGTCAGGAGCAAGTGGTTTGACGACAACTGGCACTACCAGGTGCCGTTCCTTGTCAACACGACCGCTTTCTGGAGGACAGAGTACGTGGTCGAGAAGGTCATCAACTTCACAGATCTCCTTCACAGCGTGGGATGCAACATGAGCTGCACATTCGATGAGAACTCTGTCAGGATAATACCTTACGACGAGAACGGTGTGTTCATACCCTACAACACCACGAGGGACGACTACCCTGTGCAGTTCATAAAAGGGGCAGGATACGATGCGAACACCAATGCCTGGGGGACTGTGCTTGGCATATCCTACGGGACATTCCCGCCTGATTTTGTCGCATATTACGGAGGGTATTTCGACATCCTGGAGAACGGGGCAAAGAGCCCGACAGGGGACGATCCTCTGTTCTGGTTCTCTGACGATTTCGACGACGGGGACTTTGTCGGGTGGATAGAGTCGCCTGTGAATTCCTCGTATGTCAATTTTACAGAGCCGCCTTTCACAGGCTCGTACTCGGACACGTTCCTCAACGGCTCATCAGGCGCAGTTGAGCTCACGCCGGGCTTTCCCAGCGGTACATACACATCACCTATATTCGATGCAGGCGAGGTCATGCCATGGCACAATGTGACCTGGACAGACAACGGGATAGGGGAGCTGATGCTCCAGGCAAGGAGCTGCAACGACCCTGCATGCACAGGCGAGCCTTTCCAGAACTTCGGGAACACTTCTCCCCAGACCCTGACTCTGCCGGACAACGAGTATGTCCAGTACAGGTTCCAGTTCACAGAGGACGGGCTGTCGAGGTCACCGAGCCTGTACTCTGCCGGCGTATATGGAGGCATCCTGCCATCCTCAAGCCACTTCAAGAGCCCGCCTGACTCTATCCTCGAGGGAGACGGCAACCCGGCAAGCCTGTCGAAGGTCTCTGCCGACGACAGTGTCTGGGAAGGGCTGGACCTCATACAGGGTCAGTGGGACTATCTCGAGCTCAACTGGAGCTTCAGCATCCCTGACGATTCAGAGCTCACAGTAGCAAGCTTCTCTGTGGACCACCATTACGATGGTGGTCTGAATGCCATAAACGATACGAGGCTCGAGTGGTTCAACGGCACAGGCTATGAGGAGATCTGCAACGGTGACATAAACGTGCATATGCTCAATGACGTGACAGACACCTGCAACCTGATGAACTACGGCATCGACACCACTGCGAAGGCACAGAACATCTCTCTCAGGCTCTACTACCACAAGAGACTCCCATGGGGCGACGCGCAGGTGGATTCAACCCTCATAACGATAGGAGCCACGTCTTCAGGCGACACTGTGGACTGGAACGCAAGCACGGGCAGCGCCATAGCCACCGGCTCTGGAAAGTCCTCGCTCGAATACTACATAGGGGATTTCGCAGGCCAGTACAACATCAGTGCGGACATTTATACGGCATCTCCAGGCAAGGTCGGGCTCCAGTTCAGGGCAAAGGACTATGACGACTACTACATGTGCTACCTCGACAACACCACATCCGAGACGGGGATGGAAAGGGTGAGCGGGATACAGAAGTACAACCTTGACAGCCAGGCAGGAAGCTACTCTGCGCAGTGGTACCACTTAAATATAGAGGTAGGGACCCAGACCCTGGACAACCTCACATGCTACCTGGACGGTGTGAAGATTGCGAACGCCATAAACGACACCTGGACGCATGGGACAGTCGGGCTGTTCGTGGACGATGCGAACGGGACAAAATTCGACAATGTCAGCATATACAGGATGAAGCCCTCGGATGACCAGGGAGTGCCCATAGACATCGCGCTGCAGCCTGTGGTCACGATCAACCAGTACAACCCTGTCAACAACTCGATCGCGTACAATCTCGGCGGGACGAATGTCTACGGCTACTATCTCATGCGCGTCGACTTCTGGAACAGCACGCTTGCTGCATGGCAGACAATCAACGTGACTGCAGACGAGACAACGCCCAGGTCCCTTCTCCAGCCGCCATACTCGTTCAGGGACCTGGAGAGGATCTGGACAGAGCACGGCCAGTGGTTCACCGACAGCTATGTCAACGGCACATACAGGGTCTATGCTGCAATCAGGCAGCCCAACGGCTCGATACTCGTCAACAACAACGGCAGCCTCATGGAGGGCTATTATAATTTCACGATAGACTACGACACCTACGGGCCTACAATATACAATTTCACATTCACGCCCACAGTAACAGGATACAACGGGACAATCACTATGACTGCTGTCGCATCCGACGACACAGGCATCGACACTGTCTGGCTCAACATCACCCATCCTGACAATACGACAGTCGAGATAATACCCATGAGCATAAAATCTGCTGAGCACACCACCAACTACGACATCAACACCTATGCCTACAACTTCTCCTCATGGGACAGAGGAACCTACAACCTTACACTCTGGGCCTCGGACATCAACGGCTACATGTCGCACACGCCGACATACCAGTTCCATATAAGCGCAAACCAGACAGTGCATGTCAGGACAGAGCTCGACAACTACACCCCGCTGTATTTCGTGAACCTGTCCGACGACTCGATAATAAACAATACCGGCATGACAGACAACCTATTCAGGATGGTGATGATCATGCAGAACTGGACCGGAAGCTCTTGGGATACCCTGTCTGTCGTGATGAACCACTCCTCAGGCCTCAACCATTCAGAATATGTGGACATGCATGACCACTGGCTGGACAACGGAGGATGGCATACCCTGGAGAGCAACGGCTGGAGAAGGGTGTACATCGCGCTGACAGACGACGACGGCAACGTGCTCACGAGCGATGACGGGAGCCTGTGGGAGTCGTACTACAATTTCAGCGTGATTTCCGACACAGAGCCGCCTGTGATAACCAGCCCCTGGTTCGCCCCTGAAACGACTGTCGGATACGGCAACAACATAACCATGTATTTCAATGTCACAGACAACGGAAACCTAGACAGGGTCTCGCTCAACATAACATACCCTGGCGGAGCAAGCATGCTGATACAGAACATGACGCCGTACCAGGGCGACACTTACAGATACGAGTTCAACGACACCTGGCACTTCGGGGACTACAACGCGACTGTGTATGCGAATGACACCTCGTCGAACTACGCCAACACATCGGCGATATTCAGGGCATCTGTGAACGTGACGATGGACATATCCACATTCAAGGACATCTACCAGCATGACGAGATGGTCGAGCTGACAAGCCCGTACGCGTGGTGGAACTCAAGCTGGGGTTACAGGGTGCCTGTGAAGCTCAACAAGACAGATTTCGACAGGACGGACCTGTATCTCATCGAGACATTCAACTTCACCCAGTACCTTGCGAACCTGGGGATTACCGGGACCATGGACACTGACTCCATCAGGGTCGTGGAGTACTATGAGAACGGCAGCATGAAGACCTACAATAGTTCCCAGCCGGGAGACAGGGAGTACGAGGTGCCTTTCAAGAGCTGGCAGGACTCTAACTTCGATTCCATAACCAACGCAGTCTACAGGCTGAGGTTCAGGGCCGACGGGGAGACACCTGCAAACTCAGAGAGGGTCTTCCAGGTATACTTCGACATCATCGAGTCAGGGGCGAAGCCTGCAGAGACATTCGACATGGTCGAGCCTAAGAAGTTCATAATGCTGGCCCGCGACGACAACAGGCACGAGTACTTCGAGATAATGCCTGACGGCTCTCTCAGCGGTCCGATGACCTGGTACCCACCCATCGACAAGGGCTCGCAGGGCAGGGATGTAGGCATCGCAGATTTCGACCATGACAATGACTATGATGTCGTGGACGGGGCAGACGGGACACTGTTCTATGAAGAGAACACGAATCCGGCAACGATAAACTTCACAGACAGGGGGATCATCGGTAACGAGATAGGTCCGTTCGGGACCTACATAATGGGCATGGCCACAGGCGATTTCAACTACGACGGGAACATGGACGTTGTCGCCGGCGGAAACAACAATGTCTACCAGGTCTATTTCGGCTACGGCAACGGCTCGTTCTGGAACAAGACAATCCCATACACGTTCGGTGGAAACTCGAGAGGCAAGGATGCGGCTGATTTCAACAATGACCAGAAGCTCGACTTCGTGAGCTCGAGAAGCGACGGCAGGACCTATCTATTCACCAACGACGGCGAGGGGAATTTCACGGTGAGCTACCTCTTCGACAATGGCGGGGACGCCTACTGTGTCGCAGCAGGCGATTTCAACAATGACGGGAATGCGGACATCATAAAGGATGTCGGCAACAGCAACCAGTTCCAGTACTACAAGGGCAACGGCGACGGGACATTCCAGCCGTTCGTGAACGTCTTCACTGCATCCGGCTCGAACTACTTCGGCTGCGATGCATACGACCTCGACGACGACGGCAACCTGGACATGATATACACCAGGGGAAACACGGGAGAGCTCTTCACGAGGATGGGCAACGGGGACGGGACATTCGGGGCCGAGACCCTTGTCTATGACTCGCCCTACAACGCGATATACGGCCTTGCAGCGCCGAACGAGTATGTCAGGAGCTTCGCTTACCAGCTCAATGTCGGGACTCTGGCAGAGACCCAGGTACCCTCCAGGGCGCTCGATTCAGGGCAGACAGGATTCTACTCCTATCTGCTGCTGCAGGTCCAGAACTGGACAGGCTCGGGCTGGAACAACGTCGACACGATAGTCAACGAATCGACAGCAAGGCAACTAGCAGGCAACCAGCTAATCGACTTCAGGGAGGCTTTCGACTCCGCAGGCAACTGGAACACAAGCAAGCATTCCTACGGCCTCTACAGGGCGTACGCTGAGCTCAGGAACATCTACGGCCAGGTTCTGCAGCAAGACAACGGGAGCTATATCAACGCTTCGCACGAATTCAACATAAGCGCCGACACCATCCCGCCCAATATAAGCCAGGTAGTAGTCAACCCTGCAGTCACAGGCTACGGCAACAACATCACGATAGCCATCTACACTTCGGAGCCTGACGGCGACTCCTCATGGCTCAACATCACAGAGCCCGACGGCACTTCGAGCGTCAAGGATCTGGACAGGATAACCTCATTCCAGTTCAGTACGACAGTCAACGATACATGGCAGTGGGGCAGGTACAACATCACCATATACGTCAACGACACCAACGGCAACATCGCCTCGGTGAACACTTCGTTCTCGATAAAGGCAAACACCACCATGCAGGTTGCGACGCTCAAGGACATATATCTCCATGAGGAGCTCGTCGAGCTCTCATCACCGTTCGAGTGGTGGAACAGCTCATGGGCCTACAGGTTCCCGCTGACCCTGGACCCGTCGCCGAACGTGCGCCACAACGTCGTCATCGACGAGGACATCAACTTCTCGGAAAAGTTCAGCGAGCTGGGCCTGAGCAGGACCCTCGACATTGATTCCATACGCGTGGTGGGGTATCTGACGAACGGCTCTGCTATCGTCTACAACGCCAGCGCCTCAGGGGACAACAGATACATCGTGCCTTCGAAAACCTCCACAGACACCGGCTACGACTCGGTATCCAACGCCATCGCCCATGTGAGCTTCCTCGTAAACGGCACGATCAACGCAAACTCGGAGAGATACTTCATAATTTACTTCGACGCAGAGGAGAACGGCAACAAGGCTGCAGGCATGAGCTCCAAGGTCAAGAGCAGGGAGTGCGACGAGCACTTCATCATAACAGGCGACAGGAACGGCGATCTCTACTACATAAGGAGCTACGACAACGGCTCGTTCGGGCCGCAGCAGTACGTGGGCAACTCCGACACCAACACATGGGGCGTGGGGATAGCGGACTTCGACAACGACGGGGACTGCGACTTCGTCACAGGCGGAAACTCTGGGTTCATCGACTACTGGCAGAAGACAGGGGCAGGGGACAGCTTCAGCGTGACAGACGACGCCTTCAGCTTCACTGACAGCGGCTACGGCATGGACATTGCGACAGGCGATTTCAACAACGACGGCAACATGGACTTCTTCATAACAGGGAACAACAACCAGGGAGAGGTCTTCCTGGGTGACGGCACAGGAAATTTCCCAAAGACATACACGATGACGATGCCCGGCACAGGCAGGGGCAAGGATGCTGTCGACATCAACAACGACGGCAAGCTTGATTTCGTGTTCGGAAACTCTGTGGGGAACATCTACTGGTTCGAGGGCGAGGGCAACGGCTCGTTCGTCGAGCATGACACTGGCTGGGACATAGGCGACGTCGCTTACGGGCTGCTCTCTTCAGACATCGACGGCGACGGCAATGCCGACATCTGCGCTGCTGCGTCAGATGCGAGGATCTACTGCGCCCTCGGAAACGGGGACGGGACATTCGGCACGCCGTATTACACCGGAAGGGACCCGGGCAACTATGCGCCCATGGACGCCTACGATTTCGACGGCGACAGGGACATGGACATCGTGGCCAACTATTACTCGGCTGAACAGGTATATGTCTATCTCAACAACGGGGACGGGACATTCACAAACTACCCATCAAACCCTATAGGCCCCGCTGCCGGTACAGACAGGATGGGCGTGGCCGCGCCTGACGAGATATTCGCCCAGAGCGCGACCCAGGGAACCCCTGACATGAAAGCAGTGACATCCATTGTGAGCGCAGGCAGGAACGTGGGCTCGACAGACATGAACTACTTCCTGACCATGGCAATCGACTTCAACAACTCAGGCTGGAAGAACATGGATACGACAGTCAACGACACAGGGATGATGAACATGAGAAGCCTGGGAACAAACAGCCTGATAAATTTCAAGGAGATATTCTCGTCTGTAGGCAACTGGAACACGACGAACAGCACCTACGGCATCTACAGGGTCTTCATAAGCCTCAGGGACCCATGGGGAGGCATACTCAAGAACGACGACCACAGCGACATGTCCGCCTATTACGTGTTCAACATAAGCCCTGACACGACCCCTCCGAACATCACTTCCTTCACTGTCCAGCCGAACATGACGGGCTTCGGCAGCAATATAACCGCGGAGATAACAGTGCTTGACCAGTCGGCGATAAGCCAGGCATGGGCCAATGTCACGTTCCCGGACAACAGCACTGCAAGATACGACCTTACACCCATCACGCAGCTCAGGTACCGCCTGGTCTTCGGCGACACCTGGCAGAAGGGCACCTATAACATAACGGTGTTCGTAAACGACACCTCAGGCAACACCAACAACATCTGGGGGACGGCAGCAGTAAAAGCCAATTCAACATCCCAGCTCTTCACAGTCAAGGACGAGTATTACAGCAACGAGATGGTTAGACTGACCCATACTACACCTTGGTGGGACAACGACTGGCATTACAGGGTGGGTGTGAGCGTGAACACCGGCTACGCGCCGAGGGGCAACAACACCATTGTGAAGCAGCTCATAAACTTCACCGATCTCATCACGCAGCTGGGAGTATCAGGAACAGTGGACCAAAACTCCATCAGGGTGACTGACTTCGACGGGAACGAGATGTCAAGCGACGTCGTGAGATGGCTGACAACCGGGACAGGGATGGTGAGATGGAAGATATCGCAGGGGCCGATGCTCGAGAAGGAGAAGACATATACATATTACGTCTACTTCGACACGAATGCGAACGGCCCGAAATCTCCCTCGAGCTTCACCATGCCGAAAGAATACATCATCTGCTCAGGATCGAATTCATACGCAACAGCGGACTACCATCACGCCTACAGCCTCTACAACGGCAGCTTCGGCACCTGGACAGACGAGAACATCAACGGCTACCAGAGAAGGGTGCACATCGCCGACTTCGACAACGACGGGGACTATGACTTCTTCCTCTCGGACGATTATGCGAACAAGTTCAGATACTGGCAGAACAACGGCGACTCATCCTGGGATTTCACAAACACTTTCGACTACAGTGACCCGGGAACCTGGGGAGGGATGTGCCAGGGTGACTTCAACGAGGACGGTTACCTAGACCTCATGGTGGAGCAGTCGGGAGGGGAACTCGTGCTCCTGCAGAACAAGGGCGACGGCTCTTTCACCCAGAAGGACACAGGGTTTGACGCAGGAACGGGCGGAGAGAGGCAGGTCGCATGCGGGGACTTCAACGGCGACGGTCACATGGATGTTATTGCCAACACCCAGAACAGGCTCACCTACCTCTACCTCGGCAACGGCAATGGCGGGCTTGCGGACGCAGGAGCGATAAACAACCGCAACCTCGACAGCCATGCGATGTTCGCAGTGGACTACGACCACGATGGGGACCTTGACGTGTTCATAACCAACGGAGCAGGTTACGTATACCTGTACAGGAACCAGGGGACGGGCACCTTCGACGAGATACTCATAAACACTGGCACAGGTCTTGACATCAACGACTATGGCGACGGAAGCGTCTGGGACTTCAACAACGACGGGATGCTCGACATAAGCAGGGGCAGCTGGAACACAAACCCGAGCCAGCCTGGGATAAACTTCGGGAACGGCAACCCGTCGAACAACTACGGCTTCGACGACGAGACGATACTCACGACCCTCGACGACGCCCATCACATGGACTGCTCAGGGCCTGAATATCTCCAGGGCATCACAATCACGACAGGTATTCCTGACTACTCGGCAGAGAGCGCAGGCCAGACCAACACCAACTCCTCGTACACCCTGAACACCGGCTCGACTACATTCTTCCCGAAGCTATTAATACAGGTCCAGCACTTCAACGGAAGCGGCTGGAACCTGGTGGACACTGTCGTCAACACGAGCTACGGGCTTGACCCGAACCAGCTTCTCAACCTCAGGGCTGTCTTCAATGCCTGGGGCGCATGGAACACGACCAACAGCTCGAACGGGACATACAGGATATATCTCCAGCTCAGCTCAAGTGCAGGAGACGTACTCCAGAACGAGGACGGTACATACATGAACGCGAGCTACGTATTCTCAGTCCTCAAGGACGAGGAATCGCCGAAATACACTGACTACGGCCAGATCCCGCCTGGAAGGATATACATCGGCCAGAACGTGACATACTACTCGCATTGGACAGACAATTACGATCTCGGCCGGTCCTGGCTCTCGTCGAACGAGACAGGGAGCTGGAGCGACAGCACACTTGCAGGCCCTATCAACATTACAGGGAACAGCTCGTGGGCGAACTTCTCTGTCAATATCAACACATCGATATTCCCGGGAATGCTTGGGTGGAGGATTTATGCCGAGGACTATTACGAGAACATGAACGCGACCCCAGCAACCCAGACAGAGGTCTGGTCATGGGCCACGCTGAACCAGTCAAAGGTGAGCTCTAACGCAGTTTATACCTTCGAGGACCTAACCATCAAGTGCCAGGTCGTCGACTACAACTACTCCATGGCGAGGGCAGGAGTCAACGTGACATTCGACACTGACTTCTATGCTGGCATCGGCTCTGCAATAACCGACAGCAACGGCTGGGCCACATTGGTGTTCCAGTACAAGGATGCTGCTGGAGAGGACAACATCCACTGCAGGCTCGCAGACCAGAGATTCTTCAACGCCACAGGCACTACAGTTAGGAACATGACGGTCAATGTAACGTCATCCCTCGCCTACCTGAACATCTGGGACACCGCGGACATCCCGAACAGGACCAGGTACCAGTACGACCCGGTGACATTCTACGCGAACTACACAGACCAGTACGGCTACGTGATAAACGGGAGCTGCAACATCTCCGTGGATCACGGTCCGGCGCATAACATGTCCCACAACATGTCCTCTGGCTTCTACGAATACGAGACATCCTTCAACAGGACAGGCACATATTACTGGGAGGTCGCATGCATATCTAACGTGTCCCTTCTCATATCCAGGAACACGACAGTCGTGATAAACGACTCGCTCGGTCCTGTGATACATCTCGAGTCGCCGAAGAACAACACCAACATCACTGCAGGCAAGGTGCTATTCTACTTCAACGCAACCGACCCGAACGGCATCGTGAACTGCTCTCTGATACTCGACGGAGCAATCTATGCGACAAAGACCGGGATCATCCTGAACACGACACAGAACTTCACGACGCTTGGACTGATGCCGGGCATCTACAACTGGAGCGTGAACTGCACTGATAACAGCAGCCTGAAGAACGAAGGCTCGTCCGGTGTGTACAACCTCTCGATAATGGGCGCGCTCCTCAACTTCACATGGGCCACCTATCCAACGACAGTCTACAGGAATGACGTGAACAGGGTCTTCAGCGTGAATGTGACAAACATCGGCAACAAGAACGCAACAAACCTAAATGTGACCCTGATCCTGCCCTACAACTGGTCATTCGCATCCGGCAACACGAGCATGGTGAACCTGGGCCTGCTGATGATCAACGAGAGCAGGACCGTGACGTGGCATGTGAATATAGGCTCGAACGCGACATTCGGGATGATGATAATCAATGCAACAGCCAATGCGACAGGCAAGACCAACGCCAACCAGACAGCATACGTCTCTGTCGGGGGGGTCGATCTTTCGGTTACAGGCATTTTTTGGCCTGCGACAGGCTCATGCACATATGACACAATGATACCTGTGCGCGCGAACATCACTAACCTTGGCGACAACATATCCTCGTTCCAGGCAATGTTGGAGATAAACGGCATTTACTATGACAGCCGGCTGTTCCAAAACATATCCCAGGGGCAGAACATGACTGCCACTTTCACATGGAAGCCTATGACAGAAGGCCTCTTCAACATCACCGTCTTCGCCAACCAGACAAGTGACGGCAACCACGCAAACGACAGGAAATCAGTGTTTGTCACAAAGTATTTCATCAACATCACGGTCGAGTCGAGGTTGGCCACAGAAGGCAATTCCTTCAACGAGACAATACATGCAAGGAACAATGTCAACTGCTCGTCTGGCAAGTCTGTCAGGGTCTATGCATTCACTGACAGGGATTTCAACGCAAGCTCTTTCCTCAAGGTGCCTGAATACAATACGACAGTGAGCGGAGCTGCCTTCGGCCTTGCGCACGACGGCACTGCATACTTCTGGAGCTTCAACATGACGGCTTTCAGCGAATTCAGGACAAGCTACCTGCTCACACCGGATGTCCAGGACTTCCACAGCACGAGCAACATCGTCGTGGGTGCCGACCCGAAGTAGGGCGCAAGTAATGACCAATCCCTTTTTTCATATTGTTCAAAGAGACCTGGTTTCAATCCTGAACAGCTCGTTCTGCTCTACCAGTTTTGCATTCTCCTTTCGAAATACATCATCTGCCTTCAATGTCAATAGAATCACCATCTCGTTAAGACCATCGTATCTCAGCTGGACTTCATCTGAACCATTGGCAGATACCATGGCTCCTCTATACAATTCTGGTTCTTTGAGAGCATCAGGCACTTCATTTTCGTAAGCAAATATATATTCCTGGATCCCTTCCTCTGAGGATGGTACGTAGGCTATCCTATCGATGGACTGGACAAGGTTTCTGCCATAAAGTCCTGATTGCTGGCTGAATATGAACTTCATAATACCACTAATTAGTAGTTATTTATATAGTTTTCTATCGAGTGCCGGGTCCTGGATCACAAACGAAAATCACGATACTTAGAAGAAAAAGAATTCTATTCAAGGATAGAGATAAACCCTGTGCGTGCTCATGACGTCCGGGGTGACGAACTGCGTGAGCGTCGGGGTGCCAATCTTCGGGATGAAGTTGAGCCTGACGAGCGAGTCCTCGGTTATGTCTCCCGGAGCCTCGTAGCAGATCCTGAGGATGTCGCCCCTCTGGAGGTTGCCTGCGACATAGTTGGTCCCTTTCTGCTCATATACGCCCGAGAAATAACCCTCGCCGTAGCGGTACGGGGTTATGGTTATCGAATCAGCCGGGATGTAGCCTGCCTGGGTCATCTGGGCATCGATGTCTATTGAAGCCAGGATGTCTCCTGAGGTATTTACGAAATCAGCCGAGACCGAAAAATTTGCAGGGGCTGCAGAGATGTCGACTCCCAAAGGCACCGAAAGCGTGGTGCCCGAGCCGAGCATCAGCAATGCATCCGTGTCATTGACAGCGAACTCATCGTCGAGCCCGTCATCGTCATAATCCTCCTCGAGCCTGTAGGGCTGCTTGAAAATCCTGAAATACGACAAGCCAGCTCCCGGCGGGTCGGTCTGTCTCATGGCGTAGGCTGTGCCGGCATTGTCCCTGTAGGCGCTTATGTATCCGTAATTTTCTATCTGCAGCCTGGTGATGTCCATGCCGGAGTCGGGGTTGCCGTTGTCGCTCAGTTTGACCACAGAGCCGTCATCATTGACTGCCTTGACATAGATGAGTCCTGCGCTGCTCAGGTTGAATACGAAATAGTTGTCAGTGTTGTTATATGGCGCTGGGCAGTACTCGACACCCGGGATGTCCTGGGGTGCGCACACCCACATGTAGTCTGCAAGCCCGTCATCATCCAGGTCGACCTCGATATTCGCGGGCACTATATGGTTTATCTGCTTAGCAAGGGCTTCTGAGGTGTCCCTACCCTGGAAATCCTCGAGCTCGGGCATCGTCTCCTTGTTCCACGTGTTGTAGCCCACCGAGTTGTTCTTTATGCAGAGACTGTCCTTGCCCCTGTATTTCAGGGTGGATGTCCTTTCATTTGTATTGAAAGTGAATATGACCTGGTCAAGCTTTATCGGGTCTGAGCCGGGGGAGAGCTTGATTACTTCCTGGAAATCTGTGAGGTTGCCATTCCTGCCGTCGGTCCCGCTCACCTCGATGACCCTCGAGTTGGTAGATATCTGGCCCTTTGCCTGCTGTCCTGTCGAAAGGCTCTTTTCCTGGAGCGAGCCTGCAGTCTGGAGAAGGACGCCAGCTGCTACTGCAGCTACCAGAAGCATGGCTATGAAAACTATCAGGGTTCCTACACCCATCTCAGCCTTTTTTTGGTATTTCATTTTTACCTTGATATATTAATATATCTTTTTCACTATTAATATACCAATCATAGTTTAACTTGTATTTAAAACTTTTGGATTTTTTGCTGAATACAGCTCTTTCTGTCTTACTGGATCCAACAAATAATAGAAAACCTTATAAATACTGTCATACAATGTAGGAAACAGCGCGCAAACAGAGAGACTTTCTATGGAGAAGACCGACAGGGAACCCATCGACAGGCATGTTTCAAACAGACAGATTCTCGTCCCATGCAAGGTCTTCTGCGACAGGAGCCTAAGCTTCTCAGAGTCTCTCATTGAATTTCTCTGGACAGGACACAGGCTGTCTCCCTCGGAGATAGGCAAGCTTCTCTCGATGGACAGGAGGAATGTCTGGACCCTGATGGAGAGGATAGCTAAAAAAAAAGGCACAGAGCCGCCGAAGTCCGGGCCGTCTGAGGGTATCCTCCTGCCCATAAGTCTCTTCTCCGGAAGGGAGGCATCTGTCCTGGAGCTGATAGTAGGCTATCTCAGAGAGGTGGAAGGGCTCTCCAACAAAGATGTATCTCTCCAGCTCTGCAGGTCTGAGAAGACTGTCTGGACAGCCTATGACAGGTACAGGAAGAGGGGTGATGCCCAGTGAGCCCTTCCAGAAGACTGATGCTAGTCATCATCATCTTGGCCTGCCTCGCAGCTGCCGGGCTCAGCCAGGGAACGTCACTCTCACAGGCACCAGGCTTTTCAAATGTCTCAGCACCGCCGGGGATGAATTATCCAGCAAACATGACTTCTGCAGCCGGCGCAGGACACACAATGACATATCTCCCAGGCCAGCCGATTGTCCTGAACATATCAGTCACGAACATGTCGCTGCACCTCGAGCAAGGCAACATGACCATGAACACAAGCATCAATTTCACTTGGAGCAATTTCAGCCTGACAGAGCCAGGCAGTTATACAATTTTTGCTGAAATCAACAGAAGCAGGTCCAGCCTGAGGTCCTTCACTGTGATGTCGCCGTATACCCTCATCCTCAACCTGACGCGACAGAACAGCACGCTTATCATCAGGCTCCATGCCGTGCTGATGGAATATTGGAACAGGAGCGTAATTACGAAGAACCTGGCCAATGAGATTAATGCCTCAGTGACATTCAATATCACTTCGCCTGACAACAGTACAGCCACGATGCAGGCAAACAACTCTGGAAGCCTGTTCCTCGCAGGGTACAACCTCTCCGGATACGGCAATTACTCCATCCTTGCCGAGCTGAACTATCCAGGAGGCTCTGCAATGGGCTCTGCAAGATATGCATACGGCAATTCCACGGCAGGCGGCTCAAACCTGACAGCCAACCAGACCAGCATCGCTGGCAACGCTTCCGGCCCAACCTCCATGGACAGGACAAAAGAGGCTGGAAGACCATTCGCAATGACTAACAAGAGATTCTATATTCCAAGGGAGCCTGTCTACATCAATTCATCGCCCGGCAGCGTCTTCATAGAGGACGTGAGGAACGTAACCTATAATGTTACAGGCGTATTTGCAGGGACAAGGGTCATCGGCAATTACACGATTTATGCTGTCATCAACTCTACAAGGGCTGACCTGGGATGGTTCGAGGTAATCGACCCGCTCTCATACGAATTCGATGCAACAGCGAGGGAGAACACCATATACCTCGACCTGGACGTGTTGTACAGCCTCTACATCAACGGCTCAGTGCAGAAATACAACCTTGTAAACAGCTCAGCAGTCCATGTGAGCTTCAGGATAATCGATCCTGACAACAACACACTGACACTCGAGCCCTACCAGCTAGACAACAGGTACAATTCCCAGTACACGGCCCTCGAGGGGGGGATATACACTGCGACAGCATCGATTTCGACATCCGACAGGGCCTATAATTCGACATTGCATGTTTCCGTCAACATCACAGGCGATGTGAACAGGAAAGTAGATTACATGGAAATTGAGAAGAGCAACTACCTGCCGCTCGAACCTGTGAAGATAATGACTTCTCTTCCGAACGTCACTGTCATCGACCCTGATGGAACCCGCCATGTCGTCCCGGCTGACCTGCTTTCTGAGACAGCTGAGTTCCATGATACGAGGATAATAGGTCAATACATAATCGAATCATCCGCAGGCTCGGCAATGTTCGATGTCGGGCCGAAGACTAAGGTCAGCCTCAGTACCTCAACAGAAAATAACAGGCTGGACTTGATCCTCGACGTTGCAAGGTATATCTACGACCCATCGGAATCAAGGGCCATAGAGGTAGGCTCGGGTACAGGCACAAAAGGACTATTCAACATCACTGCACCTGACGAGAGCGTTATGGAGGTCTCAGGCATCCCGATAAACAACTCGCTTCGGGCAGAGGTCTATCTGACAGAGCCGGGAAGATATGCCATATCAGCATACTATTCAGACGGCATCTCAGAGGCGCGGCTCAACAAGAGCGAAAGCGTGGCATTCAGCCCGGCAGGCTTCAGCATCACATCGGAGGAGCAAAACACTTCGATGAACATGAGCCAAGGAGCCGGGCTGCCGAAGATTCCGGCCAACATATTAAGCGTCCCGGCTGCCCAGGGCAGTGCTGAGATAGGCCGGCCTGTGGTCTGGACCATGCAGCTGCCTGAGGGTTCGGATGCAGTGATACCATTTGACGCGCAAAACGTAAGCCTCAGGGCGGGAGGCATGAAGATACCTGACGACTCTGTCTCGGTCAGGGCAGGAAACGAGAGCTTCACAGCAGGCGAGTTCAACAGCATCAGGTCAATCAAGGGGCTTGCAGCAAGGCTGGAACAAGGCAGCAAAAAGAAGATAACGCTCATGCCTGACTGGGCAAAAATCGAGAACACCAGCAGGATGCAGGGAGCAGGTCACGCAGAGCTGAGGTACGAGACAGTCGCCCCAGTCAAGGTTGAGTCAGGCTTCGCCAGGACAGGCAGGCTCCTCTACAAGGATGTCAAAATATCGAGCGATGCATCAATGCACTACACTGACATACTGAGCTACACTGACATACCCCAGACGACCCCTGGCAGGGTGCATCTCTACTGGCATGTCAACGGCACCATGGCAGATGTGCTCAATGACCCCTCATATGCATACCTGAACGCCACCTTGGTAGACACAGACTCGGACGGCCTTGCAGACAGGGTCGAATGGCTCACGCCAAGGCTCTCTGAGCAGGACTTCACTGTCGTCATCGAGATATCTAGGGCAGTGCATCTGAGTGCTGACAGGCAGTATATCTCCGACGTTTCCGGGTATGTGAAGAAGAGGGACGGCAACTGGACAGAACCCATATATTCAGGAGAATACCTCAGGGTGTCGTTCGAACAGAATCTCACCTCTGGCAATGACATAACAGTCTATGCAAGGAATGTCCTGGGCAAAAACACAAGCATCGAGGTGTTCTACCCTGGCACGAACGAAAGCATCGCATTCTTCCCTATAATAACAGGCGAAGGGTATTACAAGACGAAGCTGTCAGCGATGGTCAGGGACAGTGACACATTCGACATTAGGGTTGACGGAGACGTTCCGGGCTCTTACCTCGAGTTCGACCATGTCATCGATCCGCCGACAAAGGTAAACATCTCGATGCCTGATGCAGGCGCTCCGGGCATGAGCATAGCTGTCCAGTTCACAGGAGAGAATTTCTCATCAGCAGACTCAGTGACGACAAACAGCTCTGACATCGTCGTCGGCCCTGTCATCGTGACTGATTCCTCAGGAGATGTTGTCCAGGACAGCGGCGTAGTGCTCTCGACAGTGTTCTTCATCAAGAGCTCTGCTGCTGAGCAGGACGTCCAGGTGAACATTGGAGGCACAACTGTTCCCGAGCCTTTCAGGATAACCATCCCCATCCCTGGCTCAGGAGACTTCTCGGCAAGCGCAGGGACCGTGACAATAGGCGATGGGCTGAACGGTACGAGGACAAACGGCGGGACAATTGTGCTCGACAGCCTCATAGTGCCGGCAGGCGTGACAGTTGTCGTCGACACATCTGACCCAGACTCCAACCTGGCAGACGGCAACCAGGGCTACATGCCTGCGATTGTCGTGGTCGACGGGCCTGTCGACATCCAGGGTTCAGTCGACGTGAGCGGCCAGGACGGGTTCGATTATGATGCAGCAGGAAGCCACGGAGGCGCAGGTGGACCAGGAGGCGCCGGAGGAGGGGCAGGAGGAAAGACAGGACTGGGAATAACAGGAGGAAACGGCGGTGACGGCTTCACAGGAGGCGGTGGAGGCGGAGTAGAGAACGGCAACGGAGGCGACGGAGGGGCCGGCACAGGCTCTCCCGGAACAGCCCATTCATCATCCAACGGAGGCAATGGCGGGGTCGGGCTTATCGGAAATACGACTGTAGGCGGAGAGGGAGGAGCTGATGCAGGGACAGGCGGCGACGCAGGTGCAGGAGGCACAGGAAACCCATTCGGCACTGGAGGAACGACAGGGACATATGCAGGAGGGATAAGCACGCCTGCCGGAAGAGGAGGCGGTGGCGGAGGTGGCTCGAACAGCGAAAGCGACGGAGGTGGCGGAGGAGGCTTCGGCACAGCAGGAACAAATGCAGTGCTTCCGGGAACAGGGAATGAGAGAGGGGCAGGCGGGCTTGCAAACGGAAACAATCAGCTCGTGCCAGTCATGGGTGGCTCAGGCGGAGGTGGCGGAAGCGGAGACGAGGGAGGAGACGGACGTGAAGGTGGAGGCGGAGGAGGCGGAGGCGGAGCCATAAACATAATATCAGACAGCATGATATCGCTCAGCGGCACGATTATCTCAGACGGCGGTGCAGGAGGCGACGGCCAGGGCGGAAACGGAGGCTCAGGAGGAGGAGGGGGTTCAGGGGGATCGGTCATACTCCAGTCAGGGAACGTTACAATCTCAGGGAGCATGTCTGCCCTTGGCGGGGCTGGAGGGACAAGCTCTGCATCAGGCACAGAGGGCGGTGCAGGCGGGCAGGGCAGGGCAAGGGTCGACGGCCTCATGGGTTCGACCAACATCCCCGGCAGCCTTACGAGCGAATTTATAGGGCCTGCAATAACATCCATGAACAGCACTGTTGTCACAGGCAGGGCAGCGGCTTTGTCAGACATACAGGTGATAGTACAGAACAGCAGCACATCATCGTCCTTCACAGGGACGGCCGATGCAAACGGCGATTTCGCAATACCCGTAAGCATGTCGCTAGGCTTCAATTATATAACAGCCATACAGAACACAAGCGCAGGCACTGTATCTGTCATGGGATCGGCCTCGGCCGCAACATATGTCAAGACCATGCTCAGCATAAACTCAATAGAATGCCAGGAGAACGGGAGTGTCTGGGAGCAGTGCTCGTCAGTCGCCTTCGGCGACTCGATAACAGCTCTCAGAGCCAACTGCACAAACGGCCCGAACCAGGTCGCAGACGTCTCATTCGCTCTCCATAATGCAGAGGATGCAAACACTTTCTTCAATTCAAACTCCTCCTATAACTTGAGCAGCATGTTCTATTATGACAATGCAGACCTGACTGTGAGCGACTCTGGGCATTTCATTCTGAATGTCACATGCTATCAATCTCCGGATGCTTACATATCGGACAACAGCACATGGTATGTGCCCTGGGGGACACTCTCTGCAAGCCTCGTAAACCCCTTGATAGACAAGAACGTGGTCAGGGATGAGTTCTTCACTTTCAAGACCAGAGTCGACTGCACAGGAGGCGAATGCGGGGATGCGAACGCATCCCTGTGGCACACGAACCCAGCATTCGGCACTGGAAACGACGGTCCGCTCACAGTAAGCTCGTCGGGTGCAGTCGTGAATGACTATACCTACCTCACAGGCAACGAGCTGTCAGGGGACAATACAATCAATGTCAATGACGCGACCGGGTTCTCGGCTGGAGACGAGATAATGGTCGTCCAGATGCAGAACAGCTCTGCCGGGACGGCAGGAATGTACGAGTTCGTGCATATCTCCTCTGTGGCTGGAAATTCAGTCACACTGGACCAAGGGCTAGCCAACAGCTATTATTCAGGCACCTTCGATGCCGCATCATCCACATCAGCCCAGGTGATAAGGGTTCCGCAGTACACGACCGTGACTGTCAATTCCGGCGCATCCATAACTGCTCCAGCATGGGACGGGTACTCTGGAGGAATCGTGATATTAAGGGCAAGAAACACAGTGACGATTGCAGGCAGCATTGATCTGGCAGGCAAGGGATTCAGAGCAGGAACATACGGCGATCCGGGCGGGCCGACTGTCAATGGGCAGGGAGGAGAGTCCTTCAATGGCATTGGCACTTCTGCTACGAACAACAGGAACAACGGAGGGGGAGGAGGAGGCTGTGGAGACAACACTGTCGGTGGATGCTCAGGCGAGTCAGACGGTACGGCTGGCGGAGGAGCAGGTTACAGTGCAACAGGAACATCAGGCAGCGGAAACGGCGGGGGCCAGGCAGGAAACACCTATGGCATGGCTGACCTGGGTCCATTCACAATCGGTTCGGGCGGAGGAGGCGGTGGAGCTGACAATGCAGGGGGACTCGTCGGAGGTGTAGGGGGCGCAGGAGGAGGGGCGCTCATGCTGTTTGCCGATGACCTGTCAGTGACAGGGACCATCTCTGGCGACGGCGATGCAGGCAGCATCAGCGCAAGCTGGGCAGGCAGCGGTGGAGGAGGTTCCGGAGGCTCGTTATTGCTCACTGCGTCAGAAATGCATATAGGGTCAGGATCGGTGACATCAAACGGAGGCCCAGGCGGCCCTGCAGCCTCGAACGGTGACGCTGGCGGGGACGGATCTGACGGAAGGGTGAGGCTTGACTACACGACAATCTCAGGGACACCCTCGCCTTCATCAGGTTACAACGGCTCAGCTGAGAGATACGTACTCATAAGCATGGTCACTGCCGACAAGCCTTTCTATACAATAAACCAGAACCCAATGGACAATTCAACAACCGCCTGCCTTTCAGGCATGAAACCGGGGGATAGCTGCACAACGACATGGAGCGTGAACGCCACAGGACCAATCAATTCGACATGGGAATTTTTGGCCATGTACAATGACACAGGCGGACACGACATTTCAGGTGCCGAAACCGGCAAGGTGAACATAACTATTGCAGACACGGCCATGCCGCAGGTCAACCTCATCCAGTGCCTCGAGAAGGGTGTCGGGTGGGAGGACTGCAGCAACATACTTTGGGGAGATACACTTGAAGCGGTCAGGGCAAACTGTACAGATGAGGGCGAAGCAATAGCCAATGCCTCGTTCAATCTCACAAACATACCCGACAGCCTGACATTCTTCTACTCCAACTCAAGCTATAATTCGTCTACAGACATGTTCGTATACAACAACAGCGACATAGTGATACAGGACTCTGGAAAGTTCCAGCTGGATGTCACGTGCTATGACAAGATAGGGATAAGCGATTCGGCAAGCGTGAGCTGGACAGTTCCATGGGGAACCCTGTCTTCATCGCTGGTGAAACCGACGACTGACTACAATGCCAGCCAGAACTACCCTTTCACATTCACCTCCAGGACAACCTGCCAGGGTGGAGAATGCGGATATGTCCAGGCGACAATCGACCCCTACAAGAACTGGTGGAACAACTCCTACGGGTTGAGGAGAAACATCAATGTGACAAATCCCAGCGCATACATGGCAGATGCAGGCTATAGCATCAGGATTACCATCGACACAACCTCATCCTATTTCAACAATGACGGCAGCGACCTCAGGATAGTATACTGGAACGGGACAGACAATATCGAGCTTGACAGGTTCAATGAGACATCTTTCAACAATGCCAATACAGGAATCTGGTTTGCATTGCAGAAAGCGATAGCATCCGGAGGGTATGACGACGGTTATTATATGTATTACAACAACTCGCATGCAGGGGCCGCGCCGGCCGACGGCAGCAATGTGTTCGATTTCTACGACGGTTTCAACAGGCCTGACAGCGGAACAGTAGGCAACGGGTGGACAGAATCGTCAGGCACCTGGTCCATACTGAACGACAGGGTGAGGAATACCAACAACGGAGACAGCGATCTCTCGAGGGCCACAACAACAGGCAACAGCTCTCTTAGGGCCATCGCTAACCACGAGTCTGCAGACGCTGACTGGAAGCTGACGACGAGGATCGACACGGCAAATGGCTATACTTTCGGGTTCCAGAATGGGAACATGGAACTCACCGACGGGGGTCATACCACGAACAACCTCGGTTCGTCGGCATTCACGGCCACTACCGGCAATGACTATGAGCTCGAGCTGAACACATTCGGTAACAGGATACTCTGCTACGCCGACAAGACGCTGATTTTCAATGTGACCGACGGCACCGAGAAGTCCGGGACAATGCTGCTGCATTCATGGGACATCACGCAGTTCGACGATGTCTGGGTCAGGAAGCTTATTCTGCCTGAGCCCGGAAATTCGCTAGGGTCACCCCAGAACAATTCAGGCAAGGGAGTCATCCCCATGTACAGCGGCACTCCGTTCTACACCACGTCGCAGAACCCGAGGAACAGCTCTACCGACGCATGCCTTGCAGACATGAAGGCTGGGGACAGCTGTACAAGCTCATGGACTGTGAATGCCACTGGCAAGATAAACTCGACATGGGTGTTCTATGTCAACTACGAGAGCATGAACTACTCTGTATCAGGCATCACGCCGAAGGTGAACATCACGATCACTCCAGAATTCCCTCCTGAACAGGGAACCCCTGTGCTGAACTCAACTTACGGGACGAACCTTACGACAGAGAACCTCACAGTCTACAACAGGTCTACATTTGATGCGAACGGCGACGATATCAAGAACATAATAGCATGGTATCTTGACAGCAGCCCGCTCCTGACCCTCAACATGCCTTTCGACTCGATGAAGAACATGACATCAGACTACTCAGGCCTGGACAAACGGGGAACAGCAGTGAATATCACATGGCTCCAGTCAGGAGGATACGACGGCTGGGGTGCTTATTCGTTCAACGGCACTGGTGGGTACATTTCAGGCATCAACATCACAGTGCTTAACACGAGCTCAGGCACGATAGAGCTCTGGGCAAAACCGGAAGACTTCAGCCAACCGCAGATGCTCGTCTGGGCAGGGGAGGCAGGTGGCAGCGGCTTCGGGCCTGAGCAGGAGCTCCACCTGGGCATACAGCATCCCACAGCGGGGCTCGGCCAGGAAGGCTTCACGTTCTTCTACGGCGACAATGACGACGGCGTAGCCACCCTGTCGGCTAGCGGTAATTACACCTACCTCTTCTCAGGCAACCTGTCGCCTGACACCTGGTACCATATCATGGTCACATGGGACCTGGACAGGAACACGACAATGATGTACATAAACGGCACCCTCGTCGACACAGACGACCTCAAAGGGGATGTCCTTCCCTATGACACCGCATCATGGCTGGATTACCTCTACATAGGAAGGCCCGCAGCGGCCCAGAGGTATTTCAACGGGACGCTCGACGACGTAAGGATATACGACAGGGCGCTCACCCCTGAGCAGGTGGCTGTGCTCTCAGGAGGCAGGTCAGACACCATTGTCAGCCAGGAGACATCGGCAGGCGACGTGTGGCAGGCATGCATCACCCCTCTTGACGGGATGAAAGACGGCACAAGGGATTGCAGCAACACCCTTCAGGTCCTTGGAGCTGTCGATGAGACATGGCCATCTGACGGCACGATAGTCGACAGGGACAGTGTCGCGCCTGAGCCTGACTCGATAAACCTGACTGCAGACATCAACGGAAGGGAGTACGCTGACAATTC
>CAYXZQ010000002.1:0-64495 GCA_964469935.1 uncultured Methanosarcinales archaeon
ACTAAAAAAACTCCCGAAAAAGCTCATGAAGCTAGCTCCTGAGTTCGCCGATGTCAGACAATCAGATTCAGTATCTCCGTTCATCTATGAGATGTTCTGATAAACCATAAAAAGTACCTGTCATTCCTAAAATTTATAAATGGAATAATCATCTCAGTAAGCAGAGAGGCTAAAACAGCATGAAACAGGTCATATTCGACAAGAGCGGAAGGGTCAGGGTGAAGGATGTCCCTGTCCCGGAGATTAGCGACAGCGAGCTCCTTGTAAAGAACGCCTTCTCAGTCCTCAGCGCAGGCACGGAAAAATCCATGATAAGCCTGATGAAAAAGCCGTTATGGAAGATGGCGCTCGACAGGCCTGACCTGACAAGACAGGTATTGGACTTCGCCAAGAGCTCAGGCGTGAAAAAGACAATGGACGTGGTCAAGAGCAGGCTCGATGTCTGGCACCTCTTAGGCTACAGCTCGGCAGGGACAGTGGTGAAAGCCGGAAAAAACGCAGCAGGCTTCGGAGTCGGAGACAGGGTCGCATGCATAGGCTCTGGCTTTGCAAACCACGCAGAATACGTCGCAGTGCCGAAGACCTTGGCAGCAAAGATACCCAAAGGCCTGAAATTCGATGATGCAGCATTCTCAGGCATAGGATGCATAGCGCTCCAGTCAATTAGACAACTCCAGCCAGAACTCGGCGAAAACATAGTTGTCATAGGCCTCGGGCTCATAGGACAGATGGTGGCCCAGCTTCTGAGAACGAACGGCTGCAGGGTCATAGGAATAGACATTGACAGGGAGAAGACAGGAAAGTCGTACATCGACGTGGGAATAACCAGAAACACGATAAAGAACGTCATGAATGCAACAGACGGAGCAGGCGCAGACGGCGTCATAATAGCGGCATCCTCGAAAAAGAACCTTGTCAATGACGCATTCGACATGTGCAGGAAAAAAGGCAGGGTTGTCCTGTTAGGGATATGCAATCTTGATATAGACAGGCAGAAGATGTTCGAAAA
The DNA here is from genome assembly GCA_964469935.1 of uncultured Methanosarcinales archaeon. Classification (GTDB taxonomy): domain Archaea; phylum Nanobdellota; class Nanobdellia; order Woesearchaeales; family DSVV01; genus CAYXZQ01. Next base: position 1,010 of record CAYXZQ010000002.1, read on the forward strand.
AGAGCTGGACTTCAAAATATCCACTGCATTCGGCGCAGGCTCCCTGGACCAGATCTACGAGCAGGGAAAGGATTACCCTATAGAATACGCAAGATGGACATCCGGCAGGAACCTAAAAGCAGTGCTTGAACTCCTCTCCACAAAGAAGCTCGACATAAGCGAGATGAAAAAAGATGTATTCGACATCAGCGACGCAAAGACAGCCTACAGCGGACTCGAGCAGGGCAAGATGATGACTGCGCTCTTGAGGTACAACCCCAAAGACGAAGCGCAGACAATTGTCGCAGATGAAAAATTCAAAAAGACCGGAAAGATAAATGTCGCAATAATCGGCGCTGGCCAGTTCGTCAAAGGCTTCATACTGCCGGCGATAAAGAACATAAAGGAATTCTCACTATATGCAATAGCGACAAAGAGCGGGCCGAATGCAAAGAAGCTCGCAAGAGAGCACGGGGCGAAGATCGCGAGCACGAGCTATGCAGACATCATAAACGACAAGAATGTCGACCTGGTGATTATAGGGACCAGGCACGACAGCCATGCAGAGATTGCAGCAGAGGCCCTAAAAAAGGGAAAGCACGTGTTCTCTGAGAAGCCCATGGCGATCGATGAGAAATCCTTCCAGTCCCTGGCAAAAGAGATAAGGAAAACCGCCAGGACCTATGCATGCGGGTTCAACAGGAGGTACTCGCCTGTATTCAAAAAGATCAAATCAATGCTCTCAGACAAGTCTCCGATGATGGTAAATTACGTATTCAACAATACCTTCCTGCCTGCAGACCACTGGGTCAACCAGCCTGATGTGGGCGGGGGCAGAGTCATAGGCGAGGCATGCCATATCTTAGATATCTTCAATTTCCTCACAGGATCGAAGCCCGTGACAGTCCAGGCAAGCAAGCTCTCTTCAGCAGGCGGGAATGACGACAACAACATATCAGCTGTCATAAAATACCAGGACGGGAGCGTCTGCACTCTCACATACTCATGCATAGGAAGCTCGGGCGCTGACAGGGAATCCTGCACCATAATCCAGGACGCAAACACAATCGAGATGAGCAGCCTCTCGAAGATAAGGCTCAATGGCAAGCCAGTCTACACAGGAAAGGCAGACGAGGGCCACGCGCAGGAGATGAGGGAGCTTGCAGCACACCTCACAGGAAAAGAGAACTCGCTCGTGACAGCAGAGGAATGCATAACAGCCACAGAGACGACATTCGGCATAGTGAAGTCTGCCAAGGGCAGCAGATAAGATATCGCCCCGGGCCATACATACAGAAAATGAAGATACTGAGAACAATCGAGTCATTCTACCCGTTCATGTCAGGCCCTGCGAACCAGGCATACATGATAAGCAAAAAGCTCAAAGAAAAAAACATCACTTCCAGCATCTTCACTACAGACTACATGGCAGAAGAGAGCCCTTCTGAAGAGGATTACAAGGGCATCCCTGTAAGGAGATTCAAAGTCAAAGGGAAGTATCTCAAATACCTCTACACGCCCCAGATGAAGAAGGAGTTCATCAGATTCCGCCCGGACCTCATCCACGCACACAACTACAGGAGCTACCAGTCGGAAATTGCATACAAGGCTGCAAAGAAGCTGAATATACCGTTCATCATCAACACCCACGGAGGGCTGCATGGATATAAGAAAATAACCAAGGGCATAAATAAAGCCCCGTACTGGTCCTACGACCTGTTAGGCGGAAAAAAGCACATAAAAAGATCAGATGCAGTCATCGTCTCATCGAACCAGGAATATGGCGAGGCGCTTGATTTCGGCGTGAAAAAACAGAAGCTGCACATAGTCCCCATGGGAATCGATGTCAATGACTACAGGCAAAGCATGAGAAAAAGAGACGACGACAAGATAGTGCTTCTGTTCGTCGGGAGGATCACAAAGGACAGGAACCTCATGCCCATGCTCGATGCATTGAAGGATATCGACGACAGAAGAATCAGCCTGAGGATTGTCGGCGGTGAGGCGAGGAGGACTGACACGGACAGGCTCGGGTATCTTGACCTGCTCAGGCACACAGCTGCAAAATACAGCATAAATTCCGTTTTCACAGGCCCGAAATACGGAAAAGACCTGATAAACGAATACATGAACGCAGACATCTTCATATACACCTCTGTCTGGGAGAACTTCGGCCAGACATTGCTCGAAGCAGGAGCAGCAGGGCTGCCGATAATATCGACAAGAGTAGGCATTGCAGAAGACATCGTGAAGGACGAAAAGACAGGCTATCTAGTCAGCCACAACAGCACAAAAGAGATTGAAAAGGCAGTACGCAACCTGATGGACAAGAAAAAAAGGGAATCATTCGGGAAGAGCATCCACACTCTCGTCAAAAAAGGCTTTGCCTGGGACAGAATCACTGAAAAATATGCAGGGATATACGAACAGGCACTCAAAAACAAAAAGAGATGAGTCAGGTTCAATCTGAGAGCAGCCTTCTCAGCTTCTTCAGGTTCTCCAGGTCCTCTGAAAGATTCAGAAAATCTGTCTTGGGAGTCTCGAGCGAAAGATAAGCACCCTCAGGTATCTGCCTGACAAGATCCCTCAGGGGCAGGTCTCCATCGCCCAGGTGCAGATGCTCGTCTACTTCTTTATCCTTACGGCTGTCGCTGAGATGGAACATATAAGGTCCTAAACCCAGAAAATCCCTGACAAAACCCATCATCTTCCTACCATGCGTATTCGATGCTGCAATCGCGTGGCCGATGTCAAGGCAGAATCTGCAGCCGGTCTTGTCCAGCACTTCCCTGTATTCTTCAGGCCTGGATATGACCAGAGGGATATTGTTCTCATAGCCGACCGCAGGCACGTTCTCAAGTATGATGTCAAGCTCAGGCATAAGCCCTTTTATGTTCATGACAAGGCTCTGGACTGTGTCCCTTTTTTTGTCCAGCACATAGCCGGGGTGGAAGATTATCTTATTTTTGCCGAAAAACTCGGTGAATCTTCTGATTGTCTTGATTGATTCATGATAAGTCATGTCCTTGTTCGTGATGCTGAAGCCGTGGTTGTAGTTCGGGGCGTGGAATATGACAGGAACATCCTTAAGGATCTCAAGCTTAACGCCGTCGAACGTGCCGGGCACGATGTAGAGCTCGACATAATCTATCAGCCCATCACTTAAGAATTCGGCAAGCTTCGTAAAGGACTCCTGGTTGATTGACCATATCTTGAGCCCCAGCCTGACCCTTTTTTCCCCCATTTGCAGGCCCATTATCCTATTTCTCTGACCAGGCACAGCGCTTCTGCCAGTTCCAGCCCTGATTCCAGCCCCCTGAACTGCGCCAGTATCCTTATGCCTTCAAGAGACCTGGGATGGGGATATTTCCGAAGCTCGCTCCTGTACGCCTTCATCGCCTTAAGCTTGTCATCCATCACTCCTGAGATATCATAGTAGACATTCGGCCTGAAGACACCCTCGCCCTTCGACTGCCATTCTGTAGACGACAAAGTCTCGAAAGCATATATCTTTTTCACGCAATCCTTTCCGATCGGCCTAGCCGCTGTCATAGCAGCCTGGAAGCAGATCCTGTGGTCGACATTGAGGTCGTTCTCGTGATGGGTATAGATTATGTCGGGCTTCAGCCTGTCCATGACCTTCTCGAACCCCTTGACAACATCCAGCAACGGCACTGAATCCATTGCATTGTCAGGGAAGTCGAGGAAGAAGACCTCTTTGAATCCCAGTATGTCAGCTGCATTGAGGCTCTCCTTTCGCAGTCTCTTGACATCTGCATCAGTTTTCTTCCCCTTCGCGAGCCGTGAAGTCACGCCCTCGGCAGCGATTAAGCAGTAGACATCATCACCCGACCTGGCATGCCTCAGGACTGTCCCGCCTATGCCCAATACCTCGTCATCCGGATGGGCAGCTATGACAAGAACCTTATTCTTCATCTTCCATCACCCTGATCGTCACATGAGCCCTGACTTTCCCGTCCGAAAGCCTGGATCTGGTGAACTCCAGCCTGAGCCTGCCTGATTCGATGAACGCAGGCGGATAGCCCTCTCCGTCGAGCATCCTTATCCAGTCATGGACCTTCGATATTGCTGCGTCGTCAGGAATCCTGCTCTCTTCCGGTGTCCTCCTCTTGAACTCCACTACCTCGCCCTCCTGCTTTTTCGGGGCTGGTCTGTCCCTGATGATCTCTGCCATCATCCGAAATATGATGTCAGAGGCTTTCCTGAATATCTCTTCAGCGCTGCCGCTCGAAAGGTCGAGGTCCCTCTTCATGTATATGTCGCCTGCATCAAGCCCCTTCACGACCCTTATCGCCGATATCTTTGTCCTGTATATCCCTCTTGAGATGAGGTTCTGCAGCGGGCTTCCCCCTCTTCCGAACGGAAGGTCTGTCATGTGGAAGACCACGCACTCGAAATCCTCGTAGACATCTTTCGGGATTATCCATGACCAGTGCGGGAAGAACACGTACGCGGGGTTCAGCTCCCTGAGCCTCTCGGATGTCAGGTCTTCCTTCTTGTCTATCAGTGTCCAGCTGAAGCTGTCGAGCTCCTTCTCGATCTTGTTGAAATTGCCGACATTCCATGACTTGATCGTCACGACTACCATGTTCTTCTTGTCGTCTGTCATTGTCTCATTTGCCATGCTCATCTTGCATACCTCAACTCGACAAATTCCCCGTGGTCCTTGTGCAGCTTGTATCCGCTCTTCTCGAACGCCCTTACAGATGCTATGTTCTCGTGCTTGATATTGGCGATGATGTACTGCACGTCGAAATTGTCAAGGTAGAACCTGGCGGATTCTTTCAGCACCCTGGTACCTATGCCCCTGCTCCTGGACTCCGGGGCGATTGCGATGTCTATCTCTGCATGCCTTCCCTCCCTGTCGAACCTCACCTGGCCGAGCTTGCTGCCTTTACTGTCAGTGACGATGAACAAGTTCCTCTTCGGGTTTGAAAGCGAGCTGCCGAACCACTTTACATGGTCTTTCTTCTGCACCTTCTTGGTATTGAATGAGTACTTCCTCGTGACCGGGTCGTTTCTCCATCTTAGAAGGTCTTCGGAATCCTCCGGCCCGGCGAACCTGAAATATATCTCGTCAGTCATCGGCATCCCCCTCTCTTATCGGCTCCTGCAGGCCGATGTCCCTTGATGCTGTCTTGCCGAGAAGATCTTCATAACGGTCGGGCTCAAGCCCTTGCTCTTTTTTTCCCGGCCTGAGCACGCCGATGTTCTCCTTCGTGAACCTATCCCCCTTCTTAATTGGCTTGATAGAATATATGAAATGCCTGGCAAAGCTGTGCAGCTCTTTTTCAGCATCGCCCACATGTTTTTCCCCTGAACCCAGCGCCTGCTCCAGCTTATGGATGCCCGAAACAAGCTCCTTAAGTTCATCAGGCAGTATCGCAAACCCGTGGTCCGGTCCCGGCAGGCTGTTGTCTGTTGTGAAATGCTTCTCGATTACAGATGCGCCGAGGGCTACTGCTCCAAGAGGGGCGATCAGCGGCTCCCTCGAGTGGTCAGACAGGCCGACAGGGCATCCGAATTCCTTCATCATCTCCGGTATGACGCTGAGGTTCATGGCTGACATGGGCGCAGGGTATTTTGCCGTGCACTGCAGAAGGATTATATCTTCATTGCCGCATTTCCTTATGTAATCCGCTGCTTTTCTTACATCATCCATGTCCGATGCCCCTGTAGAGATTATCATAGGCTTGCCTTTCCCGGCTACATGCTTGAGCAGCGGGAAGTCTGTTATGGAGTATGACGCGAGCTTGTAGGCCTCAATCCCCGCTTTCTCCAGCTCGTCGGCAGATGCATTGTCAAACGGCGTCGCAAGGAACATGATGCCCTTGTCGTCGCAATGCCCCTTCAGCTTCGGCAGCCATTCATAAGGAAGCTCCATCTCCCTGATTATGTCGTATATCTTCTTTTTCTTGCCTATGTAATCCGCGTGGCCAGCGTCCTTTACATACAGCTTCTCTGCGCGGTAGACCTGGAATTTAACAGCATCTGCCCCGGCTTCAGCAGCGATGTCGATCAATCTCAATGCCTGCTCATAATTCTTGACCGGGTCGTCGGATATCCTGAAATTCGCGCCAGCCTCGGCTATAAAGTAGCATGGCTCGCCTTTCCCAACAATTTTTTTCCCGATTCTTGTCTTGGTGTCGACCATATGCCATCATCGCCTTATACAAACATGCCTTCTTCTAAAAATACGTCTTTTTTGACATCAGTCCTGAGTCTCCTGCCAAGGAATTCCTCGTACCTGTCAGCTGTTATGCCTGTGCCCGGCCTCCTGAAATCCAGGTCCTCCAGTTTCAAGACTGCTCCTTTTTTGAGGTCCTTGATAGCCACAAGGCTCCTCCTTCCCGCAAGCCCGGGCCTGAGCGCGAACACGTCCTCCGGCTTTCCTACAGCCCTCTCTATCTTGCGGACATTCTCGACAAAACCCTTGAGCTCATGAGGCTCGAGAGACATGTAATGCTCGGCGCTCCTCGTGGTCTTGTCAAGGGTTATTGTCTTCTCGATGCAGTCGGCTCCGAAGCCCATGCATGCGTAATCCATCAGGGCGTCGACCGAATGGTCGGAGAACCCGACAGGGCAGTCGAACCTGTCCTTGAGAAATTGGAGCACAGAGAAGTTTATCTCCTCGTCCCTGCAGGGGTAGCCCGGCGGGCAGTGCATTATCATGATATTGTCGTTCCCATTGCCCCTGCAGACGCTGACAGCCCTTTCCAGCTCTTCGAGGGTCCCCCTCGCGTCAAGTATGACAGGAAGGCCTGATTTTGCCGCATACCTGATGAGGAAGGTATGGTTTATGTCCGCTGCTGCAATCTTGATTGCGCATGAGCCGATCTCCTTCAGGAGCTCCACCTCTTCGGGGAAGAACGCGGTGGAGAAGAACAGGATGCCCAGCTCGTCGCAGTACTCCTTTAGCTCCTTCCACTGCGCGACAGGAAGCTCCCTCCTCTTGAGTATGTCATATAATCTCTCTGTCACGTCGCCGTCAGCTGTCCCGTATGTGAAATCCACGGACTTGTCGCCCATGAGCCTGTCGACGTCCATTATCTGGAACTTGACAGCATCCGCCCCTGAATCGGCAGCTGCCTTGCAGAGCCTCTTTCCGGACTCGAGGTCGTATATGGTAGGTCCTGCCTCAAGCACGATGAAGCATGGCTCGCCTTCTCCGACTGTCCTGTTTCCTATCCTCAATTTCCTGGCTTTCTTCATTTTACTCTCCTGATTAGATATTCTGCCAGCTCGAGGTCGAAAGGCTCGTTTATGTCGACAGTCCTCTTCGGGGGTATGTAGTATCCCACTATCCTCTCGCCGTAGTATGTCCTGTCCTTCCTGAGCTGGGCTGCTCTTGCGAAAATTATGGAGCCGTCGTGGACAAAGACCTCGGGATTCTTCTGGTCCTGTGTCAGGTATTCCCTGCCGTAAAGCGGATTGAGAAACCCGTCGCCTCCCTTCTTGAGCGCCCTGAATGGTGAATACCTGTAGTCTGTTACGGACATGAGATAGTCAGCTCCTGAGGATTCGAACAGCTCGAATGCTTTCCTGATGTCATCACCGGCCCTCAGGGGGCTTGTCGGCAGCAGTATGCAGATTGCCTCTACGGCGAAGCCCTTCTTTTCATACTTTGATATGGCATCTATGCATACCTGCGGCACAGTCGCGTCGTCGCTTCCGAGCGCGACATCTCTAATAAGCACTTCAGCCCCTAGTCCTTCGGCGATACCTGCTATCTCTTCATCGTCTGTCGATACGACGATCCTGTCGAATATCGCTGCCTTTTCTGCAGCTTCCACTGCGTATTGGAGCAATGGCTTCTTATCCAGAAGAGCTATGTTCTTCCTCGGGAACCTCTTCGAGCCTCCTCTTGCAGGGATTATTGCCATCAGCATGGCGCAGAGTATTGGATAAGCATTTAAATAAGTTATGAATTGCAGACTTTAACAGACATTAATAAAATATTTAAATGTTGATTATCAGGTCAAGTGAGGGTGATATAATGAGATATTGTGCAAGGTGCGTATATCCTGAGAATGCAAAGCCAGCTATAATCTTCGACGAAGAGGGTGTCTGCAGCGGATGCAGGCTTCACGAGTCGAGGCCAAAGATTGACTGGGACAAGCAGATGGAAAAGCTCAAGGAGATCCTGAAGGAGTACAGCAAGAAAGCGAGGGCGAACGGGTCGAAATACGACTGCATCATTCCTGTCAGCGGAGGCAAGGACAGCCATTTCCAGACCTATGTGATAAAGAAGCTGCTCGGGTACAATCCGCTGCTCGTCTGCTATAACCACGGCTTCAATACAAAGAGGGGAATCAGGAATCTCACTAACATGACAACGCAGTTCGGTACTGACATCCTCAGGTTCACTACCAATCCCGAGAGCGCGAGAAAGCTATCGACGTTCATGGTAAAGAAGGTGGGCGACCTGACCTGGCATTACCATGCAGGCATAACCACCTTTCCCATCAAGGCCGCGGTGATGTACAGGATCCCACTAATCATCTGGGGCGAGCACGGGTTTTCCGACATGCTCGGCATGTACAACCAGGAAGACATGCTGGAGTTCTCAAAGAAGGACAGGAGGGACCACAGCATGAGGGGCTTTGAGCCCGACGACATACTGGAGGACCCGGAAAACCCGGGAATAACCGAAGACGACCTTGACCCCTTCTATTATCCCAGCAACGAGGATATCGAAAAGGTGGGCGTGAGGGGTATCTTCCTTGCGAATTTCGTCCCCTGGGATGCAAGGAAGCACACTAAGCTGATGATCGACAAGTTCAATTTCGAGACAGCCCAAAAGCGCGAGAGGACATTCCACCTCTATGACAAGCTGGACGACATCCATGCCAACGGAACGCATGATTACCTGAAGTACCTCAAGTTCGGGTACGGCAGGGCGACAGACGATGCGTCCATGGAGATACGCCACGGAAGGATGACAAGGGAGGAGGGCATCGAGATGGTAAAAAAATACGACCACGTGAGGCCGAGCGACCTTGACATCTGGCTGAAGTTCGTGGGCTGGGACGAGAAGAAGTTCTTGGACATGATAGAGCCAATGCGTGACAGCTCGATATGGGAGAAGAAGAACGGTGTCTGGGTAGCAAAGGACAGCGTGGCAAATCATGTCCATGACAAGGGCGTTGAAAAGGCAAGGCTCAAGCTCAAAGAGGACAGGAAGCCCATCGCGCCTACGAAAAGCCCGTATTACTCCCGGGACGACCATGTCGAGGAGGACAAGGAATACATCTGGTTATGATGATAGCCATCATCGACTACGGGGCGAGCAACCTCAGGTCGGTCGCCAATGCCCTGGAGGCACTTGGCACTGAATTTTTCATATGCTCTGACCCTTCAGACCTGCCGAAGGCTGACGGCATGATCCTGCCCGGGGTGGGCGCGTTTGCCGACGGCATGGGCAAGCTTGAGAGGATGGGGATGAAGGATGCCCTGGAATCCGAGGTATTGGAAAAGAAGAAGCCTTATCTCGGGATATGCCTCGGCATGCAGTTCCTCGGGGAAGAGAGCGAGGAGCACGGTCTTTGCAGGGGATTCGGCTGGATGAAGGGCCGGGTGAGGAAGATTAAGCACGTGGACGGCTTCAAGATCCCTCACATGGGCTGGAACGACACCGAGCTCAGGGAGGACGTGCCGATATTTTCCGGCCTCGGTAAAAGCGGGGTATTCTATTATGTCCACAGCTATTTCTTTGATGCCGAGGAGAAAGATACGATAATCGCCACCACGTTCCATGCAGAGAAGCTGATCGCCGGGGTGCAGAAGGGCAACATCATAGGGGTCCAGTTCCACCCGGAAAAGAGCCAGGGCGCAGGGTTGATGCTCCTGAAGAATTTCGTAAGGTTCGTGAAAGATGGTTAAGAACAGGCTCATAGCGTGCCTTCTCTGGAAGGACGGAATACTCGTGCAGAGCAGGAATTTCAGGCATACCAATGCAGTGGGCAACGCTTTTGTCGCTGTCGAGTTCTTCAACAACTGGGCGATCGACGAGATAGTCATACTCAACGTGACCAGGGGGGGCCCGGAAAAGGAGAAGTTCGTGGATTCCATAAATGAGATCTCCAAGAGATGCTTTGTTCCGCTAAGCGTAGGCGGGTTCATAGATTCAGTCAAGGATATCAGGCTGCTTCTCGCATCAGGGGCGGACAAGGTGGTCATCAACACCATGGCATTCAGGAACAACAGCCTGGTGACCGAAGGGGCGAAAATGTTCGGGAGCCAGTGTATAGTCGTCTCCATCGATGCAAAGGGTGACGAGGTGTATGTTGCACAGGGATCAGAGGCTACAGGGCTGAAACCTGCCGCCTGGGCAAAGAGATGCGAGGAGCTCGGCGCAGGCGAGATATTCCTCACTTCTATCGAGCAGGACGGGCAGGGGAAGGGATATGATCTTAAATTGATAGGCGAGGTTGCGGAAGCGGTCAGCATCCCTGTAATCGCATCAGGCGGAGTGGGGGAATGGAAGCATTTTGTCGAAGGCATAAAGGCCGGAGCTGATGCTGTGTCTGCAGCGAACATCTTCCATTATTCAGATCAGAGCACGAAGAAGGCAAAGAATTACATGAAGGAAGCGGGAATAGACGTGAGAGAGCCTGTATTCTATGACATAAAGACCCCGAGGCGCCCCAGGTATTTCTGATATTGCTAAGTCAGAGTCCGTTTTCTGTCCCGCTTCAGAAGAATTCCTTTATACTGGTGATTATCGTATCAGTTTCCTCATCTGTGAGCCCCGGATAGATGGGTATGCTCAGTATCCTGCCGTAGAATTCCTCTGCTCTCGGGCAGAGCCCCCTTTCGTAACCGAGTCCCTGGTACAAAGGATGGAGGTACACGGGGATGTAGTGCACCTGGCAGTTTATACCGCTTTTCGACAGGTGCTCGAAAAGGCCGAGCCTCTTTTTTGGTGTGTCAAGCATTATGATGAATAGATGATATGCATGGGTCCGGTCATTCGGAACTCCGATGAGCTCTATCTCCCTGACCGGTCCGAGCTCTTTTTGATACTTCCCGGCAATCTTTTGCCTGTCCCTGATGAACCTTTCTGCCTTGGTCAGCTGTCCCAGGCCGAGCGCGCACTGGATGTCAGTCAGTCTGTAGTTGTACCCGAGCTCCTGGATCTCATGATACCATGGGCCGTCGGGCCTGCCCACAAATTCTTTCGGCTCCTTTGTGATGCCGTGGTTCCTGAGCTTTTTCAGCCTCTTGTAAATCTTTTCCGAATTGGTCGTTATCATGCCGCCTTCCCCGGTTGTCATGAGCTTGACAGGATGGAAGCTGAATGTGCACATGTCAGAGTGCCTGCAATCCCCTATCCTTGAGCCTTTGTACTCTGCCCCTAGCGCGTGGGAGCAGTCCTCTATGACTGTGAGGCCGTGCTTTTTAGCGATAGCTGAGATTTGCTCCATGTTGCACGGAAGTCCTGCAAGATGCACGGGTATGAGAGCCCTGGTCTTCTTGGTTACAGATTTTTCGACCTCTTCAGGGTTTATCAGGCCGTGCTTGTCGATATCGGCGAACACCGGCCTTGCCCCGCAGTAAAGCGCGCAGTTTGCGCTGGCGGCAAATGTTATCGGCGATGTTATGACCTCCCCTCCCTTCACGCCCGCCGCCAGGCAGGCCAGGTGCAGGGCTGCGGTGCCGTTGCTGACAGCGACTGCGAACCTGGCTCCGACAAACTCCGCGAACCTCTTCTCGAACCTGTCCACAAGCGGTCCTGTTGTCAAAAAATCGCTCCTGAGCACGTCTGATACTGCCTTTATGTCATCTTCGCCGATTGTCTGCCTGCCATAGTTGATCGCCATTCATACAACACCCTTGGACTTTGCGAAATCGCCTATCATCTTCTGGTAATGCCCCTTGTTCTCAAGGACCTTTGGAAAAGTTCTGTAGCGTGACCTGAAAAAATCGTATTTCCTGATGAAAGGCAGGTACAGTATCATGTAATGGACCATGTTGAATATCACAGTGTTGAGATACAGTCCAGGAGAAAAGCGCCTCTTCTTAGGCTTGTTCTTCTTCAGGAAACTGTCTATCTTCCGGGCTGTCCGAAACCCGTTCAGACCGTCCAGGTATTCCGATTTCATGCGGACGAACCCTTTCCTGAACCCCGACCTGTCGTCGAATGCCTTGATATGTCCATACCTGTAGAATTCGTCGATGTAGGACTGAAGCTCCCCGATGCTGCCTGCGATGACATTCCCCTCGTGCATCCTGCTATACCATTTGCTGTAGTCCTCTGCCTCGGGGACGACCTGGATGACGGGCTTGCCGAGTATCCACGACTCGACAGATGTTGTGCTGTCATACACCAGCCAGATGTCTGAGACGTTTATGAGGTCGTAGATGTTCTCCTCGTACTGCATGACGATTGCGTTGTCCAGCTCCGACCATTCGTCCAGGATCTCGAGGACCCCTGGCAGGAGGCCCGGATGCTTCTTGAAGATGAACAGGATGTCGGGATTGTCGGCCAGGGCCCTTCCGAGAACGTCCCTGACGAACTCCAGGTCGAGCTTCCTGCGCTCGACCTCCTCATCTGAATATTCAAAGGGATTCGTCTCCCTTCTTTTCTCGTCGACGAAATAGCTGAAGTTCCAGCCGGCATAGGTCAAGACCTTGCTGAATCTCGTCTTGCCGTATTTTTTCAGGAGCGTCTTCTTGTCCTTGTATTTCATCCACCTGTACTTGTCAAAGCCCACTGCCCCTGACACGTCTATCACTCCCTTGTAATCCGGGCAGTCGGCAAGGACGTCTTCTTTTATCTTCCTGTTCCAGACAAACCTCAGGTCGACGTTCATCTCCCTCCTGGTGTTGTAGCCCCAGAATGTGTCGAGGACCTGGGACTCGTGGTTGGACTCTGCGCTCAGCGAGACCGTGGTCATTCCGAGTCTCTTTGCGTACCTGGCGAACATGACCGCGTAAAAATCCCCGTTCGCGTCGGTGAGAAGGAGATATTTCGGCCTGTGCCTGAAGAGGGCGTGCAGGTCGAAATGAGGGACGACCTTGACAGAATAACCCCCTCTCTCGAGATAGTACATCACGTTGTACAGGACAAGGGTGTCCCGCTCGACGTATCCCACCTGCGGAACGAGGATGTCCACCATTTTACAAGAGTCCCTGGCTCCGGAAGAAATCCTCGGCCTCGTCCCTGCTGATGAGATTGTCCTTCGAGCTGTATTCGTCCATGTCCTTCTCTGTCATCTTCCTGCCCTTGAAATAAGCAGGCTTCCTGTCGTCTATATACTTCTCTATCTGCGATACTATGATGTAGTTTCCCTTGTATTCGTACGTCCTGGGCACTTCGCTGGAGTTGATCATCACCTCATGGAGCTTCTCGCCGGGTCTTATGCCGATTACCTCCACGCTGTTTTTGCTCCTGTTCTTGGATTTGAGTATGTCGATAAGGTCTATTATCCTGAAGGAAGGCAGTCTCGGGACAAAGACCTCCCCTCCTCGGCCTGTCTCGAATGCGTCGAATATGAGCTTGACAGCCTGCTCAGGGGTGATGATGAAGCGCGTCATGCGCTCGTCGGTCAGGGGTATCTTGTCCCCGTTCCTTATCTTCTCCTCGAAGAACGGGATGACAGAGCCGGTGCTCTCAAGCACGTTGCCGTACCTCACGCAAAGGAACCTGGTCGGGCACGTGCCCTTGTTGTAATTGCTCTCGATGAATATCCTCTCGCCGACGAACTTTGATGCCCCGTAGGTATTCACGGGAGAGCATGCCTTGTCAGTCGAGACGAAGACGGCTTTCTCGACCCTGTTTGCGAGGCATGCATTGACCACGTTGAGCGTGCCGAGGATGTTTGTCTTGATCGATTCCTCCACATTGTACTCGATCATGTCCAGCCTCTTCAGGGCTGCGGCATGGATGACGATGTCTGCGTCCCGCATGGCCTTGTGCAGCCTCTCATAATCCCTCACGTCTCCTATCAGGTTCCTGAGCCTCGGGTCATTGCCGAAAAGCTCCTGGGTTCTGTGATGCTTGACCTCGTCCCTGGAAAAGAGCCTGATGCTCTGGGGCTTTTGCTTGAGCAGCTCTTTTGTCAGGGCGATCCCGAGATATCCCGTGCCCCCTGTTATCAGTATGGTCTTGTCCTTGAAAATCTTGCTCGCCTCCGGCCGGATATGTATGGAAACAGTGCCCGTCTCCACGCCAATATGATGCTATGAACCCTGGATGACTTATAAATTTTATGCACATCAGGTAAAGCCCGCCCTGCCTTTTGCCTTCATGTCCTGAATATGAGGCCCGGGTCGAGCCTGGAAATGTTTGTCCAGATGTCCCTTACAAAGATCTTGTACAGCATCGAGATGACCTTTGTCTTCCTGTCGACATAAAAGAGGAGCGGGATGTTCAGTATGCAGAATATCACGTATTTCACAGCCGGCACGACGAACGATGCGAGGCCTTCGCCTGCGGAATAGTCGAAGAGGCCGAGCACGTAGAAGAGCAGCGCCATGTAGGCGAAAGGGAAAACGTACATGCCTGTGGATTTGAGAATGTCCGGGACATTGAATCTCAGCGTCTTCAGGGTGTAGAAGCAGAAAATGAAGAACTCGATGAGATAGGCGATAAGCGTAGCGAGCGCGACGCCCAGGAGGCCGTAGCCCTGGCTGATGTATATTATGTTGAGGACCAGCACGAAAGCGATCATCATGGTCCTTATGGCGATGATGTTCCATTCGAAGTTTATCGAGATCAGAAAATTCGTTATCGGGATCTTGGCTGATGCGAAGAAGGCGGCAAACATAAGGATGTACACTATAGGGATCGCGGGTATGTATTTTGGGACAAAAAAGTTCACGAACGGGTTCAGGAAGAAGAATGCGCCTGCGATGATGAAGGGAATGGAGTAGGCTATGACCGTTGTGGGCACCAGTATGTAGTTCTTCATCTTCGAGTATGAGTTCCACCTGCCGTACGCCTCGATCTGTCTCGGGAACATGACGCCACCTATGGCCTGCGGTATGTAGCCGACTATCTCGATGATGAACACCGCAAAGCCGTAGTATCCCAGCAGGGTCGTTGTGTAGAACCTTATCACCATCCATTTGTCGACTGTCAGGAAGGCTGTGGATATTATGTATACCAGGGCAGGGAGGATGCCTGATTTTATCATGAGTGTCAGCGCCTTTTTTCTCATGTTCTTCGGGCTGAAGCTGAATTTATAAGGGGCGATGACGAGTCCTGTAACCGTTGTTATGATGTATGATATTATGAATGCCGCAAGGACGCCGTCGAGCCCGTATGGTCCGGCCAAAAGCAGCACGAGGATGAGCTTGCTTGCCGAGAGGACGACATTGAGGATGCCCGCTGCCCAGAATTTCTTGTCGATCCTGAGGAAATTGAGCTGGAAGAAGTTGAAGTGCTGGAAGAGGATGATTGCGGAGAGCAGCCTCAGCCCTGTCAGGGTCTCATGGCTGTAGTTGAGGATGAATGAGCTGATGAAGGCTCCGACAGCTATCAGGAGCATGATGTAGAACGTCGGGCCGAAAGTGAGGTCCCTGACCTCCTGGATCTCCTTGTCGCTCCTGCCCCTTCCCCTTATGAAGGGTATCCTCTTGTAGCTTGCGGAGTACAGCGGAAGGAACGCGAACCTGGTGTATTCGAGCACCAGCATGAGCGCCGAGTACAGCCCGAACAGCGAGACAGAAAGCTGCTTTAGGAGATAGGTCGTGGTGATCACGACAAGAAAGAACGACGTGTACTTGCATACAGAGAACACGACCGTATCCTTGATTATCGAATGTTCCTCGCCCATGAGTGCAGAGATTGGGCGTGCAGTATAAAAATTTTATGAACAGGCGGATTAATCGATGTCATAGGCTGTGTTCTTCAGCGACAGGCTCGATTCAAGTTAATTTAGGTTTTTGTATTGTTCCAGACCTGTTGTTATGGACGAATATCCCTGTTCGAAGAAGGCTTCGTCCTGTTCAAGGAGGCTAATGTATCTTTCCGCGTACTCAGAGGCCTTGGAATTGCCGTTGGTCACATAGGCATGCAGTGCCTTGACGCTTTCACAGAAACCTGCAGGTATTAGCGAATCAAGGACACTTAATATCGCCATTCCGAATCCCACCTCGTTCAGCACTGTCTTGTCAGGGTTTTGGATCTCATACAGGTCCCTGTCAATAAGGTTGTCTGTCGCATCAGCCAGGAGCGCTATCGCATGCGCAGGGTCGCCATACCTGCTGATATTGTAAATCCTTGAGCTCCGCTTGTACCTCTTGATGGTACATTCATCCAGGATGGCTGCTATGTCGGGATCATCCAGCCTCTTCATGATATTCAGGGGCGTCGTATGGATAAGGGCGGACTCGTGAGCGAGCCTGCTATCCTGTGTCGTGCCGTTCTCCCGGAGATGTGTCAGCAGGAGGATGTAATTGTTGCCGAAGCCCTCGTCCAAGAAATCATGGTTTATCACCGACGTCATCGAACTGTCATAGATCGGATCGTCATGGTCGAGCAGTTCGCCGAGGATCATGCTGGACCTGTACGGATGTATCGAGTAAGGCCGTTTCAATCCGTATTTGTCAGGATAGTCCCTTTTCGTCTTGCTGAGGCACTGGATATTGGTTATCAGGTCCTCTATGTGATGGGCAGAGAATATCCTTTCTTTGCCTGAATTTGATATTTTTGCCAGCCACCCCTTCATGGCTTTCTCATATTTCAGAAAACGCTCATGGTGTGACGGCACTTTCAGGCCATTGTTGAGCATCAGGTCATAATGATACAGGACCGCCAGGAAGTTCTCTTCCTGTATCCTGAGCCAGTCGATAAAATCAGCCGCTTCCATCCTTATCAAATCAATCTACCAGAACCTCTTTGAATCCAGGGAAAACAGGATATTTATAAAATTAACCGAACAGTCATCTGCTGTTTTTCTCAAGGACACGTTCCATGTCCTCGCAGATCTTCTTCCAGTTGAAATTGTCCTGGACAAACTGCCTTCCCTGCTTGCCGAGCATGTCCCTGAGTATCTGGTCATGGTAGAGTGCGCTTATCTGCTTCTCCCATTCCCTCACTGTCGACGCGTAGAGGACCCTGTCGCCGAGCATCGACCTTATCTCGTTCAGCTTCGAGCAGATCGCGGGCTTCTCGCAGGAGAGGTATTCGAGGAGCTTGAGCGGGCAAGTGCCGTCAGTAACCCTGTTCTTCCTGAAAGGCACCGTCGTTATGTCCATCCTGTTGATATAGCGGGGGACATCGGAATAAGGGATATTGCCTGTAAATGTCACGATGCTCTCCATCCTCTCCTTTTTGACGAACTCCTTGTATCTCGGCAGGTCCTCTTCCCCGCCCACGACAAGGATATTTATCCTGTAGCCCTTGAGGTTCTTCACTGCAAGCAGCATCGGCCTGAGATCGACCCATTCACGCAGGGCGCCGAGATAACCGACGACAACTCCTTTGTGCTTTGCCTGCAGGGGACGGAACCTCCTCAGGTCCACTCCGTTCGGGATGTAAAGATGCCTAAACCTCTCTAGGTCGAGATTGCCTATGAGCTCTCTTGCAGACACTGTCACGATTGCTGCTTTGTTGAGGTTCTTCTCAAGCATGATGCTACCGAAATACCCTGCGAACGGCCGAAGGAATGCTGGTATCTGCGTGCTGCTCCTGAGCATGTCAGGCATGTCGTCTGCAAGGTCGTAGACTGTCTTTATGCCGTGCTTTTTCAGCCTCTTCGATATCAGGTAGCTCAGTATAAGGCTGTTGTAAGCGAGATGGACATCCACTTTTTCGAGGTTGATTCCCTTCAGAAGCCTGCTTATGGAGAAATATGCCTTGCCCTTCTGGAGTATTGGGCTCAGCTCCCTGTCAGTGATATATCGGATCTTGATCTTTTTTATGAGCGCCTGGTTCTGCCTGACCCCCCTGTGCTTCCAGGAGTCCCTGAGGCTTATCACGATAACCTTGTGGCCTTTTGCAAGAAGATGCTCTATGAAATGATGAAGCCTGGAGTAGGAAGTCTTCTCGAGGTCTATTATGGATGTTATCAAAATGTTCATGCAGAAAGGGATTTTTGGTCTATTTAATAATCTTTTGGGGTTTTTTTTATTTCTTTTCAGTAGATTCTTTGAGCCAGATATCGATGATCTTCTCGCCTGCCCTGCCATCGCCGAACGGGTTTGACCAGTCTTTTCCGACCTTTAGCATGTGCCTTGCTGACTCGAGTATCCTTTTCGGCTCAGTCCCTGCAAGGATGTTTATCCCTGCATCGACCGTCTCGGGCCGCTCGGTATTGTCCCTGACTGTCACGCACGGCACTTTCAGTATGCACGCCTCCTCCTGGAGTCCGCCAGAATCAGTTATTATCAGCTTTGCATTCGCCTCGAGCTGGAGGAACTCGAGGTAGCCCAGGGGCTCGATGAGCCTGACCCCTTCAGGAGCCTTCAGCCCGAATCTCTTTATGTTGCTTGCGGTCCTCGGGTGCGCAGGGAAGATTACAGGAACCTTAGAGTGCTGCTGGACAAGCATCAGGCCGTCAAGTATCCCTCTCAGCCGCTTCTCGATATCGACGTTCTCTGCCCTGTGCGCAGTGACGACGATGTAGCCTTTCTTCTTCAGGCCGAGCTCTCCAAGGATATCGACCTTGCTTTCAGCGATTTTCAGGTTCTGCTCGACTGCATCCACCACTGTGTTACCTGTCAGGAACACCTTGTTGTCGTTCAATCCTTCATCCTTGAGGTTCTTGAGCGCCGCCTTTGTCGGCGCGAAGAGGAAGTCGGAAATGTGATCCGTGATTATCCTGTTGGTCTCCTCGAGCATGGTCAGGTCATGGCTCCTGAGTCCGGCTTCGTGGTGCCCTACGGCTATCTTCAGCTTGTTTGCCGCAAGCGCGCCGGCAAGCACGCTGTTCGTGTCGCCCTGCACGAAGACTATATCCGGCTTTTCCTTCTCCAGGACAGCCATTATCTCCCTTATCATCATGCCGACCTGCTTCCTGTACTCCTGGCCGCCGACATTGAGGTTGTATCTCGGCTTTTTGAGCTCAAGCTCCTCGAAGAACTTTTTGTCCATGCCGTAGCTGTAATGCTGGCCCGTATGGAGGATGAAATAATCAAGCTTCTTTTTCTCGCACGCCCTGATGAGCGGGGACATCTTTATTATCTCTGGCCGCGTGCCTATGATTATGCATATTTTCATCTTGGTATATCCCTGGCTCATTTCTTCTTCTCCTGCCTCAGTGCGATCTCCCTGGTAAGCTTTGTCATGTCCTGCTCAAGCTTCTCGATCTTGGAATATATCCTGTATACCGAGTAAATCAAAAACACGATGCTCAGGTACACGAGGACGTCCACCCCCCTGCCGATGCCGAATATCTGGGCAGGGATGGCGGTGATCCTCGGGACAAGCACCACGACGACAACCGACACCCACACCACTATCCAGAGCAAAAATTCCAGGAGCGATTCCGTGTTCTTCCTGTACCTGAGATACGATCTGCTCAGCGCGAATGCCGCAAACAAAATGATTATTACCTGCAACAACATCATTATCACCTTTCTTATTTCATCAACCTTTTCAATATAAGTTTTGCGACTATCCTTATCGCATTGATGCTGCTCTGGCCGTGCCTGAGCGAATAGTCCGTGTATATCGCCTTTACCGGCACTTCCCTGAATCTCAGCCTGTTCCTCCCTATCTCCCTTATTATCTCCGAGCTGACCTCCATCCTGTTCGTCCTGATGTTGATCTTCGCTGCCGCCTCCTTTGAGAACGCCCGAAAGCCTGATTGTGAGTCGGTCGTCCATACGCCGAATAGGAAGTATGTTATGATGTTGAGGCCGAAATTCCCAGCCCTTCTCAGGAGGGGCATGCCTTTTGGGTTTATCAGCCTTGATCCTATCACCACGTCAGCCCTGCCTTTCAATATCGGCGCTATGGTCCTGCCAATGTCTTTGGGGTTGTGCTGGCCGTCGGAGTCGAATGTCACGATTATGTCCGCACCATGTCCGAGTGCAGCTGCGATCCCGGTCCCGAGGGCTCCTCCGAGCCCCCTGTTTATCGCGTGCCTGTAGAGGATTGCACCTTTCTTTTCGACGATAGAGGATGTCCTGTCCTCGCTTCCGTCATCGACGACGATGATGTTTGTGTAGCCTTCGTCCATCACGCTGTCTATGACGCGGCCGATCACTTTCTCCTCGTTGAACGCAGGCATCACGATGAATATCTTTTTTTCCATTTGGATCGCATCTCAAATCAGGTACATGAGCACGAAAAGTGCCAGCCCCCACAATATCACAGACACGGAAAGGCCGGGGTCGGCGAATAGCCTTTCAGGCAGCCTGGGAATGCTTGAGCCCGCGGATATGAGGTAATGGTACCTGTACAGGCCGTAGAGCACTATGGGAAGGGTGTAGATGAGGTTATCCCCTCCTTTAAGGAATGTATAGAGAGTGTAGGATATCACGAGGATCGCCATTGTGGCTGACAGCTGGCTGTCGAGAAGCGTCACCGAGTATTTTCCCAGCACTTTCCTGTGGCCTGCTGCGCTCCTGCCCAAAAATACCAGCTCCGACCTCCTCTTTCCGAGAACCATGAACTGGGAGAGGAAGAACGCGCATACAAGAAGCCATGGTGATATGTCCACCTTGATTATGAATGCGCCTGAAATCGCCCTGATAACGAAGTTGACGCTGATGATTATCATGTCAAGGTACATGACATCCTTTAATAAAAGAGTATATGCGGTGCTCAAAACGAGCAATGCGATGACAGCAAGCATGAAATACAGTGAGAGGACAGAGGCGATGTAGACTGAGATGCATACAAGGAAGAGGCCTGTCAATCCCGCGGCATGGACAGGAATCCTGCCTGATGCCACCGGCCTGTCCTTCTTCTCAGGATGCAGCCTGTCGCCTCTCCTGTCTGCAATGTCATTGAATATGTAGTTTGCCGATGATATGAGGCATAGGGAGACGAATCCTAGAAAGGTAAGCCATAGCTCTCCTGGCATGAAGAGGCCGCTTGTGAAGAATATTGCGATGAAGATGATTATGTTCTTGTACCACTGCCTTACCCTCAGGAGCCTGGCAATATCCCTTATCATGGATCAGGGAGGGGTGGGGCTTTTTTTAAATATTGTGAATCAGACGCCGTATCAGCAGGCAGGCTCAATTGGGTTCCCAAATAGCAATCTTTAAATCTTCCGCCTGAATTACAGCATCCATGGGCAAAGGGATGATCAATGCGGTGGTCCTGGAAAAGCCGGGTGTGGGAAAGATCAGGCTTCCAGGCCTGGACTGCAGAAAAGCCACTGGTGAGATTGTAGACGGGATAGCGAAATACCTCCTGTCGACCGATGCGGACGGGATCGTCGTCGGCCTGTCCGGGGGTGTCGACTCGTCCCTTACGACCGTGCTGTGCAAAAAGGCAGTCGATGAGATAGCCGGAAGGTTCCATGCCCTCATCATGCCGTCGGAAGAGAATTCGCCCAAGGATGCTGAGCATGCTGAAAAGCTTGCAAAAAAGCTGGGGCTTCCGAAGAAGGAAAAGAGTGTCCTGTCCAAATTTGCCTCAGGATATTCTATAGTTCCCATAGACGGAATCAAGCTGGCTGTGGAAGACGCTCTGGGGCTGGAGGGTGTTGCCCATGAGAACATGCAGAGCAGGATACGGATGCTCCTCCTGTATGGGATAAAGGAATCCGCTCCGCATTCTAGGGTGGCGGGAACCGGCAACAGGGACGAGGACTACGGGCTGGGATATTTCACGAAATACGGGGACGGCGGGGTCGACTTCTCGCCGATTGCGATGCTGTCAAAGCGCCTCGTGAGAGCCATGGCAAGATACAACGGCGTGCCTGATGAGATAGTCGATAAGAGGCCGACTGCAGGGCTGAGGAAAGGCCAGACAGACGCAGACGACCTCGGATGCAGCTATCTCCAGGCAGAGGTCATCGTCGCAGGGAAAGACCAGGGGCTTGAGAGCAGGAAGATAATTGAGATCAGCAGGTATTCTGCCCAAGACAGCAAGGGGCTGGATGAGACCTTCAAAGAACAGTTATCGGGCATCACAGAGGGCATGATAAGGAATGTCCTGTTCCGCCATGAGAATCTCGCACCCCACAAGCTGGAAGCCCCGCCGGTCATCCGGACGACAGCCTTCAGATGATGTCTGTCTTCATGCTGAGGTCAAGCGACTTGTAGGAATGGGTCAGCGCGCCAACGGAGATGTAATCCACGCCTGTTGATGCTGCTTCAGCGATATTGTCTGCCGTTATCCCGCCTGATGCCTCTGTCATCTTCTTCCTGTTTATCAGCTTGACAGCCTTTTTCATGGTCTGCACATCCATGTTGTCGAGCATTATCCAGTCGCAGCCAGTCGCAATCGCCTCATTGACCTCGTCAAGGGTTGCGCATTCGACTTCGATCTTGACGCCCTTTCCTGCATTTTTTTCCGCCTCTGCGACCGCTCCTGTTATCGAGCCGTTGACCTTGATATGGTTGTCTTTTATCAGGACCATGTCAAAGAGTCCCATCCTGTGGTTCTCTCCCCCTCCTGTCTTGACAGAGTATTTCTGCAGGTACCTCATGCCGGGAGTGGTCTTCCTGGTGTCGAGAAGCTTGGTATTCGTATGTCCGATCAGTTTCACGTACCTTCCTGTCGTCGTTGCCACGCCGCTGAGGTTCTGCAGGAAATTCAGGAGCGTCCTTTCGACCGACAATATCGGTCTTGCCTGGCCATCTATCTCAGCTATGGCATCACCGGGCGAGACAGTGTCGCCGTCTTTCTTCCATAGCCTGACCTTCACGCTGCTGTCCACGATTCGGAACATGAACCCAATCAGCTCAAGCCCGCAGATGATTCCCCCGGCTTTTGCGATGATCCTTGCCCTGGCTTTCCTGCCCTCCGGAATGCAGGAAATTGTCGTGATGTCGCCTGCCCCTATGTCCTCAGAAAGGGCGAGCCGGATTATATTCTCGACCTTTTCGAATTCAAGCCCCATGCGGAATCGGATGAGGGCGTCATATTTAAATCTATTTGAAGCATCCGCCCTAAACCTGCTCCCCGATGAGCGATAATTTATTAAATCATGATAGAAATCACCAGATAGGATGGTGTTGATTGATCCGTATGCAATAGAGGCCTGGGCGCATGGCAGCCGTCTGAAGAAGAAGATAGACAAGCATGAGAGGAATCATGATCTTGATGTTTTCTTCAAGGCATCATACATGATAAGGCATTACGGCATCCAGGACCATGTGTCAATCAATTCCATCATTGTCGCCGGGTTCATGCATGACACGCAGAGAAAGGACCATCTCCAGGACCTGGGTCACGGCTACAGGGCGGCGGTGAAGTTCAGGGAGATCGTCCCGGAGGCCTGGGTCGAGAAAAAGCTGTTATCCGTCGATTCGATAGTATTCGCGCTTGAAAATCATGATCTGGATACCTCTCCCGGCAGGGACTGGAACATCGTAAGCAACTATACCATCCCGGCGAGCATCAGACCAGAGGTACCAGCCATAGTATGGGATGCAGACAGACTCTGCCTCTACAGGGTCCCTTTCATCAGGAATGTCAGGAACATCCAGCTTAACACCTCGTTCGGCCGGGAGTACGTCAACAGCCGTCAGAACAAGCTGCACTACAGCAGATTTGACCTTCTCTAGGGATGAATATTTAGGATATTCCTTTTTAACAGAAAGAAAATTTTAAATATGCTACCTCGCTCCTCTGCATTCGGAAAGTGGCAAAAAAGGCTTTGATAACAGGAGTGACCGGCCAGGACGGCTCATACCTTTCGGAGTTCCTTCTTGAGAAGGGCTACGAAGTCTACGGCATGGTCAGGAGAAACTCGATCATAAAGCGCGAGAGGATAGACCATCTTAGGGGAAATAAGAGATTCAGGCTCATGTACGGCGACCTGTGCGATTCGAGCTCAATCAACAACATCATGCAGAATGTCATGCCTGACGAGGTATACAACCTGGCTGCCCAGAGCCATGTCGCAATAAGCTTCGAGATACCTGAATACACCGGTGATGCGACCGGCCTTGGCACGACCCGCATCCTTGACGCCCTCAGGATGATAGCCCAGACCTCTGGCAAGAAGATAAGGTTCTACCAGGCATCGACCTCAGAGCTCTACGGCAAGGTGGTCGAGACTCCCCAGAATGAGAACACACCGTTCTATCCGAGGAGCCCGTACGGATGCGCCAAGCTTTACGCATTCTGGACAGTCAAGAATTACAGGGAGAGCTACGGCATGTTTGCTGTCAACGGCATACTCTTCAACCATGAGAGCCCGAGGAGGGGCGAGAATTTCGTCACGCGCAAGATAACCAAGGGCGTCGCGAGGATCAAGATGGGGGTTGGCAGCTGCCTGGAGCTCGGGAATCTCGACGCAAGGAGGGACTGGGGTCATGCAAGGGACTTCATAAAGGGCATGTGGCTCATGCTCCAGCAGGACAGGCCTGATGACTATGTCCTTGCTACCGGAGAGAACCATTCTGTAAGGGAATTTATCGAGGCAGCCTTCAGCGCGGCTGGGATGAGCGTCAGGAGCAACGGCAGGAAGGGCATAAAGGAGGAATACGTTAGTACTGACACGGGAAAGCCCGTGGTAAGGATAAATCCGAAATATTTCAGGCCTTCAGAGGTGGACGTACTTCTTGGAGATTCATCGAAGGCAAAAAAAGAGCTCGGGTGGAAGCCAAGGATAGTGTTCAGTGACCTTGTCAAGGAGATGGTCGGGGCCGATCTTGAGGATGTCGAGAAAGAGCTCTATGGCTGCAACGGAAAAAAATGAGAAAGGCGCTGGTCACAGGCATCTCAGGTTTTGTCGGGCCGTATCTCAAGAGAGAGCTCGAGGATAATGGCTACGAGGTGCTTGGTCTTGATCGTCATGGCGGGGGCCAGGGTGTCCTTGTGTGCGATATAACTGACTATGCGTCAGTATTCAAGGCTGTTGAAATGACAAAGCCTGACCTTGTTCTCCATCTTGCGGGTTTTAGCTCAGTCTCAAGGAGCTTTGAGGAGCCTGAGATGTGCCGCAGGATAAATGTCACCGGGACCAAGAATCTCCTGGATGCCATTTCCGGTCTGGGACTGAAGCCGAAAATCCTGGTAATATCCTCGGCAGATGTTTACGGCGAGCCCGAGCATCTTCCCATTGACGAGAAGCATCCCCTCAATCCGGTCTCCCCCTATGGGAAGTCTAGGGCAGAGCAGGAGAAGCTCGCCCTATCGTATGAGCTTCCCGTCACCATATCGAGAAGCTTCAACCACACCGGCAGGGACCAGCCAGATTCTTTTGTGATACCCAGCTTCAGGAAGCAGGTGGAAGAGGCAGAGGACGGCGGCACGATAAGAGTAGGGAACCTTGACATAGTGAGAGACTTCTCTGATGTCAGGGACGTGGTCAGGGCTTATCGCCTCCTGCTTGAGAAAGGAAAGGCAGGGGAGATATACAATGTCGGCTCAGGCACCGGCCACAGCCTGCGGGATATCCTGGATATGTTCATAAGAGAAACAAAAAAGAGGCTTGTTGTAAAAGTGGATGATGCAAGGCTCAGGAAAGACGACATCTCCAGGCAGGTCGCAGGGACAGCAAAGATAAGCAGTCTGGGTATCAGCCTAAGGGACTATTTCTCAGGGCTCAGTACTTCCTGAACAGCCTTCCCCATTCGGTCTTTTTGAATTTCCGTATCCTGCTCTTGCCGACTGCCGGGTACCAGAGGTAGTCATGGTAGAATGCCGAGCCGAAGATGGCGAGCCTGAAGAGTCCTGTGTGGAAGAGCAGGGGCTCAAGGAACGACAATGCCCCCTTCCTGAAGACCTGATCCCAGAATATGACAGGGCTCCTGCCTGTCTTGAATCCGAAATTGACTTTTGATATGTCTTCCCCTACGATATCGAGCTGCGATACGTCGCCGCAGCCCGTCCCCCTGTCATGCGACATCTTGATGAACTTGATCTTCATGGGATCGAACCCCATGAGCTTTGCAGACACAGCGTCGATTGCCACCTGGTCGGACGAGGCCAGTATGTAGTTCTTGACGACCGGATGCATCGTCCTCGGCCCGTTACCGTCCCCGCAGACCGTCCCGTCCATGACAGCGAATATTCCCGGGTGGATCTCCTTCTGTATCGACATGAGGTCGGCAAGCACCTCGTGTATCATCTTGTGGCTGTGATGCCTCCGCTCAGTTATCAGCCCCCCGAAGGAGTTCTTGATGGCCCCTGTCATGGTGGTGTGGCCGTGGGTCTTGATTGTCGGCATGTGTATGATGTCCTTGCCGATGAACATCTTCGGTATCATGTGGCCGTCGGGAAAAAGCCTGTCTAATGCAGGCACGCTTGCTTTTGGGACATATTTGACCCACTCGGTTTCTGTGAGCGGTTCGTAACTTAGATTGTACCTTTTGAGAACGCCGAGCCACCTGTTTCCCCTTGCCCCTTTCCAGACATCGGTTACTACTGTCTTGTTCTCGACAGGATGGAGCTTTTTGTACCCGTCTTCGGTTAGGGTCCTGACAACGCCCTCAAGCTGCCAGGGCTCAGTGGAACAGGCCGGAAAATAAAGGGACCACGAGAGATTCAGCTTTAGCACTGTCTCTCTCTGCTTTGAGATGCTCTCCCGGTACCCTGCCATGTGCATCAGCCTGGAATAATCCTCCAGGACACTGGAAGGGGAGGTCTTCAGCACCGCGACTTTCGGCTGTGTCATTTTACCTGAACGTGAATGCCCTGTGCATGTTGAAGCTGTAGAAGAGGACAAGGAATACAGCTATCGCCTTTGCATAGAGATAAAGGAGGCCGAAATACTCGACCAGGATGTACATTATCGTCAGGGTTATGCAAAGCCCAACGAAATTCACCATGACATATGTCATCACCTGGTTGATGAGCCTCTTTTCATGCCTCTTGAAGTTGAAATACTTGTTGAGCAAAAAATGCGTCGCCGCACCGCATGGGTACGCAACGATCGTGGAATATATGTAATAGACCCCTAGAATGCTCGTGAACGTAAAGAGGACTGAGAAGTCGATGGTGGCGGATATTCCGCCTATGAGGACGTATATGATGAACTGCCTCCTGACCCCTCTGTCGAGGAGCATCGCCTTGAAAAAATCGACCGCTTCCACAGGAGCGTGAAAAAAAAATTTGATTATATAAATCTTTTTAAAAATCATCTGGCGGTGCATAGGGAACTGCCTCGGTCAGGCGGTTTTTTCTATAGAAGCTTTTATAAATACCGTGCATTTCATTTGGGCTGTCAATGAAAAAAAAGGAAAAGACGACAGTCGTGATACCTGCCTTTAACGAGGAGAAGACCATCAGGTCCATGATAAAGAAGGTCAAAAAGCATTGCGATGAGGTCCTCATCGTCCTGTCCAAAAAATCAAAGGACAGGACCCGTTCAATAGTGAAGGAGATGGGCGTCCCTTATATCGTCGACCATGGGAAAGGCAAGGGCGAGGCCATCAGGTGTGCGATAAGGTACGTGAAGGAGGGCATCATCGTCTTCATTGATGCTGACGGCTCGCACAGCCCGGATGATATCCCGCGGCTGACAGGCCATCTGATAGAGAACCGCTATGACATGGTCATCGGCTCGAGGATGACCGGCGGGAGCGACGAGTTCAACGGCACCCTGGATGAGTTCTTCCGGCTGATGTTCGGAAGCATCATCACCCTTGTCATCAACATGAGGTTCGGCTCGAGGATATCGGACCACCTCAACGGTTTTCGGGCGATAAGGTCAGATGTCGCAAAGAAGCTCGGGCTCAGGGAGAACATAGCGACGATCGAGCAGGAGATGGGCATCAAGTGCCTCAAGAAAGGATTCAGGATATCAGAGGTGCCCTGCCATGAATATTTCGGCGGCAGATCCACGATCAACATCTGGAGGGACGGCCCAAGGTTCTTCTGGCAGATTCTCAGGGACATCTGGTAGATTTCTGAGTAGGGCAGGCATCATTTCCTGCAGACAAATACCAGGTTCATCGACAGGAGCGCCCAATACCTGCCCCTGACATAGGTGCTTGCACCGCCCGGAAGGACGATTTCGCCGAAGAATTCTATCTTGCTGAAACCAGCATCTTCAAAGATCCGGCGCCACTCGGCAGGCTTCAGGGTTGAGCAGTGGGTCCTGTCCAGGAAGTTGACAAAACCTGTAAAGGCCCTTCCTATAAGCCAGGACTTGTTGGGGAATGAGCCGATGAATATCCCGCCCGACCTGAGGGATGCATATACCTTCGATACCACGCTTCGAAAGTCCCTGATATGCTCGAGGATGTTGAAACCTGCAATGACGTCATAATGATCTGCCTTAAGCCTGACTTTAGAGATGTCCCCTTCCGACACCCTGCCCTTGAACCGCTTTTTTGCATCTTCTACAGCATATCCGGATATGTCGATGCCAGAAACCTCGAAATGCTCGCTTGCAACGTCTAGAAACCCTCCCACTCCGCAGCCTATCTCGAAGAGCCTTCCGCCCCTGGTGTATCTGAGTATCTCGCCCAGCCTCTTTTTGTTCCTCTTCGACCCCTTCCCCTTGCCGACAATTTTGTTGTTGTAGTAATTGCGGTCGTAATATTTCCTGATTATGCTCATCAGAATTGGTGTTCAGCCTCTCATTTAAATAGGTTGCGTGCTTGGCAGGTTTATCCTGTATATCCTTGCAGCCTCGAGACCCTGGTAATAGAAAGACTTCTCAAGCACCAGGTACTTGTCCAGCTGGTCGGACCAGGGATGCGTTATGTTGAGCTCCGGCTTGACCAGTAGCGCGTCATACTGCCTGTACTGGTCGCCCCTCAACGCGGGGTCCAGCCATGTGTGGACCTTCTGGAAGCTGACATTGTATTTCTGAAGGGTCTTCTCGTAGCCGTCCTTGTCGATTATGAGGATAGGGTCGGACAAGCCCACAATCTGCCCGTTGCCATCGAACTGGTACACGTTGCTCAGCCACCTGAAATGCCAGAACAGGTATCTGACATTGTCCTTCTTCAGAAGCTCAACCCTCTTGCTGTCGTCGTCACCATGCAGTATCAGGGCCGCGTCCATGTACCTCGAGTCGACGTCCACAAACATGCCGAAATGTGCCCTTCGCGAGGCGAGGAGCTTCCTTCCCGTGAGGGCATTGAGCATGAACCCGTCCTCGTTGTCTGTCAGGAACACGTCATCGACATTGGTGTTCTGGTCGACCCAGTTAGTTATGTCCTGTAGATATTGGGGCAGAGGCTGCTCTGCGCTCTGGAAGAACTGGGACTTTGTCTTTGACGCAGTGTACCCAAGGGCTCCTGCCGAGAGGACTATTATGAATATGAGGATGAATGCATGCTCGCCGTATCTCTTTATCCGGGCGGACCTTGCCGACAGGGTGTTGTAGAGTATTATCAGCCCGAAGAACGGGACCACGAGCGAGAGGACTGTGATAGGGGTGCCTCCCACTGCAGGAGTCAGCTCGGTCTTGAAGAGCGGTTCTGTGACTAGGATATGCGCATATCCTATGACTGCGGCTATGAATAGGAACAGCATGTATCTTATCTCCTCAGACCTTTTCCTGATGAGGATCATCCCGATGAATCCCACGTCGAACAACATGACGAATATCCCCGTGAGGACATTGCTGAAATTTGGGATGAAGAGGTATGCGATGGACGAGTAGATAGATTTGATCTGGAGGAAGAACGTGTCTGCGATCGGGTAGTTGAAATCCTGGAGCCTATTCAGGACATGAAGGTGCAGGACGAATATCGGGACGAACCAGTAGATTAGACCTATGCAAAAGCCGATGCAGAACACAGTGAGGAAATAGGAGAGATTTCTTCCAAGGTTCTTTTTGATTCCTGCTATGTCGATTTTTTTTCTGCCGATGTACTGTATGAATGTCTTGTATACGGCATACATCGCCAGGAGGAACGAAGCCCCGATGCCGGCAGCTGTGTGGGACAGCATCACAAGGCCGTAGGAGATTCCTGCGAATATGCTGTATTTAAGCTCCTTCTTATGATAGGCGTAGAAGAGGAGCATGACGAAGAGCATCGATGTCATGGTCCTTGCTGCATGGTAATGGAAATAGAGGGAGTTGACATAAAGGCTGTAGGCTGCAAGGGTCAGGGCAAGTGTCCTCCTTTTGAGAAATACGATTCCAAGTAGATAGGACAGCACGCCTATTATGGGTGTCCACAGGATGTTCGAGTAGAAGATGCCCTTGATGAGGCTTATGTCGAATATCCTTGAGAATCCGATGACGATTAGGTGGTACAGCGGCGGAACCCATGGGTATGCGCCTGCTGCCTGGGAATTCTCCCAGATGGATCCCCCGTCGTTGATGTGGTTCATCATGCCCAGGTGATAATAGTAGTCCCCGCCGTAAAGCGGGCTCGGGAGCTGTTTCAGCTGGTCCAATATCCCTATCTGGAGGGCCAAAAAAATCAATATGACGGCGACAAGCACCTTGTCCTGCCAGTTGCCTTTCAGAAAACGCCGGAACCTCTGTCCTTTGGCACTGTCTTTCATTTTGTTATTTAGCGTCGATGAGCTTGACTATCTCGTAGCCGTAGGCGGTCTGAAACGGCTTTGAAACGTCTCCTACCTGCAGGCTGAAGACCTGGTCCTCGAATGCCTTCGGCATGACCCCCCTTCCGAACCATCCCAGGTTGCACCTGACTGTCTCGTCGCTGCATTCTGAATACTGCTGAGCCAGCTCATCGAAATTGTCAGGGGTTATCATGCCGTATATCTTGTCTGCAAGGGCCGATGCCTGCTCATCCGTCCTGTTTGAAGTGCTTATGAGTATATGTTCCACCTTTGCAAGGGTCTTCTCCTGGATAGGGTCCTGTGTCGTGTTGCCGGGGGAAACTGCCTGCGAAGTGTCCGTGGTTGCCTGCTCTGTCTGCGATGAGGCAGTGTCGACAGCTGGGGCCTGGCTGACGCTTGCATTCCTTCCTGCCCAGTCGACCTTCCACGTGATAATCTTCGCTCCGGTGATGTCCCTTACATTGTTGAAGGAGTCGAAATGGGTGAGTCCCGCACCCTCGAAATAGAACAGCCTCGTGAACATGCTTCCCGCAAGGTCAGCGTCCATCAGGACCGACTGGTAGGTCCCGCCGGACTCCACGATGGCTGCACCTAGCGGCCTTCCGTCCTGGGACGTGATGTAGTTGCCTGCGTACTGCTTGACCCTGAACTGCCCGTACTTGTCAATGAATGATATTGCCCTGACATTGAGCGACGTCCCCTGTACTGACGCCTCTTCGGTCGAGAGGTCGAACTGGAGGCCGTTGCTGCACGAGACTGTGTTATCGCTCACCGTGCACGCTGTGAGATCTCCTGCATAGCTCGGCCACGGCGCGATCCACTGGTCCGGGTCCGTGGTCTTTATTTGGTTGTAGATGCTGAGGGCTGCAGTGCTGTTCAGGCCAAAATTGTCCTCAAGGTATGAGACTCCGTCTATCTGGTTCTTGTTGTACACCTTGTTGTACTGCTCGGCTCTCGTGAAATTCCATGCGCCGAAATGCGCCCATACCCCCGACTTGCCGACCATGTCTTCGCTGGTTATGAAATAGTCTTCGGGCGGGCTGCAGTGGGTGTACTGCAACACGTCCTCTGCCTGCGCGTCTGTAAGGCCTTTTGAGAGCAGGACGCTCTTTGCAGATGCCCTGTCGAGCACGATTATCTGGTATATCGTATCTATTGTCTTCAGTGAGTCGTTGTCCATGTACGGGAGCAGTGTGTCGAAGCCCGTGTTGGAGCCGCAGTCGAGGTATCTCAGTATCCCCACTGATTCAGTCTCGTTCCATGTGAGCATGAGCTTGCCCAGCCAGTGGGCTGCGGGGTTGTTCTGCCTCCCTCCGTCAAGGGTCACCCTCCTGTCTCCGATGGCTGCGAACCAATGGCCGAAGTCCCACCATGAATTGATGATGGCGTCAGGCTTGGACTGGTCCTTTATCTTGGTCAGCGAGGAATACCAGCTGTCGTCCATCGTTGGCACCTCGTTGAGGGCCGTGGTCTTTGCAGCCGATACAATGTTGATGGGAAAGAACATGAGCGCGCAGAAGATGGCGATGATTGCGCCGTAGGCGAATATCTTGTTCACCGTAAGCTCCTTTGATATCCATTCCGAGACCTCGGTGGTGACGATACCGGCTGTTATCCCGCAGGCGATAGAATATGCCGGGACCAGGAGAAGGATGAACCTGACTCCTTTTGAGCTTGCATATATCGTCGAGGCGAACCAGATGGCAAGTATCAATGAATATCTTATGTCCAGCTCTGTTCCCACGACCATTGTGTACAGGATGTATCCAGCGATAGGCAGAAATATTAGCACTGCATAAAGCAGCTGGCTCTTGACCGCGCCCTGTATTATTATTATGAACAGGTACCAAACAGCGCTTATGGCGAGGAAATAGAGGCTGTCCTTCTTTTCGGATTTGAGATTGCCGAGAGGGAGCACAAGGCCTATGAGAGCGATGAAGTACCATATCTTGCTCCCGAGGCTGATCTGGCTGATCGTCGAGTTGAGCGTGGCAGGATTCAGCTCGGCCACTGTCGTGTACACGTTCGGCCATATCTTCTGGACTCCCACCTGCTTGAGCTGGGTGAATCCTATGGTGCCCTGGAAGAAGTTTATGAAATCCCCCCATGATTTGATGAGGGTCACGAACAACGCTGACAGGATGAAGAATGCGGCTGTTATGAGGAGCGCGTTCTTAAGCCTCTCGATCGAAAGCATTTTTTTCGGATTTTTGAAGATTGCCTTGCGGTTCATTATCCCGTGGTATGCTATGATGCCGAGGAGCATCACGATTACGAAATCAAAGATGAAGTACCACGCGGTCCACGCGAAGCTGAACAGCCCCACGCAGAAGGCCGCAAGCCCTGCAAGTATGATGGTCTTTGTCCTGCTCCTGCTGTTGAGGGCCTCGAGAAGGAGCCATGTTATCATTAGAGGGAAGAAGACGTTGTAGGCGTCGGTGTCTGAGAACCCGCCTATGGTCCTTGAAAGCAATGCAGGGTGGATGGCTATCAGGACACCTGCGATGAACCCGCCGAAATCACCGGCTATCCTTCTCGTTATGAAAAATGCCGGGATGATTATCAGAGTCCCGAAGATGAGCGGCGTGAAGAACACCACGTACATGAGGTCGACGTTGGGATTGAATAGTGCTGCAATCCTGTACATGACATATTGCACCAGGACATGGAAGTGCACGATTCTCTTGTCAGTGCCCTTGCCCATCGGCTGGCCTGCGAGGACCTTCGTGTCATGATAATACCCGTCAGGGCTCTGGTAGTCCCCTTCAAAGCCGTGGTCGATGACGTCCTCTGTCATCCTGTAATAATAGTACGGGTCTATGGCAAGAAGATACGTGTGGCCGTAATCATTCTGGAACCTCGACCTGAAATATTCCGAGTTCTGGCTTATGACCTGGGAGATATCTACGTTCTGGCCCTGGATGTTGATCTGTCCTGTCTGGAGTATCTGGCTGAACTGGTCATTGACTATCTGGTTCTTGTTGGTGTCGGGGAGATTAGGATACTGTGTGGAGACCTGGCTCTTTATTGTCGACTTGATATTGTTGTAGATGGTGTTCTGGGCCCACTGGTCCGTTATCGGCAGGTAAACCGGCATGGCCCTCAGGTAAATGCTCAGGATGATGGGGATCAGGATCAGTATTACTGTTATGGATTTCTTCATCAGGGCCTTGTTTGAGAAAAACCCTTTCAGCTTCTTCAGATCAAGGCTCAGTTCCTCTTCCTTCTCCTTACCCTTGGACAAACTATCTTCCCCCGATTTCGGATTTTAAAAAATTACAGGTTGTATATAAAGATTATGATTGGAGGTGGCAGTAGGATTTTTATCACGGGCTTCGCCGCCGTTTCTTCTCTATGGATGATATGAGAAAGATTTAAATATGATTTCAAGTTTGCCTCAACCAGCAGTTATGGTAATGACAGTTTATTGCTGACTGAAACGAGCAAAGGGGTGACCATCTTGGTGAAGCATAAGAAGAAGAAGCATTCTGCCGGTAGATCAGCCTCAGAGAACACTGAGGGGCATGCAAATGCAAAAGAACATGCAAATGTTCATCCGGACAAAAGCCCGCACACCCACAGTGTGCACAAAAAAGAGCCTAAAAAAGCTCCAAACCCTTGGATATGGGTCGCAGCCGCTGTAGTCCTGATTCTCGCTGTATATGCGATATACAACATTGGTTCCGGGGAGATAAAAGAGGACAATACAGGCAACACCGTCGCAACAGGGGCAGTGAATTTTGACCTCTATGTCATGAGCCAGTGCCCCTATGGCACACAGGTTGAGGATTCACTCGCACCAGTCCTCAAGACGCTCGGAAACAACGTCGATTTAAGCCTGAACTACATTGCAAATGACAACGGTGACGGTTCTTTCACCAGCCTCCACGGGAATAATGAAGTGCTGGGCGACATAGTCCAGCTCTGTGCGCAGAAATACAATCCGGACAAGTACATGGATATGATTATATGCCAGAACAAGGACGCGAGTTCCATTCCTGGGAACTGGGAATCCTGCGCAACGGACAACGGGCTTGACGTCGACAAGATCAAGTCCTGCTACAAGGGAGATGAAGGCAAGCAGCTGCTGAGTGCAAGCATCAAGGAATCAGAGGACATCGGTGCTACAGGCAGCCCCACTATCTACATCAATAACAACAGCTATTCCGGTGCGAGGGGGCAGAACGATTTCATGAGGGCGATATGCAACGCATACACGGGTACGAAGCCCTCGGCATGCGATGACATACCTGCTCCTGCTGAGGTCGACGTCATTGTCATAAATGACAAGCGGTGTTCAGAATGCGAAACCGGCATGACACAGCTTCTCGCCCAGCTCAAGAGCGTGTTCCCCGGCCTTAAAGTGACATCCTACGACTACAGCCAGCCCGAGGCAAAGACCCTCATGGCGCAGACAAATGTCAAGCTTCTGCCGGCCGTGCTGTTTGACGACAGCGTCACGAAGGACGAGAATTACGCCAATGTCGAGCAGTACTTGGTGCCCGCAGGCGATTACACTTCGCTCAGGATAGGTGCTGATTTCGACCCGTCAGCAGAGATATGCGACAATGGCATCGATGACACAGGCAACGGCCTCATCGATTGCCTGGATCCTGAATGCAACGGGACCATTGTCTGCAGGCAGGAGATTAAAGACGACCTGCAACTCTTCATAATGAGCGACTGCCCGTACGGCAAGCAGGCTGTAATCGCCTTGAAGGATGTGATCGGAAATTTCGGAAGCGCTCTGAAATACGACATCCATTACATAGCAAGCGAGACGTCAAGCGGCTTTTCGAGCCTGCACGGCACCTATGAGGCTGACGAGGATATTGTCCAACTCTGCACAAAGAAGCATTCGCCGGACGTGTGGTTCGACTATGTCTACTGCAGGAGCGAGGAAGGCATCAAGGGGAATGACTGGCACAACTGCGCAGAGCAGACAGGCGTTGACATAGACGCAGTCGAGGCATGTATCAACGGCACCGAAGGTCCCTCTCTGCTGAGTCAGGACATAAAGATAGCTCAGGGGCTCTCGATCAGCGCTTCGCCCACATGGCTTGCGAACAACAAGTACATATTCAGCGGAATAGCTGCAGAGGCAGTCAAGTCGAGCTTCTGCAAGTACAACCCTGACCTCACAGGCTGCAACAACACGCTGTCATCGGCTTCAGGGACAGTTGCTTCAGGCGCGTGTGGCTAGAGACTTTTTTTTTTATTTACCTATTTTCTAAACTATTTTCTTTATGTAAGCTAAAACATTGCAGAAAGCGGCGATTATTCTCTCCAGCTGACCTCGACCTCGTCAGTCCTCTCGTAAGGCCTTATCGCCAGGTCTTTGTCTGATTTCCCTTTCATGCATTTGTGCTTCAGGAGTCCCAGCCATGCAATCATCGCGCCATTGTCGACAAGGAACTCATTTTTTGGGACAAGGCATTTCGCACCCCTGTCTTTGCACATTAGCTTAGCCATCTCCTGGAGGCGGATGTTGCATGCCACACCTCCGCCCAGGAGGAGCTCCTTTTTGCCCGTATGCGCCATGGCCCTCTCGGAAACCTCGATAAGCATGGCAAAGACGGTCTCCTGGGCAGAATAAGCCAGGTCTTCCTTCCTGAACCTCCCTGAACTTATCTTCTGTTTGAGGTTTGTCAGAAGCCCGCCGAACGAGGTATCCATGCCCTTGACAACGTACGGCAGCTCGACGTACCTTTTCCCTTTGAGCCCGAGCTCGTATATCTTCGGCCCGCCGGGAAACCCGAGGCCGAGCTCCCTGGCAAATGAGTCAAGGAAATTGCCGATCCCGATGTCCAGGGTCTCGCCGAATATCCTGTACCTCCTCCCTTCATATGCGATGACCTGGGTGTTTGCCCCTGAGACATAGAGAAGGACCGGGTCTTTTGCAGGGAAAAGCATGTTGCCTATCTCAAGATGGGCGATGCAGTGGTTGACCCCTACTATGGGCTTTTTGTGTATCGCATGGATCGACCTTGCTGCCATGGCGCCAATGCGGAGGGCATGTCCAAGCCCGGGCCCCTGGGAGAAAGATACCAGGTCGATGTCTGAGATTTTCATTCCTGCATCGGAAAGCGCATCCTTTATGACGATATTGAATACATCCACATGGTGCTCTGAAACCCTGTTCGGTATCATGCCGCCTTTCTTGGTGGTATAGCTGTCCGTGACATTGGCAAGGACTTTCCCTTCGTCATCCACGATGCCTGCACCGAATGTGTGGGCTGTGGACTCGATCCCGAGGCAAATCATTGTCGACTGGAAAAAACCGGAATTAAAAACATTTTCGATGCACCATCCACAACCTTTATTAACTGTACAAGGATTACTGGACTTATGGCAGACCCCGAGCTTGAGAACCTCAAAAAACAGATACTCGAATATAACCCGAAGGCCGACATTGCGCTTGTCGAGAAGGCGTACAAGTACGCGAAGATAGCCCACGAGGGCCAGGTGAGGGAGTCAGGCGAGCCTTATTTCAACCATCCCATCGGGATTGCTAGGATACTCATAGGGCTCAAGGTTCAGTCGACGACGATATGCGGCGCGCTTCTCCATGACGTCGTCGAGGAATCGAAGGTCAGCCTCAAGAAGGTGAAGGACGAATTCGGCCCCGAGATAGCCTCTCTCGTTGAGGGCGTCACGAAGATAGACAAGGTCCATTTCGAGAGCAAGCAGGACTACACAGCAGAGAATCTCAGGAAGGTGCTGCTCGCGACTGCAAAGGACATAAGGATAATGCTCATAAAGCTTGCCGACAGGCTGCACAACATGCGGACCCTTAAATCCCTGAGGGAGGACAAGCAGAAGAGGATTGCAGAGGAGACCCTGAACATATATGCGCCCATAGCCCATAAGCTTGGCGTCTGGCACATAAAAGGAGAGCTTGAGGACCTCTCGCTCCGGTACCTTGACCCCGAGGCGTACCAGATGCTCAGGGACAGGATAAACGAGAAGCGCGAAGAGCGCGAAAAGAAGACAAAGGAGTTCATAAGGACCATAAAGAAGAAGCTCAGGGCCCATGACATCGAGGCAGAGGTCAACGGCAGGGCCAAGTACTTCTACAGCATATACAAGAAGATGAAGAAGAAGAACGTGGACTTCAGCGAGATATACGACCTGATTGCCATAAGGATAATAACAAAGAGCATCCCTGACTGCTATGCCGCCCTGGGCATACTCCACGACACCTGGAAGCCCATTCCCAAGAAATTCAAGGACTACATAGCCACCCCCAAGGCGAACGGCTACCAGAGCCTGCACACAGCGCTTGTCGGGAGCCACGGCAAGATACTCGAGGTGCAGATAAGGACAGAGGAGATGCACCAGATCGCAGAGGATGGAATCGCGGCTCACTGGAGGTACAAGGGCACAGAGAGG
This sequence comes from uncultured Methanosarcinales archaeon, assembly GCA_964469935.1. Taxonomy (GTDB): domain Archaea; phylum Nanobdellota; class Nanobdellia; order Woesearchaeales; family DSVV01; genus CAYXZQ01. The sequence continues at coordinate 38,919 of CAYXZQ010000002.1, forward strand.
GACAAGCAGTTCGACAGGAAGATATCATGGATAAAGCAGGTGCTCGACTGGAGGCAGTCGGCAAAGGATGCAGAGGATTTCATGGAGACCCTCAAGATTGACCTCTTCGAGAAGGAGATAATAGTATTCACGCCCAAGGGCGACCCGATATCCCTGCCGGAGCACTCGACTCCCGTGGATTTCGCATATGAGATTCATACGAACATCGGCAACCACTGCTCAAAGGCGCTGGTGAACGAGAAGCTGGTCACGCTTGACACAGAGCTCATGCCAGGCGATGTCATCGAGATAGTTACGATGAAGAATGCAAAGCCATCGAGGCAGTGGCTCAAGTTCGTCAAGACCAGCAAGGCCAAGGGCAAGATAAGGGCCATACTGAACATCGAGAAGGAGCATGACCCGAAGACCAGGAAGGAGGAGGAGCTCCCTGAAAATCGGGCGAAGATGATAGATATCATCGGCAAGGACGTGCCGATAAAGATATCCAAATGCTGCGATCCCAGGCCGTATGATTATATCGAGGGATTTTATACAAAAGACGGGAAGATAACTGTCCACAAGAAAGGCTGTCCCAATGTCCATTCCCTTGACCAGAACAAGAAGGCTGTCGTTCACTGGAAAAAGGAATCAGGGGACAGGTTCAAGGAATTCAAGATCATTGCTCAGGATAGGGTGGGGATGATAGCTGAAATACTCAACTTCCTCGTCGCCTTAAAGCTCAATGTGGAGAAGCTCAACACCAGCACGACAAAGCATGGCAGGTTCATGCTGAACCTGGGAGTCTCTTTGGATAAGGAAGAGACAGTTGCCGAACTCATAGCAAAGCTCAAGGAGATAAAGGGCGTCTTCGATGTCATGGAGTTCAAGGGCTAGATAAGCCTTCTTGCAAGCAGGAGCAGGCTAGGGTGCCTCAGGACAAGCCTTGGCAGGAGCTTTGCAGCCTCATCCCTGCCGTACCTGGAAAAAGCTGTCTTCTCGTCCTTGAGGACCCTTACAAGCCTGTCATAATCCTTGTCGCTGAACCTGCTGAGCACCTTTCTTATCAGGAGATGCGCGTGCAGCTCTTTGCCTGCTGCCCTGCGCCATCGCTTCTCGTAGTCCTGCCTGCTGATTATCGAGCCTGCAAGGGCGTGGGCGCATGCTAGGCCCGGGACGATTCCGCCGCCTGTCGATGCCTTTACCTGTCCTGCAGCATCCCCTACTATGTAGATGTTTCCCTTCTGTGTCGTCAGTTTCGGGTCATATAGAGGTATCATCCCGGCCTGATAGCCTTCGATCTTCCTGATTTTTAGTCTTTTGACGAGTTTCTGAAAAAGAGGCCCGGTATTCCTGTACGATGCGCATCCTATCCTTGCAGTGCTGCTGTCCTCCGGCACTACCCAGGCGAAGAAATCCGGTGCAACGCTTCCGACATACGCCTTGAAAACCCCTGGCTCGAACTCGCCTCTTACAGTAGCCTGCTTGCCTACCAGAAACGCGGTCTTTTTCCCCGGGTTGAGCATGACCCTGACGAAGCTGCCCGGGCCGTCTGCGCCGATGGTTATGCTTCTCGGGTCTATCCTGCTGACCCTCCTGCCGAGAAATATCCTAGCACCCGCATCCCTTGCCAAGTCAGCCAGGCTCCTGTCAAAGGCCGCACGGTCGATCACTATGTCATCCACAGGGAGCACGGCTCTCTCATTCGCTGAAATTATCTCGGCCTTCCTTATCCTGTTCACTGCCACACCTTTTTTTAAGCCAGCATATCTCGTGATGCCTGATGTGACTATGCCTGTGCACTGCACAGGAGACCCTATCTCCCTATGCTCCTCGTACACCCTGACCCTCTTTCCTGCCTTTGCGAGGGCTTCAGCAGCATAGAGCCCTGCAGGACCGGCGCCTATTATGTTTATCATAGTAATCATGAGGAAACTTGAAATTTATAAAATATGATGCATTTTCTGCATTATTGTCCGCCACCTCCAACCCTTTTGAGAATGGAGAATAAGTAACTACTGCAAAACAGTAACTAAATCGAAAGATTTATATATGTAATGTACTTACTTTTGATGATTTTGGTGTATAATCTTAAAAATATCAGGGGGTAAATGGAAAATGAAGTATGTGAAACTGATAATCGTGATGGCACTGGTATTCACTTTGACAGCAGTGAGCCTGGCAAGCGCTTTGCCGGTTACTATTGACAAGGTCAAGATCGACGGCGATACAATACTGCCGACCAGCGCTGATTTCACCAGGTCTCTTGACAGGGACAATTCTTTCGACATCAAGGTCGAGGTGACGGCCCAGCAGGATGTGAAGGATGCCCAGATAGAGGTCTATCTCAGGGGCTACGACCATCCGGACCTGATCCAGGACATATCGGATGTATTCAATATGAAGGCCAACAGGACATATGTCAAGACCTTCACGCTGACATTCCCATACAAGCTGGACAAGGACCAGTACAAGCTGAGGGTAAGGGTCGAGAACCGCGACGGCGACTCTACTGAGCAGAATTACGAGCTCGGCATAGAATCCGAGAGGCATGACATGATAATCAAGGACGTCCTGTTCTCACCATCCGATTCTGTCGAGGCAGGCAGGTCTCTTCTGACATCGATAAGGCTTGAGAACACTGGCATGACTGACCCAGAAGAGGGTGTGAAAGTCATGATAAAAATCCCGTCTCTGGGCATCTCAGCAGCCGACTACATCGACAAGATAGATGAGGATGAGTCGACGACCTCTGAAGAGCTCTATCTCAGGATTCCCGAGTGCACAAAACCAGGGACCTATGACGCTGTCATAACTGCGACATACCATGATGGGGACAAGACCGCTTCAGTGGATAAGCAGGTGAAGATTACAGACGGCGATCTCTGCACTTCGGGCCAGCAGCCCACGACTGAGCCTGCAACGCCCAAGACCATAATCACGGTCGGGCCGACAGCCCAGGATGTAACCCAGGGCCAGGGCGGAGTCATATACCCGCTTACGATATCCAATGCAGGGACAGCAGCAAAGACCTATGTGATAACCGCTGAGGGCTATGCTGACTGGGCTGACGTGAGCATGAACCCGGCAAACATCGTCGTGCTTCAGCCGGGAGAGGCAAAAGTGCTATATGTCTACCTCTCCGCGCATCAGGATGCTTCAGTAGGCCAGCATATGTTCATGATAAGTGTCGCTTCAGGCACAGAGACCCTCAAGCAGTTCTCGCTGACAGCAAATGTTGTACAGGGACAGCAGCAGACTACGACGACCACGACAGATCTCGGCGGCATCAAGAAGGTGCTTGAGATAGGTCTCGTGGTGCTTGTTGTGCTTCTGGTCATACTGGGACTGATAATCGGTTTCAGCAGGCTCAGGGGAAGCGACGAGGACATTGAGGACGACGAAGGCAAAAGTGAGACATATTATTGATTTTTTTCATTTACTTTCTCTTTGTCTTTAGTTTCTTGTACTGGAGCCCGGTGTCGCAGATGAGCCTTAAGAAAAGATACGCCTCGTTGATATTCTCATTGATATTGATTCTTGTATTCTTCTCAGCAGTTTCAGTTGCGACAGCTGGGGACTTCACCGCTTCGTCGAACCATGGGAGAATCACGCTCTGCAGGGGCGACATGTACCAGGACACTGTCACTGTCACCAGCACGGACCAGGCACCTGGGGCTTTTTCAGTATCGCCCTCCGAGAATTGGGCGCAGGTCGTCCCCCAGGGTTTCATCCTCGGGCCGGCAGGTGCGCAGGATGTTGTAGATTTCATCAGGCCCCCTCTGCAGGCAGGAACATATGAGCTCAGGACGACCATATCGTCCGGGACAGTAACAAAGGTCCTGACGCAGACAATAGAGGTCAGGGACTGCGAGAACACGAAGGTCCAGGTATTCCAGCAGGAAGCCACGATCTGCCCGTGCACTCCCGCGCTGTACATATTCAACATAACCAATACAGGGACCTTCACCGATACCTATGACCTGGGCATCGATGCTGAACCGACATTCTACACCCTGAGCGAGAATCCGGTCGTCGTCAGACCCGGCAGGTCCAGGGCGGTCTATGCGTATTTCAACTTTCCCTGCAGCCAGTACGGCAGGGCGAGCATGCATTTCATCACAGAGGCAAGGCTTTCGGGCGAGAGGACAGAGACCGGCTTTAATATCGACATCAGTAGGGGATGTTACGATTACAGCCTGGATGCAGGGGATGCGTTAAATCTCAGCACAAACAAGACTTCGGCCAAGTTCGTCCCCTCTGCAAATGCAAAGTACAGCCTCTGTTACGGGACTGATTACGAGATACCTGTCAGGGTCAGGAACACCGCGAATGTTAGCAACATATTCAGGTTGTCATCAGACCTCACGATCGACGGGAATAAAATGGAGATGCCTTCAGGGACGACTGCATACACGTATGTCCTTGTCCAGGGCATGGAGCCCGGATTCTATAACCGTATGATTAATTCAGTGTCCCTCAGGGGCAATATCGTCAAGAGCCTGCCCTTGGCGATAAACATAAGCCCGTGCGGGAATGCCAGCCTGTTGCAAGGACCCTCTGCGCAGTTCAGCGGGCTGAGAATAGCACTCTTTGTGCTTCTTGCTGTTTTGATTGTGCTTATTGTCCTGTTTGCATTGATCTTCCCCAGGGCGAAGAGATGGCTCTGGAAAAGGGAGCAGAAAAGGCTGGCAGATGAAGGGTTGCAAGGCAGGGCAAGAAAGTTCCTTGCCGTGCATAAGAGACCGGTGACCGCCGTCATTGTCATACTGCTCCTTGTCCTTGTCACGATCGCTTCATATTACCTGCTGAGAAACCTGGGAATAGACATGGTCGGGCTGGAATGGGGCATTCTAGGATCGATGTTCGCATTCGCTTCGCAGCATATGCTGTATGTGATTCTTGATATCGTGCTCCTTGCGATAATCATCGCCTGCATCCTCTGGTTGCCGAAGCTGCTTGCCATGATGCAGAGAAGATGGAAGGAGAAGAGAGAAAGGGCGGACATCGTCCTTGAGAAGTATCCGAAGGAGAGAAGCAGCAGCATGTGGATGTTTGTCGTTGTAATTGTCGTTGTGGTCTTCTTCCTATTGTCCTCGCTATGCTTCTTCACGACAGTCTGCAAAAATGCCGGCCTGAACATAGAGATAACGCATCCCGCGAACACGACCAACCAGACCCAGCTCAATGAGACTGCTGGTTATATCGTCGAGAATTCCACTGTCTACATATGGAACAAGAATACTGTAAAGGAGATTGACCTGTCAAGATACATAATCAACCAGGACAATGTTACGCTCCAGTACATATTCACCCCTGTAGAGAACATGACCGTGCAGATATCCGATCAGGGAATCGTGACACTTACTCCCGACAGGGGCTGGTTCGGCCACAGGGTGATGAACTTCATAATCGACGACGGAAGGGGGAACAGGGTGATAAGCCCTGATATAGACCTGTACGTTCTCGACGTCAATAGGACCTTTGCAGACCGGCTCACTGATTTCCTCGCTGTATATGTCAATTACATCATAATCGGGCTCCTTTTCATTGTCATCGTCGTCATACTTCTGATATTGTTCACCAAGAAGCCGGGCAGGAAGAAAAGGATCCTCGTCAGGCGAAAGGGCCGGGACAGCTGAAAAGCTTAAAGGGAAAAATTAATAAGGAGACAGCCAGTTCTGGATTTTTAGCCGTTTTTGGGGGCGTAGTTTAACCTGGCTAGAATAACTGGCTCCAGTGCTCTGGAGCGATGAGGGGAAGCGATTTCCCGATGACTTTAGGTCTGGTATGGCTCTTTTTTAAGGGCGAGAGATACCAGTTGATCTGGGTTCAAATCCCAGCGTCCCCATTTCACTTCGTTCAATGGGTCCCCGGGATTTGAAATACTCAAAAATCAAAGATTTTTGGCACCGCTCGAGCAAGCTCTCGTGGAATCCCAGCGTCCCCACTCATTTCATTCTATCTATAAAATGCATATCCAATAATTTTCAAATAATTCTAGAATCCGGGCGGTGAGTTGCCGTCGTCGCGTTTTTGAGGGGCCTGGGGCATCCTTTGCTGGAGTTTCCTGTGTATCCTGCTGGTTATGACCAGGTTGGAGATGTTGACGACGATGAGGAACAGTATGACTGCAAGGTATATTATCTCGTTCGAATGGCTTCTTATGCCCGATATTATGGTTATGATGGGCGATGTGAATGCGCCGTCGACCTTGAGCGGGTCTAAACCCACGATGTATAGGTCAGTGACCCTGTATGGGCCTGTGCCGTTGACCTTGTACGAGAGGTCCCAGCTGTAGTTTGCAGGCGCTGTGGCGTCAGGCCCGAACTTCGGCCCGAGGGACGAGTTCATGGTCCCTTTCCATTGTATGTCCCACCTGTAGGACATGCCGTAATAGTCGCTTCCCGGGCTCCCGACCGAAAGGTTCGAGCAGCCGCTCCCTCCAAGTGCGCACGAGTAGTAAGATGGTGACATGTTCCAGATTCCGAAGTCGTTCGGGACAAAGTCGTACACAGTCACCTTCTCGAACTGCGGGGTCCAGCCGTTTCCGATATTCTCGACGTGTATCTTGACCTGGTACTGGTCCTCTCCTATGTTGGTTATGTTCTTGGCGATCTGGAGCCAGTAGCCGTGGACGACGTAGATGTACTTGAGGTATGTGTCATTGCCGCTGACGCTCATTGTGTAGTTTACGATCTGGCCGGACATGTCGGAAATCAGGTATTCCGGTTTCATCCAGACGATGGGCGGCGGATACGCCGAGCTTGAGCCGTCTGTGTAGTTGAATGTCCATACGTAGCTGGAGTTCCCCCATGGCTTTGTTATGTTTATCTCCTGGAGCGGCGAGCCTGTGAAATTTTTTCCCAAGAGCCCCCATAGGGTCCCGGCAGTCGTGTTTGTCGGGTCCTGGTTCTGCGTGACCCATAGCGAAACCTTGTTGAGATTATAGGATATGTTCACGGGGACTGTCACCCTCGGCGTGATCTCCCAGGTCACATTATGGTTCTGCTCGTTGTCGCTCGGCTTGATTATCCGCTTGTCGAAGTCGAAATCGACCTGGGAGCTGGCGTTTATGTCGTCTATCGTCAGGTTCGAGAGCAGGGTGTTGACCACCAGGAATTCAACCCTCTCTTTGAGGGCAAGGTATGTGGCAGTGAACGGGACGCTCAGCGGAGCGGTCATATTGTACCTGATGCTTGTGTTCCTGTGCCATGCAATCGTCCCGCCGCTGGGTGCCCACCACCAGGAGACATTGGATGTCCCGTTCCCATGGACATTGGCAAAATCCTTGTATGGATACAGGTTATTGAGATAGAAGCTGAACTGTGTCGAATTCCATACCACGTCTGCGGCAGTCATCGAGATGTTTATGTTCGTTACGCTTACGTTTATCTGGTTGTCGTTTCTCACAGTCTGGTTGATTGTCCATTCATGGCCTGAAAGCACCTTCCTGTCGAAACCGTGCTCGAAATTATAGTAGTTAGTTATGACGTTCACAGGCGGGTCGACGCCCATGCACGATATATTGTACCTGAATAATGAATTATCGCCCTGTCTCAGTTCAGGTACAAACAGTATTATCTCTGTTCCTGGCTGGCCTGATGTCTGGTTGCCGAACTTTGTAGTGTTGTCCCAGGTGAAGTTTGTCGAAAGTCCGCCTGTGTTCCTGAATGACACATGTATGTCATAAATTGTCTCATTGTTCGGGTTTGTGATGTTCACTGTTCCAAGGCTGTAGCACGATTTCTGCCATTCAGTGAGCGTGAAGTTCTCTGCAAAGCTTGTCTGCTGGAAGACCTGTTCTGTGATGGAGACATTGATGTGAGTGCCGAAATCCGCGCTCACGTTGAAGAAGCACATGATGAAGAAGAGTATGGAGCAAAAGAATAGAACGAGCCTGCCCTTATTCCTCTTTTTTAGGGGATTCATGTTGTCTCTACCAATTTAATATATATATTAATATACTAGGATAACATATATTGTCTAATACCTAGTATATAAATGTTTTGTTTTTTTCAGCTGATTCCAACCAAATCCCCTGTTTTCGATTTGGAACCTGATATTACGCCCTTTCTGGCTTCGATTACGTATTTTGCCTTGTTTTTCGACGTGTAGAAAGTAAACGGCAGGAAATTCTCCTTTAAGTCGACTATCTTCTTATCCCTGTCCAGGAAGATGACATCGATGGGAAAGAACACGAAGAACATGTGAAGGGATATTCTCCTCTCCTTCTCGAATATGAACAGGAGGCTCTTTTTGGGCGAGAACATGAGCCCCCTTGCCTTCTCGGGAACGCTCCTGCATTCGGTGAATTCCCCTGCGATGAGCTTTCCGCTTGTCAGATTCATTATCGCCATTTTACCAGGTAGGCGACTGTCCTCAGGGTCTCAGGTCGCGAATTGTCGGCGATGAGCCTGAAATCATCAAGGCCATAGCCGTCGAGGACCATCAGCCTTATGTACGTGCTGTCAGCGATGTTCTTGTCGACCACGATCGCGTTGTATTTGTCGCTTCTTGGATAGATAACCATCGTGTATTCTGACTTGCTGTCATAGCTGAACCTGGTCAGGTTCCCGTCGATGAAGAACCAGAGCCCTGCCAGGTCGACATTGTTATGTCCCGTCCTAGAGTTGGCAGTGACTTGCGTGCTCCCGACACTGCATGTGAACGTATCATTATCCCTGCTGCAGTCGTAGGCTGTGAAGGCCTTGTAGGTCTTCTGCTCGTCGCTCGGCAGGTCGAAATCCCAGTATGCGTACTCCTGAACAGTATGGAAGCGGGTGAACATGTCGTCTGTCAGCGCGATATAGGTGACAGGGGCATCACAGTGGGTGTATCTGGTGATCCGCCTGTCCTGATTGTTCTGGGCCAGGTATTCGTCAGCCTCTGTCTTGTTGAGCTTCAGGATGCTGTCAAGTACGCCAATCTTCCCGTTCATCGAGAGGTTGCCCTTCACAAGGCTGAGCGCCTTCTTCTCGCCGTTGCATGAAAGCATCCGGATGATGCCTGCGGAAAGGTTCTCGTCCGGTGTCATCAGGGCCTTGGCCATCCAGTAGGTCCTTGGCATGCTCGGAGCTGCCTTGAGAAGGACGTCCCTGTCAGACAATGCATAGAAGAAATGGCCTTTGTCCCACCAGGTGAATATCTTGGCATCAGGAGGGCTTACCTCCCCTATCTTCACGGCAGTGTTGTACAATGAGTCGTCCATCCTGGGCTTGATGCTCCTGACCGAGCTGTAGTCGGCCATGAACTGGCTCCCGATTATGAAGAGCAGAAGGGCTATGACCAGCACATAGGCAAGCGACCTGATGATGGTGTCCTTCTGGTCTATCCAATGGATGAATCTCGGTATCGAGTCAATTATCAAAAAAAGGCCGAACCCGAAAAGTATGCATATGTATGGGATGGAGAAAGGGAATATCCTTATCGCCTTGAAAGCGGCGGGTATCATGATTGCTGCCGCTGTCAGTGCGAGCAATGGGCCGAAGGGTATGTCCTCCGAATCCGCAGCCCTCCAGAATGTATAGGCAGCAGCCAGGAGCACTATCGCCAAAAATACCGGCCCTCCGAGCCTCGGGACCATGTCGCTGAAAGGGAGAGGCTGGAGCTCTGAGATTGATGAATAGCTGTCCGGCCATACCCCCTGCAGGCTGCCAGAGCCAAGATAAAGCTGTATCTTGGCAGGCATGAAGCCTATGAGAAACTTGAGTCCCAGCAGCACTGCGATGACGATTATCAGGCAGACCAACACAAGATAAGCGATGCGCCCATTCGTTGTCTTGTCGGCTGTCAGCTTATTGAAGAGCCAGAGGCCGAGATAGACAGCTGAGATGGCAGCAAGCAGGCCTATGACTATGTAATACCCTGTCCACGTGAACCTGAAGAGGAGAAGGAGCAGGACCAGTGATGCCCCTGCTATAATCCTGTTCCTCAGCTTTTTCTGGAGAATCAGTTCAAGGAACACCCACGATATCGCGAGCATGAAGAATATGTTGATGGTATTGGTATCGCTCATCCCTGCAAGGCTGTACTTGAGGAATTCAGGGTGTATGGCAAAGGTTGCGGATGCGATTAAGCCTGCCAGGTCTCCTGCAATCCTCCTTGCAATGAAATATATAGGGAACATGGTCAATGCCACGAATATCAGCGGGATGTAGAAGCTTGTCGTCATCATTGACACGGTTTTGTTGAAAAGGGAGATGAAATTATGGAAGTAATACTCGAAGAAAGACAGGAAATCCTCGAGTTTCCCGTCCTTTGCGTTCTTGTAGTAGCTGTAGGGGTCTATGCCGTAGAGGTATATCTGCCCCTGCGGATCCCTGAAGCTGTCCCTGAGGCTTTCGGCCTTCTGGGCGATCTGCGCCTGGTACTGGTCTATCTTTTCCTTGACCTGCTGGTCTATGAGCTTGGTCTTCTGGTCATCGCTGTAATAGGGGTACATCTGGTTGACGTCCTGTGTTATCTGCGGCCTGAATGTGGCGTCGGCAGACATCCTAGCCCAGTCATCCATGAGCGGGAGGCCTGCGTAATGCAGCCTTACGCCTACTGAGAGGATGATGGACAGGATGATGAAGATGACAGGGGCATATCTCCTGAACCAGGCAGGTGTCTTGAAGGCCTTGTGGTCTTCCCTTGCCTTCTTCTTTTTTGGACTGCGGGAATGTCTCTTCTTCACCTTCGGCTTTGGCTTCGGCTTATTCATCGCCTTTGACGCAATCTCCTGCTGCTTCTTCCTTATCATGTCTGCGCGCAGCTCGTTGCTGATGTCTGTGTCCCCTATGTTGTCCATGGGAAATGAAATCATGCAGGGTTATATATAATTTTTGCTGGAAAACTTCTCGATTTCCCTCAATAATTCCAAAATATATTTAAATGATGCTTGAGCCCCGGGCATCATGGATGCAATAATAATCGCAGGCGGCAAGGGGACGAGGCTCGGCGGCAATATCCCCAAAGCCCTTGTGGAGGTCAAAGGAAAGCCCCTGGTGGCCCACCAGATAGATTACCTCCTGCAGTCCGGGATTGTCGACAGGTTCATCCTGGCTCTCGGACATAAGTCAGAGATTGTAATGGAATTTGTCAAGAAAAGATATCCAGATGAAAAAATAATTTTTTCAGTCGAGGAGCAGCCTCTTGGTACAGGTGGAGGGGTAAAAAAGGCGATGAAGCTGGCCAGATCAGATTATGTCATTGCCCTCAATTGTGACGACGTGACCGATATCGACGTAAAAAAGCTCGCTGCCATGGGTGAGAACACCATATGCGTCGCACACCCCAGGCTCATATTCGGCCTCGTGATAGAGAAGGACGGATATGCCATATTTAACGAGAAGCCCGAGATCAAGGACTGGGTGAACTGCGGATGGTATCTCCTTGACAGGGTTGAGATGCTCAGGATCCTCCCGGACAAGGGAAGCCTGGAGATTGATGTGTTTCCGAACATCAGGATGAGGGTCTTCAGGCACGAGGGTTTCTGGAAGACCGTGAATACCCAGAAGGACATCGACGAGTTCGACAAAACTATCTGATCAGCCGAGTTTCAGGCTTTCCAGAAGGTGTCTAGCGCATGTCTCAGCGTCGTCCTTGCCTGAATCAAGGATCATTTCTGGACTCTTGGGTTCCTCATAAGGTGCGCTGACCCCTGTGAAATCCTTGATCTTTCCTTGTTTTGCCTTCTTGTACATCCCTTTAGAATCCCTCTTCTCGCATTCCTCTACAGGGCATCTAACATAAATCTCGATAAAGTCATCCCCAATAAGCCCTCTTGCTTTCAGTCGGTCTCTTTCATACGGGCTTATGAAGCAGACCAGCACGAAAATGCCTGCATCATGAAGAATCCTCGCGACCTCCCCTATCCTCCTTATGTTCTCTTCCCTGTCTTTTGGACTGAACCCGAGTTCCGAATTGAGGCCATGCCTGATGTTGTCGCCGTCAAGTATGTAGGTTGGAAGGGCGGCATCATGCATCTTCTTCTCAGCCAGGGCTGCAATCGTGGACTTGCCTGAGCCAGAGAGGCCTGTGAACCACAGGACCTTGTTTTTCCTTCCGCCGAGAAGCCTTGTCCTGTCCTCTCTTGAGACGAGTCCTCTGTGCCATACAATATTTTTTGATGCCATCATGTCAAGGGTTCACGGAACCTATAGGGTTTATCCGTGCATTTCCGGAACTGCGAGAGCTGTACTGCTGATATCGATCTTTTAGCCATTTTTTATTATCTCCAGGAGCTCATTATGATTCCTGTTGTTGGATGCCAGAAATCCGCTCTTCTTCAATGGGTTTTCCTGGTTGTATATCAATTCTTTTCCATCAAGGTCAGTCATCCTGCCCCCTGCCTCCTTTATGATGATGTCCATCGCGCATATGTCCCATTCATTGACAGGCCCGAGCCTTGGGTAGAGGTCTGCCTCCCCTTTTGCGACCAGGCATCCCTTGACAGAGCTTCCTGTCACAACTGCCTCCCTGAACCTTTTCATTAGTTTCCTGAGCTTTTCCGATTGATGTGACCTGCTCACGGCTATCTCCATGTATTTCGGGTCTGAGGTCGACGATACCTTTATTCCCTGGTCCTGGTAGAATGAGCCTTTTCCCTCAGTAGCATAATAAAGCTCGTCTGTCACCGGGACATAGATGACTCCGATGATTGGTCTTCCGTCCTGGACAAGCGCGATGTTGACTGTGAACTCGCCGTTCTTCTTGATGAATTCCTTGGTGCCGTCGAGCGGGTCGATGATCCACACCATGCTGCTATCCTGCCTCTTCTTGTCATCCTTGCCTTCTTCGGTGAGGATGGGGATGTCCGGGAAACTTTCCTTGAGACCTATGACAATCACACTGTTGGCAGCCAGGTCAGCCCTTGTCAGCGGGCTTGTGTTCCCTTCCTGGTCCTTTTTCTCAGTGATGTCGAAATCTTCTGAGTTGTAGATTTCGAGAATCTTTTCCCCGGCCATGATGACAAGCTCTTTTGCATTCTCCAGCATTGATGAGATGTCCATATTCCCATAGATTGCAGGGGATTTTATATAATTAATGATTGTCCAGCCTATAGGATATCAAAGGCGACGGGAATTTCCAGGTAGGTCATCTTGCGCCTCAGTAATCAGCCTTTTCCGTTCTTGCCGATTTTCCAGATTTAACTTTGTCATATAGCACGGAACAACACATTTTAAATATTAGTTCTACACCCTCTGCCTTATTTTAGAGTCACTGCATAGTAAAGAAAATGTTCTGGACAGGTGACGCATAGTATAGATTCCGACTTGAGAACCTAATTTAATAATAACATTTATATATTAATATATTAATTACTATAAAGGTATCAAAATGTCTATTGACGAAGAAGTGAACAGAGAGATTGGAATACTCAGGAAGCTTAAAGATAGGCTTGCGAATACAAAAACAGGAAAAGTCCTTTCAGCGCTCTCTGTTTTCTGGGCAACTTACACTTTTTCGCCCGGAAGTGTCCAGGAGCTCGTTTCAGTCCTCAATAACAGGATAAACATCACGGACTTTATAGGTTTCATGCCGGCTGCCAGGGCGCAGGACTTCAGCTTTGCCTGCGACCCAAACAATGAGCCTGACCTGTGGGGCTATAAGATATTCTATGGCAACCACAATGGAGGACCATATGATGGGGCAGGAGGTTCAGAGAGCGATTCGCCTGTAGAATTTCCGCTGTCCGGTCTGCCTGACCCGAATAATCCGACATTCCAGATCCACGGACTTTCAAGCACAAAGAACTGGTATTTTGTCGCAGTTGCGCGTGACATATACGGCAATATAAGCAATTTTTCGAACCAGCTGCAGTGGCTGGGTGGTTCTGCGGACACGACTCCACCTGTAGTATCAGCCGATGCATTCTCAAGATACGTATCGGGCTCAGTCTTCAGGCGGACAGGGGACATCACGGACGATGTGGAGCTCGATGACCCCGAGACACTGGAATTCTGGCTGCAGAAAGATGATGAAGCTGCTTTGGACATCACTGACCAGGTGAATGTGACTGTCGTGAATAACAGCCATTATGCTTTCGACACAGGAAATATCACTGTGGGCGAAGGTGATTTTACTCTCACGATCAAGGCCTGGGACTATGAGGGGAACCAGGCTGTATACAGCGATTCCCAGACCCTCATCGAGAACCCGCCGGTTATCCTTTCAGATGACATGACCGGCGGTTTTTCAGGAGGGACGCTGAATCTTGATATCCCGTTTGAAGGTGTAGGTGTCTCAGAGGGTCACGCGGTTGTCGGAGGAAGGACTCTGGACCTGGTAATGGGAGACGGAGTCCTGCAGTTCGCAAATCCCATGCTGGTGTCTGATATTGCAGAACATTACGGCGCATTGGATATCTCTCTTCACCTGACAAACGGGCTGGGCTCAGAGTTCACCAAGCACGGAGAGATCATCTTCGAATCCGAGACAGGCTCTCTCAGGCAGTCGCTCCAGAATCCCGTATCCCTGGATTCGATGGACAATTACCTGCTGTGGAACAACAATTATCCGCAGCTTTTCGGCGTCTCGCAGGACACGGCTGATTTCGTGGAAGGCAGTTCCAGCATGAAGGTGGATTATGCTTACGATCCATCTTACAGCAAAAGATATCTCTGGCGCTGGGTTGACAGCGGGAAGAGGGACTGGTCGGCAAAGAATGTAATGGACGTCTGGATAAGATCTGACAAGGATGCACGCATCGGCCTTATGGCCAGGAACTCCGGCTCATACACATCTATCAAGTGGATCGACGTTTCCGTAGGCTCCGGGGATTATGCAGTCGACATAAGCGACTGGAGCAGGGAGGACGTGGACAAGCTATATATCAAGTTCGACGGCCGTGAAGGTTATGACTACCAGATGAGCATCGACGACATCGTGCTGGCCGATGCTATTGTAAATCAATCCTCTGCCCAGAATATCCTAAACAAGGTCCAGCTGGATTCGATGGACAATTACCTGCTGTGGAACAACATATATCCCCAGCTTTTCGGGGTCTCGTTGGACACGGCTGAATTCGTGGAAGGCAGCTCCAGCATGAAGGTGGATTATACATACGACCCCTCGTACAACCAGAGATACCTCTGGCGCTGGATAGACAGCGGGAAGAGGGACTGGTCGGCAAAGAATGTCATGAGCATGTGGGTGAATTCCGACAGGGATGCGCGCATCGGCCTGATGGCCAGGAACTCCGGCTCATACACCTCGATCAGGTGGATCGATGTCAAGAGCGGCTCAGGCAGATATGTCGTCGACATAAGCGACTGGAGCAGGGCGGATGTGGACAAGCTCTACCTGAAGTTCGACGGCCGTGAAGGATATGACTACCAGATGAGCATCGACGACATCTCCCTTGGTGACGGGTTACACGAGACAGGAGGAGGGCTTTTCGACTGGAAGACTCTGGACTCGATGGACAGTCTCCTGGCCTATCTGAACAGATACCCTGAATTGTTCCAGCTTTCTGTTGATACTGCGAACAAGGTAGAGGGCTCAGGCAGCCTGAAAGTGGACTTCAGCTACAATCCTTCATATTCTCCTGAGAGATACATCCACCGGCCTGTCGATTCAGGGGACCAGGACGAGTCGCAGTACAATGTAATGAGGCTTTGGACAATGGGGACGTTCGCCCAAGCAGGCCAGGCAGCGCAGATAGGGATAATGGCTCGGAATGCCGGGTCTTATACAGGAATACAGTGGTTTGACGTGGCCTCAGGCAAAAAATGGCAGACCATGGACATAAGTCAGATGCCGAGGGACCTTTGGCAGTACCTTTATTTCAAGTTCAAGGGCGATGAAGGCTACGATTACCAGGTGAATCTCGACAGCCTGCAGCTGGTCGACACCAAAGGGGAGAAGAACGTGTACTTTTCTGATTCCAAGAATTCTGCACTTGTCATCAGATGGGATGACTGAACACCTGTCTCAGCGTGCATTTATAATAAAATTTAAATAAAAACCGGTTTCTCGGGTAGTTATGGAATATTCAGTGATTATAGCCACGTACAATGAAGAGCAGAATGTCGAGCCGCTTTACAGAGAAGTAAAGACCGTCATGGACAAGATTACCGACGATTATGAGATTATCTTCGTCGATGACGGAAGCAATGACAGCACGTTCAGCCGGCTTGAAAAGCTGAATGCGAGGGACGCCAAAGTCAGGGTCCTGCAGTTCCGCAAGAATTTCGGCCAGTCAGCTGCATGGGATGCGGGCATAAATTTCGCCTCAGGGAACATTCTGATAACTCTTGACGGCGACCTGCAGAATGATCCTGCCGACATCCCCAAACTGCTCAAAAAGCTGGATGAGGGATATGATGCTGTCTCAGGATGGAGATGGAAGAGGAAGGATGGCTTCTCGAAAAGGCTGTTCTCCCGCTTCTCGAAGCATATGCGGCGGCTGATAATCGATGACAAGCTCCATGATTCAGGATGCTCCCTCAAGGCATACAAGAAGGAGTGTTTCGAGGATTTCCATCTCTACGGCGAACTCCACAGGTATATCGCAGAGATGCTTGCGCTCAACGGGTTCAGGATAGGCGAGGTCAAGGTGAATCACAGGCCGAGAACCAAGGGCAGGACCAAGTATGGGTTGAAGCGCATATATAAGGGACTTCTGGATCTTTTTCTCATCTGGTTCTGGAGAAAGTATTCAGGCAGGCCCCTTCACCTCTTCGGCGGTTTGGGTCTGCTGACTTCATTTATCGGCGCGATATGTTTTTGTTATGTGATCTTTCTCAAGATTTTTTCGGACAGAGACCTCTCCAACAATTTCCTGTCCGTGCTGTCCGTATTCCTGGTAATTGTCGGCGTCCAGTTCTTTGTTTCCGGGATAATGAGCGACCTTCTCATCAAGAACCATTACAGGGATAAGAAGATATACAAGATAGGAAAGATCTTAAAATGAGGATATTGGAGATTGCGCCGGAGCCTGTCTTTGAATCAAGGGGTACGCCATTCAGCGTGTATCACAGGACCCTTGCGCTGAGCAGGCTGGGCCACAGGATCGACCTTGTCTGCTATCACATAGGAAATGATGTCCGGATAAGGAACACAAGGGTGTTTAGGACCCTGAGGATCCCGTTCATAAGAGAGGTCCCGATTGGCCCGTCCTTCAGGAAGATTTTCCTTGATATCTTCATATTTTCAAGATCCCTCAGGCTGCTCCTGGCAAACAGGTATGACTATATCCATACCCATGAGGAGGCCGGCCTGTTCGGGGTCATATTCAGGGGACTTTTCAAAAAAAAGCTGGTCTATGACATGCATTCAAGCATGCCCCAGCAGCTGACGAATTTCAATTTCTCGAAAAGCAAGCCGCTCATCAGGCTCTTTTCGCGCATCGAGAGGTTCGTCCTGGACCATGCAGACGCCGTGATTGTCATCTGCCCCCATCTGGGTGACACGGTAAGAAAGATAAGCCCGAAAAAGAAGAGGTTCCTTATCGAGAACACGCCCATGGCCAAGGATGTTAAGTCAGTACCGAAGAAAGATGTCGAGAGGCTGAGAAAAGAGCTGAAGATAAAAGATGAGAAGGTGATCCTGTACACGGGGACTCTTGAGCCCTACCAGGGCATCGACATGCTCCTCGAATCCATACCTTATGCAATTGCCGGGGAAAAGAATCTGCGGTATCTCATCGTCGGAGGGAAAAAGGTGCAGGTCGAACATTTCAGATCCCTGGCAAGAAAGCTCGGCGTGGATGCGCACGTGACCTTCACCGGGCAGAGGCCGATTGAGGAGATGGACGCTTTCATGGGCCTTTCAGACGTACTTGTCTCGCCGAGGTACAAGGGGACGAACACTCCGCTTAAGATTTATTCCTATCTCAAGTCAGGAATACCGATAATGGCAACAGACATCCTGACGCATACACAGGTCCTGGACAGTTCGGTCGCTGTCCTTGCAAAACCGAGTCCGGAGGATTTCGGAAAGATGACACTGGAGCTCATCCGGGACAAGTCCCTGCAGGTAAGGCTCGGCAAAAATGCAAAAAGGCTTGCAGAGACCAAGTACAGCTATGAGCAGTTCCTTGAGAAGACAAAAAACTTGTGCGATTATATCGAAAAGACATCTATACGAGGATAAAGTGTGCGGCATTTGCGGGATATATTCAGGGGAAGGCGGACCGTCCCATGATCTTGTCAGGTCAATGACAAGGGAGCTCTCCCATCGCGGCCCTGACCAGGACGGGTTCTATTTCGACGACCGCCTTGGCATGGGCATGAGGAGGCTCTCCATCATCGACCTCAGGACAGGGAAACAGCCCATCTCGAATGAGGAAGGCACAGTATCCGTGGTCTACAACGGGGAGATATACAACTTCCCTGAGCTCAGGCTTCTGCTGGAGAAGAAAGGGCACCGGTTCGCAACCGACACTGACACAGAGGTCATTGTCCATGCTTATGAGGAATACGGGTTTGAGTGCCTTAAGCGCTTCAACGGCATGTTCGCATTCTCACTCTGGGATTCCGAAAAGAAGATCCTGTTCATCGCCCGCGACAGGCTGGGTATCAAACCCCTCTATTATCATCATGGCCCGCAGCGGTTCGCATTCGCATCAGAGATCAAGTCCATCATCAAGATAGGGGATATCAAGAGGACGATTAATCGCAGGGCACTCTACCATTACCTTGGCTATGAGTTCGTGCCTGCGCCGGACTCCATATTCGAGGGGATAAGGAAGCTGCCACAGGGTCATTACCTTGTCTTCGACAGCAGACAAAATTCCGTCAGGGTGAAAAAGTACTGGGACTGCTCATTCAGGGCCAAAAGATACAGCGAGGACCAGCTTGCAGGGCAACTTCTCGAGAACCTGAAGAGGGCAGTCGAGAGGAGGCTCATAAGCGACGTGCCGCTCGGAGCATTCCTTTCAGGAGGCATCGATTCGAGCGCAATCGTCGGCCTGATGTCCGGCCTGAAGGAGGACCCTGTCAGGACCTTCTCTATAGGCTTTGAGGATGCGTCATACAACGAGCTTGCCCACGCGAGAAAGGTTGCCGAGTGTTTCGGGACGGACCACACCGAGAAGATGATAACTCCTGACGCGGTCAATCTTACAGGAGAGATAGTGAAATATTTTGACGAGCCCTTTGCAGACATATCCGCAATCCCGACATTTCTTGTCTCTGAGCTTGCCAGGACAAAGGTCAAGGTGGTCCTGTCAGGGGACGGCGGGGACGAGCTGTTCGCAGGATACGAGAGGTATGTCGCGAGCAGGATTGCAGGGACGCTCCCTATTCCGAGGCCTGTCGGCAGGATTGCCGGCAGCCTATTCAAACCCAGGGAGAAGAAGAAAGGGCTCGCGAACATGTTCCAGAGATACAGCGAGGGCCTGCAATTGCCGGATGACGCAAGGCACATGCGCTGGCAGTATTTCCTGAACAAGAACCTGGAGGACGGCCTGTTCCAGAAAGATTTAAGGGCCCTGGCTGACAGGACGGATGCATTCGGTCCTCTGAACACCTTCTATGGCAAGAGCGGGCTCAAGGGGAGGCTTGACAGGGAGCAGTACGCAGACATCAAGCTGTATCTTGCGGACGACATCCTTGTGAAGGTCGACAGGATGAGCATGGCCCATTCCCTCGAGGCCAGGGTGCCGTTCCTGGACCATACTCTCGTGGAGTTTGCGATGACGATCCCCCCCGGACTTAGGCTGAGGAGCCTAAGGACTAAGCACATCCTGAAAAAGGCTGTCAGCGGCCTTCTTCCAAGGGATATCATAAACAGGAAGAAAGAGGGTTTCAGCATCCCCATCAAGAACTGGCTCAGGACCGATCTCAGGGACCTGATGAAAGAGAAGCTGGAGAGGCCGGCATTTTCACGTGAGAGACTCTTCAACCAAAGGTTTATTAATAAACTCATGAAACTCCACATCAGGGGGGATAAGAACTACAGCCACCAGCTATGGGCATTGATGATGTTCGGGATGTGGTACGAAAGATACATGACAAAATGAGAAAGAAATTACTGGAACTGCTCGCTTGCCCAAGATGCAGGTCCGGGCTCAGGCTCGACATCTTTGAGGAAGGAGACCAGGTCGAGAGCGGGCTTCTGACTTGCAGCTGCGGTGAATGGTTTCCTGTCATAAAAGGTGTGCCGCGCATCCTCATCGGCGACATGCGGGGGGATTACTCGGGCTTCATCTCCGGGTTCAGGAAACATTTTCCAGAGGGAGTCCTGAAGAAGTCACATGCGGGCAAGGGCAGGACCCGACTGAAGAAGAGGACAAGCAACAGCTTCGGCCTGGAGTGGAAGAAGTACAGCAGGTACGGCTGGCTCGGGAGGGGAAAAGGAGAGAAGCTGGACATCTCTGATTACAGGTCCGCGCATCTGGAGCACACCTGGGCCCACACTGTAGAGACTTTCTGGAGAAAGACTTTGCTGGAACCGGGAGAGGTCCGTGGAAAGCTTGTCCTTGACGTCGGCGTGGGAAACGGGAGATACGCACAGGCTTGCACGGACGCAGGGGCAGAGGTAGTGGGCATCGACCTGAGCGAAGCAGTCGATGTGGCATACGCAAACACGAAAGGAAAGGTCAACACGGTCCAGTGCGACATATTCAATCTTCCGTTCAAGGAAGGATGCTTTGATGTCATATACAGCATAGGAGTCCTTCATCACACGCCGGATACGAAGGCTGCATTTGAATCAGTGCAGAAGCTTGTGAAAAAAAACGGCATAGTTTCCATACACCTGTATCACAAGGGAAATCCCATCTACGAATTCAACGATCGACTTATAAGGCTCGTGACGACAAGGCTGTCCCTGGGCCTGCTTTGGTACCTCTGCTATGTCCCTGCTTTCCTGGGAAGGATGGCGTCAGTCTCGAGGTTCCTGTATGCCGGAGCCAACTCCCTCGTCGTCATCAGGAGCGACCATCACTTCAATTTCGACTGGTACTCGGCTCCGGTTGCTTACCACCACACGGAAACCGAGGTTGCCGGTTGGTTCAGGGGGCTTGGGTTCAGGAAGATAAGGGGCGATGATCCCTGCAGGTATGCGGGCTCTTATTTTGCAAAGATCTATCCTGGATTCACGAAGAATGCCGACGGTACGGTTAAGAGGTGGGCTGCGGGCCTGGTCCCGAGATGGGCCCTGACAGTAAGGGGAATAAGATGACCAGTTCCCAGGACAAGAAGAAAGAGAGGCAGGTCTTCGACAGGCTGAGCGAGGATGAATACAGCGAGGCGCATGAGGCGGATTACCAACGCCTGTATGCCAGGTTCTTTGATGGGTTTGAGGTCAGAAACAAGGAGCTGCTGGATATCGGCTGCGGTCCCGGTATAAATTCTGTCAGGCTTGCGAAGCTAGGCCTTAAGGTCACGGGCATGGATCTGTCAGACAGGGCAGTCATCAAGGCCAGGGTATTGTCAAAAAAGGCCGGGGTTGATGTAAGGTTTATCGTAGGTGACGCAGAAAAGACGCACTTCAGGGACGATTCGTTTGATTTCGTGTTCTGCGGGGCTGTCCTGCATCACTTTCCGAATCTGAAAAAGATATCAAGGGAGATATACAGGGTCACAAAGCCGGGTGGTATGGTTTTGTCGTACGACCCAAACGCCCACCATCCCTATGGCTTGATAGTGCACAACGTGCTGAACAGGTTCATCAGGCTGAAATATTTCTCTCCGAATGAGAGGGCCCTCAGGGACAGGGACCTTTTTGTCCCGTTCTCAGAGGCAGGATTCAAAAACTTCAGGTTCTCGTCAATAACCATGCAGACTAAAAAGAAAGGCCTTGTCAGGAGATGCATCAGGAAGACAGCATATCGTGTCTCTGAGCTGCTTCTTCAGGGCCTTCATAAGAGGCCTTTTTTGGTGATGATCTGTGAAAAAGAATAATAGGACGGCCTACCTGAAATTATTCCTCCGCCTTCTGTTTGCAATCATACTTGTAGCCATCCTGGTGGCCAATCTTGATGTCAGGCAGATATATGATATCATAATCAAGATCAACAGCCTGGTTTTCTTGACACTGATAACTATCATAATAGGCACATTGGCGAGTGCACTGAGGCTCAAGGATCTCCTCAAGCCACATGATGTCAGCCTGTCCCTTCGCAATTCCGTAGACATTTACTTCATCGGGAAATTTTTCAGTGCATTTCTGCCCAGTACAGTCGGCGGTGACATTTACAGATTCATGTGGCTGTCGAAGGATAACAGAAAGAGGCTGGGCTCATTCCTCGCTCTGCTGTTCGATAGGGCAAGCGGGGTGTTTGCCGCGTTGTTGATATCGGTCCTGTCAATGATATTCATCGGTTATTATAAGATAGTGGAATTGAATGCCTCCATAATGAGCGTCCTGATGCTTTTTCTGGCAGTGTTCGTGGTGTTGACTATCCTCGGGTTCAACCATAGGTTCACTGCGCTCGTTTCAGGGCTTCTCTTACGGATGAGATTGAGATACCTGTCAGAGAAGGCCGGCATGGTAATGAAATCATTCCAGACATATAGGGATCACCCGAAAATACTGATGAGCTCGATAATCTATTCCATCATCTTCTATGTTTCGTCAATATTTCAGGTATACATTATCTCACGAGCCTTGGGAATACGCCTTGACCTTGTTTTTTTCTTCCTGTTCATCCCGATAATCACCATCATATCCATGATTCCCGTGTCAATAAATGCCCTGGGTATAAGGGAAGGTGCTTTCATCTACCTCTTCGGACAGGTTGGCGTCTCCCTGGAAGCTGCCTTTTCGATATCTATCATGACTTTCCTAATTTCGCTCATCATCAGCGGATTCGGTGGCATCGTGTTCATTGCCAAGAAGAGGAGATGACTGCCGGGCATTGAGTTTCAGGAACAGAGATGGTATCTTGATTAAGGGTTCACAATCCCGGGCACTCTCTGCATACTTTCGGGGCGTTCGTAAGCAGCCGCTTCCTGAATCTCTTCAGTTTTTTTCCGTTCCATACCTCCTGGAAGGGCTGCTTGAGGATGTTGCCGTAGGAATATCCTTCACCTTCGTGGGAAAAGTCGCAGTGGCTCGAGACATTGCCGACCCAGTCTTCCCTGGGTAACTTGTCGTTCGGAAGGTTTATCATCAGCTTCCACCACATTGTCGAGCAGTTGACCCTCTTCCTTCCTTTCGGCGGGAACCTGGGAGGGAAGACCCTCAGGCCGAGGGATCTCCCATATGCTACGGCCTCGTCAATCGACTTTATCAGCTCATGGTCCGTCTCCTGTATCACGTTGTCCTTTGAGCATATGGGGTGGTCTACGAAATCTACAGGCACAAGGTATGAGAATATGACGTCGTCAGCCCCTATCTCCTTGCACGTGTCCATCAGGTCCTTGTACGTGTGGACATTGGACCTCATCGCTATGCAGTATATCCCTATCTTGAATCTTCTCTTGTACTTCTTGCGTAGCACGCTAAGCTTCTTGATGTTTCCGATTATCGTCTCCCATTTAGCGCCCCTGCGTATCTCTTCGAACTCTTTCGGGTCGCCGCTGTCAAGGTTCGTGTTCAGCCTGTTTATGCCGCTCTTTGCGAGGTGCTCCAGATTTTTCGTGACCTGCCGGTTCATGTTTGTCATGATCGAGCAGGTCATTTTGCTTTTCCTGACGTACTCTATCATGTCGAATATGTCCTTGTTGAGGAGAGGGTCCCCTGTCCCGCAGAGATGGACATGGGCGATCTTGGTCTTCTTCAGTTCGTCCAAGATCCTTTCAAAATCAGCCAGGGACAGCCTCATGGGCCAGTACGGCCTCTCTGTGAATGGAGAATGCCAGAGGCAGTAGATGCATTTCTGCGTACACACGCTCTCAGTCACTATCGTTACGTATGTCGGGTCCCAGGGCACCTGGGTTATGTTCCTGTTTCTCATGAGCATGTATTTGACAGCGTTTGCGACCTGGCCTAAAGAATGCTCCCTGATGAATTTGATTCCTTCCTGGACGACATAGACATCCGTGTGTATGGATGATTTGATATTGAACAGCCTAACCATTCAACCGGTCAAATCATGGAAATTTAATAAAGGTTTCGTTTCTACTTTCGCTAACAGAAATAGACATAGCTGCTCCCGTCCTTATAAGAATATCTCAACTGGCATTCGCTGTCTATGACAGCGATGGTGTCGCAGTTGAACCTGGATGGATATCTATGGTCGAGTATGAGCCAGATGTTCCCGCTCTTTTGTATCAAGTCCCTGAGTTCGGTGGAATTGATCCATGGCGTCCCTATCTGCTTGTCGGTGCCGGCCTCTTCATCCTCAGGGTTCTCCTGGTAGAGCTTGAAGCCTATCTCCATGATGTAATAATCGGGCTTCCTGAAGTAATAATCGGTCGCGGCTGGAGAATTCGTGATTATGGTATCATTGCTGCTGTAATTGTTCTTTACGAAGTCGTTAATACCCCTATAATCCATCACCCTCATGATTGTCGCCTTATCGTAATATGTGCCTGAAATGTCTCCGAATGCGAAGGAATTCACGAAAAAAGAGGACATGACCACAAAGAGCAATATGAAAGACGCCAGGTACGTATTTCTGAAAAAGATGTTGTTTCTGAGCATCTGGTACGTGAAATACAGGCCTGCTGCAGCAGATATAAGGATCAACGGAAGCAGGTTTATTATGTACCTGTCTGATTTCGACCTAACGATGAATGTGAAAAGAAGAAAGCTCAGGACAAACACCGAATTTATGAAATTCAGCTCTTTTTTCCCGGAGATGATGCCGATGCCGACTGATACGGCGACAAGAAGCAGTATCAGGACAGACACCTCTGAGAACAGGAACAGGAACGGCGCCTCGATGTTTGTTATCGCGAATATCTGGCTGCTCGCATCCTGGATGAATGTCGTCTTGGAAAATGCCTGGAACAGCACGAAGGCGAGCCCAAGGACGAAACAGCTTATCAGGTAAGGCAGGTCGCTTATGAATCTAGCTATGCTGCCCCTGTTCATGAAAGCATAATAAAGGAAGCATGACAGCACAAGGAATACGCCTATGGAATGGCTTAGCAGGGTGAGCACCATGATGATGGGATAAGCCAGCTTGAATATTTTTTTCCCGTTTATAAACCCCTCATAGAATACATACACCGAGAGGATGCTCATCATCATGAAGAGGGAGTACATCCTTGCCTGCCTTGACCACGTGATGGCCCATGACGAGAACGCGATAAGGGCTGCCGAAAGTATGGCGACGTTCCTGTTGAACCATCTGCCAGCAATGAAGCATACGATCAGGATTGCGGCTGCTCCGAAAATCACGCTCGGAATTCTTGCTGTGAGCTCTGATATCCCGAACAGGGAGAAAAACCCTGCGAGTAAATATGAATGCAGCAGTCCGCGAGCGTAGAACAGTCCGCTCTCGAAGACCGGCAGTCCGTGCTGGAGGATGCCTTTTGCTGCAAGAACGCTTATGAGCTCATCCCCTAGGAAGCCATAGAGGTTCAGCTTAAATGCCCTGAGCATCGTGCCTGCCAGGAACAATACAGCCAGCATGGTGTAGTACGCCTTTAAATTTAAATCGGCCGGCATCCTTGCGTTCTTGAGAATTCTTCTTATTCGGGCCCTGTTCGAATACATTGCCGCCCAGATCGACAATGCTCCCATGCCTGCCATGATTAAGAGCAGATGGTTTATCC
>CAYXZQ010000003.1:0-63294 GCA_964469935.1 uncultured Methanosarcinales archaeon
AATAGCTCTTGCCTTCCTCAAGATGCTGCCTGAGCTCGCTCAGGTTGATATCATCCGGCATGACACCGAAGCTTTTCAGATACCTTATCAGGCTCTCGATCTTCGGCACTATTGTCTCGATGAGATATTCATCGCCATAGTTTAGGACCTCGTGGGATTTGAGGTATTCGAAAATCGAATACCTCAGCAGGTTAGAACTCAGGACCTCTTTTTCCTCGATGTTCTCCAGGGCATATGAGTGGAATGTGTATACATTGAGCTTTGATAGGTCAATCTTCTGCTTCTCCTCCTTGAGGACTTTTATTATCCTGTTCTCCATCTCCCTCTTGGCCTTTTCTGTGAAAGTCAGGCAGAGGATCTGCTCGGCAGGGACATCATTCTTCAACAGGTCGACGTACTTGTGTGCTAATAGAAGAGTCTTACCTGTGCCGGGATTCGCTGTCACCAGGATATTTCCTTGCTGGTTTATGATGGATTGCTTTTCCGGGTTGATTGACATTTTTATATTTTAAACCTAGCAAATGTGAATCTTAACAATATTACAGATTCTTCCATGAAATCAAAATATATCTGTCAGGATAAAGTGCTTGCATTTCTTTTTGTTTTTTTGAAAGTTTTGCGTTACCTGTCTTTACTTCAATATAGTATTCTATTCCATTCTTTACAGCAATAAAATCACAACCACCAATATTATCCGGGACTTTTCTTACATCATGAAAACCTTGAGCTTTAAGATGTAAGGCAACTTGTTGTTCAGAAATCCTTCCATATTGTTGACTAAAACTTCTCCAATTCATTTTATCAAAAGGTAATTTATTTGCACTCATCTCACAACCTCGCGATCTTCCCCGCATCCGTCAGCTTGTATCCTTCGTCTGTCTCGATATAGCCCAGCACCCGGAGTTCCTCGATATTCCTGTACAGCATCGCCCTTGACATCTCGACCTTGTCAGCCATCTCCATAGGAGTCTTGAATTCGCCGGATTCAATAAGATCAAGTATCTCTGTCTGCTTTTTTGTCAGCCTGAAGCTGAGCTTCGGCAGGTAGATGACAGATTTCCTGTCCTCTTCAGGATTATAGGCAATCTTCTTGACCTTGCCAATACGGCAATAGGCAGCATAAAGAAGCCCCATAGCCTTTGTCTTACGGCCAGCTGTCACATTCACATAGATGACATCATCCTTATCTTGATTATCAATCACCCAGACAGCTTTCGAAGCAACTGCAACAATATCATAGACAGGAGTCTTTACAGTCTCAACCTCAATCACACGACCCAAAGAATCCTCGATCAATTTCAATGCATCCTTCTGCTCCTTGACAGGCTTGTCGTCGATAAGCAATACCAACCTGTCAGGTCCCAGGCGATTTGCAGCAAGCAAGACAGGATCAGCATTGTAAAGTGTGGCAATCAGCACTTTGCTCAAGTTATCACCCCTATCTGAAGAAGCTAAATCATCCGTGTTAATAAAATTTTCCATAATAATAGGATATTTTCCGGTATATATATAACTTTCTATTATATACTATAATATCTGATAAATGATAGAAAAGTTTAAATATCAGTATACACCCCCTGTATTTTCCGATGGAAAAGATAAAAAAATTCAAGAAACCGCGATAAAAATGGCAAGAAAAGAATATAATTGCGAGACATTCGGGGCCTGGTATGTAGAGGAGGATGTATTCCAGCTAAAGCCCAGGGACCATCCTGTCGTGCTGAGCTTTTCATGCGAGAAATTCTCTGACTTCAGAAAAGACCTTATCCAGTTTGAGTATGACAGCAGTGATGAGTTTGAATTCAGGGAGGATTTCGACTGCATAAGGGTCTACGGCGCGCCTGACGAGGAGAAGATATATATCATATTCATGGACCTTGAAGGATTAAGCATCGGCTTTGATGAAGGGTTTTTCAAAAGATTCTGCAATGACGTGATGAATTTCAACCCAGAGATGTTTTTCCCGCAATTCAGAAAGCTTGAAGAAAGAAAGTTCACAAGACAGCACATGACCCAGAAGCTCATAAAAAAGCACCAGTGCAAAAGATGCAAGGGGATAATCGTAAAATCGCAACACTCAATGATGATTGCGAATTATTACGGGAAGAGCTGCGACTGCCACAATGACAAGAAGATGGAAGAGCAGGCACAATTGATCCTTTTTTTCATGCTAGCTGACTTTCAGAAGGTGATCCAGCAAAAATTCAGCTTATCCTATGAAAAGGCAAGGAAACTGGCAGATAGTTCGATAAAGCTATTAAATACCAAAAAAAGAAATAAATGAATATGAGGTTTCCCTGGCTTAATCTGAAAAATTTCAAAATAAGCGACCCGAATTCTGCAGCCAGGGAAGAATACCCGCTAAAAAAGAGCCTGCCGGGCTTCAGGAAGTGTTGAGGGGTTAGGCGCCGGGGGCGGGAGTCTAAGGCATCAGCTTCTGAATATATTTACCAATGACCTGATGAAAGAATCCAGTTTCTGCTTCTTCAATGCCCCTATCCTATACCTGATCAATTCCCTGTCTGCAGTGAATATCATATTCGGCCTTATCATGCTCTTCCTCCTGAGCTTACCTCCGGCAATATCATCATCAGAAACAGAAATAGAATATTCATCATATCTGGAGCTGGTTATCTGGCACAGGATGCAGTCATCACCTTTGAGCACTGCAGCCTCATCGCGGGCCTAAATTTAGAATCAGTCAGGTCAGAAAAAGGAAAGGGTATCACTACAATATCACCTTTCATAAGTGTTTCCAAGCTTTTTCCTCCTCTTCTGTATTCCATGCCTTTCCAAGGACTTTCTCTGATGCAAAAGCAGTTCGCATGCTATCACTGACATGTTTCAGAGGACGTAATTCGATCCTGTCCTGGAAAGCAATAATAGCTATCTTTGATCCTGTCTTGAAATCTCCTTTCCTTACATCCTTTGGAATCACTATCTGGCCCTTTGATGTTATTGTTGCAGTTCTCATATCAATCATCATGTTTATCACCTTACAAGTAAGATATGTAAGATGATATTTATATTTATTTATTATCATCTTGTAATTCTGTATCTATTATATGCTTTAATCAGGAATTTTTCAGAATAATTCTGGCTAATTCAACAGGCCAGGCAGAAGTGCCGAAATAACCAATATGAATCTCATAAATCCTCAGGATATTTCCGGAAGAACCGAAAGCACTTCCTCACTTCTCCTCAAGGATATTCTTCTTCTTATAATCAATCCTGTGCCTCTTCAGGACTTCCTCAAGCTCAAGCGACCTTGAGATAGGCACCTTCACAACGCCACCTACAAGCCGAACAGCACCGAGGGACTTTAACACACCTTCAGAATTCCTGCCTGCGAGCACATAATTGAACTTGACCTTCTCTGTATGAGTAAGACCAGAAAGGCTATACCAGAAAAGAGTATATGCCCTAAAACCGAGAGACTCTGAAAAAGGCTTCCCTGTCCTTGCACTGACACCTTCAAGCATCACCCCTGTCCTTGCAAGAAAAGCAGCAGAGAACAGCTCTTCCAGAAGTACCTGTTTCATGTCAACCTTATCCCTGATCCCTTTCTTCATCGCCTGGAGCCTGTCAAGACGTTCTCTCAAAGACCCTTTCCTGAAAACAACCAGGACATCGATATCCCTAGGTCTGGCAGCTCCTTTGACACTCGAGCCATACAGGATGATATCAAAAATTTCAGAGTCCAAGTATTTTTTTAATTGTCTGAGCATCTTCTTTCAAAAGCATTGCCGCCTCCTTGTCCATCTTTTTTGTGTAGCTGTCCTGATAGAATGGAAAATCCCTGTCTATTATCAGATAAATCTCCGGATATTTCTCTTCAAGAAGCCGAAACCTTGCTGTATGAGATGAAGGGATCATCCCCTCATTTCTCAGGATAAAAAGATCACATAAAGCAGCAATAGATTTGAAAAACAATGTAGTTGCAGAATTATACCTCCCTTTATCCAATGCATTTTCTGCTGAACCAGAATACTCATTGAAATTCTCTATCAGTATGTCTTCTTTCTCCTTCATGTTATAATATACAACACATAAGTTGTATTTAAAGTTTTTGGTTGTATAGTACATCTAATTGTATTGTACAACAAAAAATTAGGCAGAACCCTTATAAGTTGTATTATACAACATAAAATACTAACCATTTTCTTCATTGATTCTGTTGAATCAGGACCTTTTAAAAATATTCCCAGGTAAGAACAGGAACATTTCCGGTCAAACCATCATTTATCTAATTAAAATTTTCAGAAATACAATATTCTATCGAAAATATTATTTCTCCTACTGAATAATCCACTGGACAACCTCACGTAAACTTCTTAAAATACAACCAGATATAATTTCCATGCGCCTGACAATAAAACAGATCAAATTCCGGATAGACATGTTAAAAGGCTACCTGGAAAGAAAGGGCATCTATCCTCACCAGGACTGGCCCCCTCCAAACAAGGATTACTGGTACAACAGGCTTCATGTCGAATATTACCTCATGCTGAAGGATGAATATTACAGGAGGATGGCAAGGAACAAGAAGAGGCTGAGTAAACTTAAAAACACTTAAATATCCTCTATCCGTACCCATTCAGATGGGCCTGGATTCAATAATCGATGCGGATTTCATCCTGAAGAAAGTCGATGAGGAGATGGCATACGACCCTGACCAGGCAAAGGCCATATTGGCAAGGGCGATAATGAGATGTCCTGGCGAGCCAAGGCTCCTGGTATCCATGGGCGACATCCTCTTCAACCATGACTATGACCTGGACAATGCAGAATACTTCTATGAGAAGGCATACAGGATCAGGCAGGACCCTAAGACATGCAGCCTCACAGCAGGCCTCAATTTGTAATCTGAAAGATTAGAAAAGGGGAACGGCACGACGACAATATCCCCCTTCACAAGTGCTTCCATGCCTCATCCTCCTGCTTTGTATTCCATCCTTTGGCAAGGACTTTCTCTGTCGCCAAAGCTGACCTCATGCTGTCACTTACCTGCTTTATCGGCCGCAATTCAATCCTGTCCTGATATGCAAGTATCGCGATCTTTGAGCCTGTCTTGAAATCTCCTTTCCTTACATCCTTCGGAATCACGACCTGGCCCTTTGATGTTATGGTTGCAGTTCTCATATCTACCAACATGCTTATCACCTTACAAGTAAGATATGTAAGATGATATTTAAATTTGATTGTTCATATCTTGTAACCCCATATCTTTTATAAATCTTGAGCAGGAAAATCCGGAAGATTTCCGAGTTAAAAACAAAAGAATTAAATACTTGATAGACCACATAAGAGGAGCATCATGTTTGCTCTTCGGGGGCGGGTTGTTCCCGCCTGGTAACTTTCTTCCTTTCAATCCTGGCCATGATGTCCGGGATAGACTGACTTGATGAATTCTCTCGGCGAGACAATCCTGACATTCTCAAACTCACCCAGTCCCAGGAGATGCCTGTCGCCGGATATTATGCAATCCGCACCTGAACAGACAGCGCATTCGATGAATTTATCGTCCTTTGGATCATCATCGACCACATTGAGCTTTATATGGGGCCTGATGAATATCGAATATTTCCTGAAATTCTCAAGGATGAATCCGAAATCAGCACACGCCCTCATCTTCGGCCTGAAGGCAACATCCTTCATCTCGTCAAATATCTCATCAGAAGCATAATTCATTATCCTGCCCTCAAGAAAAAGCTCGAAGACCTTTGAAGGGAAACTGTCCATGGCTATTGCTGCTGAGATCACGACATTGGTATCAATCACCACGCGAAGCATGAATCTCTGCCTCAATCTCCTTCCTTGTCAGCTTCCTGGCCTTCTTCCTCATCGCCCGAAATTCAGCCACCAGCTTTGATGTGTCAAGCTTCTTCATGACGATGGTATCGCCATCGATGGCTGCAAATGCAAAAACACTGCTTGTTCCTGCTCCGACACTCTCGCGTATCCCTTTCGGGATTATTATCTGGCCTCTTTCAGACATCTTGGCTGTATCGACTGCAGTGCCCATTGTGCACATTAGTACGTTTTACGTATTTATAAACTTTTCGTATTCTTGGACAAGATTGACAATAAAATTGCCAGGTTTCTTTCTTTATCAACCGATCCTTTAAGAATTCGACCCAAGAATCCCGATGATATTTCCGTGCTATCCGAAAGACCTACAGGGCATACTTCCTGACGGTTCCCTGTCCCAAAATAGCCTTCAGGATGAAGTCATCGGCAATCTTCAGAGCATGCTTCTTCTTGTCCTCGATATCATACACCCCTGACATGGCCATCATGTTCGGTGAGTTCATGTCATATCTTCCCTGGTGCTCCTTGTCTGTCATGAAAAGCAGCACCTCGCCAGGACCGAACCTGAGCCTGACATTGACTATATTGCCTGTATATTCCGCAGTCTCGAGGAATTCACTGGAAAGCAGAGCCTCATAGTCGTATGCCCCGAACTTGACAAGCCAGTGCCTTTCAGGGAACCTTTCCCAGAACCCGACAGGATGCCTCTTGTAGTGGAGGCTTGCCGAACTCTTGATCAGGTATACCCTGTCGGCAAGCGAATTGAAAAAGGGCACAGGCAGCGCATGGTCCAGGTCAAGGCTCTTTTGGTCCACCCACTGCTCAAGGAGAGAAGGAGTATAATTGTACAGGTCGTCGTCCCACCCCTTTATCTCTGCCATGAGCAGAATAATATCAAAAGAATATTTAAGGCTTTCGAAGAATTATTTACCCTCTCCATTGATAGACCTTGTCATGGTGGTCAAAGTACAGTATCTCAATTGACCTCATCCCATGATCTACCCTGAAAAGCAGCACAAAACGCCTGTCAATATGAACCCTGTTTATCATCTGCAAGGGATTTTTTAAGAATTTATACTTATGAAAAGGATTTCTCCTGATTTCCACAATCTTGCTATGGATTGCTCTGAGTTGTCTGGGATTCTTCTTAGAAATCCTCTTGAATATCTTATCAGCAGCAGGATTCACATAGAAGTCATACATCTTTGAGCCCGTACCTTTTCCCAAAGTCATCAACACGGATGCTCTTCTCTTTCATTATCTTCTTCATCTTCTCGACAAACTCAGGTCTCAGCTCAGGCTCATCCTTGTTATCTATGTACCAGCCGACAATGTATTCGATGGCCTCTCCTTTGTCCCTGAGGCCGTGCTGAGCCTTGATTATGTTCAGGACCCGATTCGTGTTGTCACCGATCTGGATTAGGGCTTTTACCATATTATTACTCCTAAGCCCAGATAAGTCAGACTTATTTATATAATTTTCCATTGATTTTTACATTTTGAGGAGTTTTTAAAAAGTTTTACGAGAAATTCCGATGATATTTCCGGCCGGACCGCAAAACCATTAAAAATCATCTCCCAACCCTGAAAGAATGGCTGTCTACACCTCCACCACAAAAGACCGGGACGCGCTAATCAACGAAGAATCCACAGAATCCCTCCT
This sequence comes from uncultured Methanosarcinales archaeon, assembly GCA_964469935.1. GTDB lineage: Archaea > Nanobdellota > Nanobdellia > Woesearchaeales > DSVV01 > CAYXZQ01. The sequence continues at coordinate 7,475 of CAYXZQ010000003.1, forward strand.
GGAGATGGCCGAAATGCAGGCAATGCCGGATCCTGACCATGCCAAGGCAATCCTGGAAAGGATGATTGAGAACAATCCGGACGATACCCGGCCCCTCGTCGCGATGGGCGACGTGTTCTTCAACTAGGACTATGATCCAGAAACTGCTGAATACTTCTATGAAAAAGCATCGAGGATCAGGCCCGACCTGGAGATATACGGCCTTGTAGCGCAGGTCAACCATGACAGGGGAAATCACGAAAAAGCAGAGAAATTCTACAGGAAAGCACTGGACATGACAGGGCACCCGAGGGAGATGTACATGCTAGGCTCATTCCTCGTCCAGGCAAAAAAGCACAGGGAAGGGATATTGCTGCTCAAGTCGGTGAAGAACAGGATACTCAGCCAGCTCAAGAAAGATCACACGTTTTCCTATGCCCTGGTCTGCTCGAACCTAATCACTGCGTACAGTGAGATAGGAGACCTGAACTCTGCATACAGGGAACAGCATGGGTTCGATAAGAACCATCATCTCTTTAAAAAGCTGTGAGAAAATTTTAGGCGCCGGGGGCGGGAGGTCTCCGAGGAACAGATTTTTTTGGGATAAATTTCCTGCAATATTTACCCCGCCCCATAACCCTTAAATATTCCCTCTCAAACCCCGGATGGATGGAATCAGCCTTCCTCGACCAGATAATCGAGACCAGCACGACTGACGAGATGATGAGTATCATCGATAGAAACCTCGACGACAATGTTGTGAGGGCGGCAATGATGCTCAAGAGGTCCATCGACCTCAGGCCTGACGAGCCAAGGTTCTACGTGAAGATGGGCGACATCTTCTTCGACTATCAGGCAGACCTCGACACTGCTGAGAAGTTCTACAAGAAGGCGCTTGAGATAGAGCAGTATCCCGGGATATACTGCACCCTCGGCTGGGTCAGCTTCGAGAGAGGGGACCTAAAGACAGCAGAGAGCCGCCTCATCCATGCGATGAATGTCTCCAGGCAGCCGGGAGAGATAAACGAGCTCGGCGAGTTCTATCTCAAGACAGGAAGGTTAAGCAACGCAATCCTCCTGCTCAATGGGGTCAAATCCAGGATCAAGAAAAAGCTTGAGGACAAGACATTCAGCAACCCGGAATGGTACGTGAGGGTATGCCATAACCTCATCGACGCCTACCTGGCAAAGGGCGACATGGATTCATACGAGAGCGAAATGCACGAGCTCTACAACAGCCCCATATTCTCAAGTAAGCAGTGAATCCTACGCCCTGGAAGAGACGTATTTTTCAAGCCGGGACTTCGGCAGGTAGCTCTCGGCAAAGCTTATGGCGTTCATCTTCATGGAGCGGATGTCCATGCCGTTGACGACATTGTTCTCCCCGATGATCACCGAGTCCCTGCTCCATACCATCCTGCCTCTCGAATCCCCGTCTGAAACAAGCAGGAGCCCGTCATCAGGGTTGAACCTGAACTCCAGCCTGAGCTTCCCGTCATCATAGGTTGCATGCTCATGTATCACCATGTCAGAGCATAGCGCGACATAATCGTCAGGACCGAGCGAGCATGGGTCCCTCCTGTGCGGAAACCTTCTCAGAAATCCCATCGGATGCCTCTGATAAGCCGTGTTGCCCGACCTTCCCGATAGAAAAATCCTGTCCTCGAGCAGGTTCAGCCCGACCCTGACAGGCCCTGCGACCCTGTCGACCCATTCCTCAAGCATTGTCGGCCTGTAATGATACTCCCTGCCGTCCCATCCCATCATGACTTTTCCAGTCATCCGGAACATTAATCCGCTGGAATATAAAAGCCTTTCGTGACAGGCGCGCCAAAAGCAACAGGATTATATATCCATTAGATACTCCCGGCGAGGATGCGATTCAATGATTACGACCCGGCTTATCTCGACGAGCTCATAGATAACCACACCATGGAGCCGCTCCTCGACAATGTTGAGATGAAGATTGGCAAAAACCCCGAGTTTGCCAAGGCCCTTTTGAGAAGGGTCATGATGAAGAGGCCCAGGACAGCGAGGGCCTATATGCTCATGGGCGACATCTACCTGGGTGTAGAGAGCGACCTTGACATGGCTGAGAAGTTCTACTGCGACGCCATGGATATAGAGCCCTCTGCAGGATGCTACAGCTCCATGGCCATGGTATTCCATGAGAGGGGAGACAGCAGGAATGCCGAGGAATGCTACACTACAGCTTTGTCCATGAACAGGCAGCCGAGGGAGATGTACGAGCTTGCGGCATTCTACATTGACACGGGAAAGCTGAGCGAGAGCATCATGCTGCTCAAAGGCGCAAAGTCCATGCTGGAAGATAGGCTAAAAAAGGACATGGACGTGCACAACAGGCAGTTCTACACATTCATATGCCTCACGCTTGCCGATGCCTACGGACAGAAGGGGGACCTGAAAAATTCCAATAAAGAGAAGGCTGAGCTTGACAGGAGCCCCTACAGGCTGATGCACAATGTCGACAGGAGGACATAGAAACCTTTTTATAAATCAGGTGATTATATCTTCCCAGCGACATAACATGGGCAGACAGCTGGAATCACTCGTGGAACTCGTAAAATCATTACCCGAGCATCATTTTCTTTCTGACAACAGGAATGCAAAGGACCACTTCAAAAAGGTCCTGCAGGCGACAGAAGTCCTGCACTACAGGGTCACAGGGATCATACCGCAGGGGATATGGGACTACTCACTGCAGATGTTCCTCGAAGAGTCCATGCAGGATTCACAGCTCATCCTCCCTTATGATGTCACAGGCATAGAGGATGCCTCATCATTCTCAGTGGTGCACGGGAACCAGGATCTCGTGTTCACGCTCACGACATTCAGGGAGACCGACGGCTTTTCCAGGCTGAGGAGCGCGAGGATCGAGATCATAAGGGATCTCAGGGACGGGCTTTTCAGGACGTGCCTGCACCCCACGCTACTGTACGAGAATCCTGAAAACCCCCTGGAGTCGGGCGGGCAGATGGCCTATGAGATCAAGACAAACAGGGACAGGGAGCTTGCTGATGACGCTGTATCTTTCATCGAGAAGATAGCGATAATCCATGCCTACAAAAACATCCCGAAGATCACTTACCATCATGGAAAGAAGGGATGAGCAGCCGTTCCCTGCAAAAATGCATTAATATTAAATACAAGGCCCAAGAACCCTTTTTAAATGTCAGTCACCTACTTCGCCTACCCTTTCCACAATGACGATATAGACAGGGACATAGACAGGCACAGCTCAGGCATCCACGCAATCCTCGACGAGCTGCACAAGAGGGAGGACATTGAGAAGGTCCTCGCCTACTGCAGGAGGCTTCTTGCCAGGGACCCCGACGACCTCTATGCGAATGAGAAGATGGGGCTCATCTACAGGCATGAGCTGGGAAGGCCTGACATCGCCGAGAGATTCCTCAAAAAAGCAGTGGAGAACAGCGCAAAATACCCTGTGGTCGCAGAGCTTGCAGGCCTCTACAGGGGCATAGGCGACATGGCCAATGCAAAGAAATATTTTGAGCAGGCAGTCTCTGAGGGCGGGAAGCTCAGTCACAAAAGGATCCTTGCAGGCATGTACCATGACGACGGGGATTTCAAAGACGCCTAGAGGCTCTACAGGGGGATAATGCTTTACACAAACACCCCTGATGACACGTACAACCTCGGCGTCCTGCTTTTGGATGCAGGAAGGTTCGGGGAGAGCATAGAGATATTCCAGAACCTGAAGAAATGGCTTTCAGGAAAGGACATAAAGCATTATTCTGCATACGAGAGATTCCTGCACGAGGACGTGAGCGGGAGCCTGATAAAGGCCTACACAGAAGAGGGAAACATCCTTCAGGCAAAAATCGAAGAGAGGGAACTCCAGAATATCCTGAGGCAGAACAACCTAGGGTGACAGGCAAGAATCAAAGCCAGGATGATAACCAGCTCCTGCTCAGGCTGACCGTTTGTCCTGCATTGCAAGAACATTTATAAAGGATGCATGCTTCTATTCTGATATGGAAAAGCCTGACCTTGACCTGCCGAAATTCACGAGAAACGACAAGACAGTCCTCAAAAAGATAATTGAGCAGGCCAAGATCCCTGACCTGGAGATCGCAAAGAAGATGGGGCTCTCCCAGCAGGCGATATTCAAGATAAGGCACAAGCTGGAAAGGGTCGGAGTCATAAAAGGATATATGCCCATCATAGATTTCAAGAAGATAGGGATTGAGACATTGGTCGTCGTGGGCATCAGGCTGACAAGCTACATCTGGGAGAAATACTCAGAGGATCAGATCTCAGAAAGGATACAGAAGATCCCTCAGGTCATCACTGCTTACAGGATTCCTGAATCAAGGATAACCCACCTGCTGGTCATGGGATTTAAGAACATCGACCATAAAGACAGGTACCTCATGAAGCTGCAGAGCAGATACTCCAAAGAGGTTGACGTGGTCCACGTCTACCCGTTTTCAGTGGACAGGATAATCAAATCAAACCACATCGGCCTGCTGGGAACGATCCTCAACCGGAAAGAGTCCTTCTCAGATGAATTTTTCATAGACAAATAACAACTTACAAAGACATTCTGGCTGATTTATACTACCATAAGTAGTTAAACCTTTCCCCCTTACCTTAATTCACTGCAAAAGGCCTCGAGAGATCACAAAACCAATCATTCCAGGCCTTAAAAAATAATACGCTCTGAGGTGAGTAGAATGGAACAGATAAAAGATAAGAATACGCTGCCATTCGACATGACAGTCGATGTCGGCAGGCTAATAGGCAAGAAAGTATTGACAAATGATGGCAAGAAGATCGGCAAGATAAAGGGATTAAATATCCATCCAAATGAATTGACGATAGAAGGCATAAGGGTTGATCGAGGGATGTTTGAGGTTGACCAGTACATTGACGAGAATTACATCAAGTCACTCTCACAGGATGGTGCAGTGCTCAAGAGCATACCTGTCACAGAGTACGTCGGAATGGAGGTCTATGACTCCATGGGAAAAAAAGTCGGAAAGATCATGGATGTGAGCAGGTCAAAGATGACAAACACCCTGAACTCCCTGAAAGTCAAGCTTGAAGACAGCGGCAAAGAGATGGTCATCATGTCTGATTATGTAGCAGTATGTGGCACCAGCTGTATGTTGAAAGAGCCGTGGGACCTCAAGGCATCCTGAGGATGATATAGTAAGATATATCATCTTGTCTTCGACAGCAATTTTTTTATTTTACATTGGTTCTCATTAAGCATTGTTTCCTAGAATATGATCTTAAGGATTTATCTTTTCATCATGTTTATTTCTGCATTCTGAATATATAGTATATCGGCTGTCGAGGGCAGCCATGAATTTTTCATAGACAAATAACAACTTACAAAGACATTCTGGCTGATTTATACTACCATAAGTAGTTAAACTTGTCTACCTTAAGTTGCCTCATGGCAAAAGCGATGAGGGGGGTTGTGTGTAAGCACTGCAAGAGGCGGGATGATGGCAAGGCTGTACTTGTCGGGCTTTCAATTATCTGCCCTTATTGTAAAAAGCCGATTGAATAGATCAGCTGGTAAAAGAGGGGGTAATTTTGGTGGACAAACAGAGAAGATGAGGTGGATGAATTTAAACCCATGCACCTCAAAACACATACACCTGCAGCTTAGGGCGGATTAAAACCTGCCCTAATCCTGCATTTTACAAAAAGAGGCAGGTTCAAGATGGATGAGAAAGATGTTTACGTCTTGGACCGGCAGGGATTGGAGGCAGAAAAATGAGATACAGAGAAGGCGGTTATAACAGGTTGTTTGCAGGTGAACTGTATAATCAGCAACATGGGCAGGATGTATTTGAGGAACCATCAATTTTAGATGGTTTTCAGAACCATAAGAAAGGCGGGATATAAAGAATCAAAGAGGCGATAAGGATGAAACAGACATTTGAAGACCAATCGACAGACCTGATGCACAGGGATGATTTCCAGGGAAAACTGGATTTTTTCAATGGAAGGTATATGGATTTTTTCCAGGCCGCTAAGGCGGCATATATATTTCATGAGGGGGTGGAAATATGATGCACAAGACATTCAATAATCATAGCAAGATGTTCGAGACCGAGAATATGATAGTCCCGAGGTTTCGAAACGAATTTGAAGGCCTGTTTGAAAATCAAAGCATAGTTGACCGGATCAGGCTGGAGCAGAGATTTAATAGCAATAGGTGACCATGATGAGAAATGATTGTTTAAAATGCAAATGCGAGATACCTTATGACAGGATATATTGCGACAGATGCCTGCATGAGGCCTCAAGCAATGCCTGATATACCGCAAGGGCTTACCTGCTGTTTCTTTCCGCCTTTCAGGCAGCCATCATGGGGATTTGACAAATTCTAAAGAGTCAACCCAGACAGGCATAAGCAAAAAATTTTAATATACTAAGATTCCATTCGTTATATAGCGACATAAATGATGAATGAAAAGATACATAAGCCGATTTTTTATGCGATGATAATAATCGCGCTGCTGGCAGCATCGTACGGGGCATTCCTTCTCCTCTTCGGCTCAGACACATTGCTGGAGCTCACAAGGGAGGACGGTTTCATCGAGACCATAACTGCCCTGGGATTCCTTGCATCATCCATCCTTTTTTTCATATCATACATGGGGTCGAAGGCTCCGAAATCCCGCAGGTTCCTGACAAAGAGAAACATCATCCTGCTGATGCTCGCGCTCCTGATGTTCGGGGCATTCGGCGAGGAGATTAGCTGGGGCCAGCGGCTGATAGGCTTCATCACGCCGCCGACAATAGCAAAGGAGAATGCCCAGCAGGAATTCAACATCCACAACCTCTGGCTATTCGACCGGGAGACTCCGCAGGGCCAGGAAAAGACAGGGCTTGCGCTATTCTTCACTGTCGACAGGATGTACGCGCTCTTCATTCTGGGATTCTTCATAATCATCCCATTGCTCGCATATATCAGCGCCAGGTTCGCGCACCTGATGGAGCACATCAGGTTTCCTGTTTTCCCATTATGGCTCGGGATGTTCTTTGTCCTCAATTACTTGCTTTCCAAGACCCTGTTCATCACTAGATCAATGATAGACCCCATAACTGAGATAAAGGAATGCAACAATGCCCTGATATTCTTTGCCATTGCATCATATAATCATTTCAACATGCCGCCTGTAACTAGTGTCATCCCTGCAGGGCATGCTCTCCATCCTGAGCACAAGGCAGCTGCCAGGGCGAAGTGATTCAGTGACCATATCCAAGACAGTTTCTTGATAATTCAGGAAAAGCATAAAGAGTTGATGAGGGGATAAATTCATCTCCAGGAACGGAAACGCCTGCATGAGATCAAATCTGCAGAGATTGGCTTATTCTTGGATACTTATCGTTAATAATTATGATACCCTTTTCTTGTGCTGATAAATATGACATTTTATCAACATATTTCTATCAATCTGTTAATATTCACTACCATACCTATTAAAACATAAGAGACATCACTAAAGGATAGATAGGATGAATGATGATGTTTGGCATAAGTTGATATGCTAAACAATAAAGGTTTAACAGGCACAGGAGAATAATTTTGGGCAATTTTGTTTTTGGTACTTTCTATTGATACAGAAATATTCGGATTTTGACTCATTTCCAGAGTATCATTTTCATATGCAATTGCCACATGGTTTACAGCAATTTTTACAGTATTATTGATAATTACAGTGGTAGCCCATGTGATTAAGGACGTTTAAGCTTTTTTTAACAGATCCTTTATCATTAAGATTAATCAAATCATATTCGGAGGTGACAAAATGACAAAGAAAAGCAGAGGGGGAAGAATGACAGCAGCGAAGAAAAGGGCTGCAAAGACTCCAGGCGGCAAAGGGATGGTAAAGAACAGGCCGGCAGGAAAAAGGATAATGAAAACTTAATTACCAGATGAGGAAGATTCATTTCTTCATAGATGAGGTTTTTATTTTTTCATTATGTAACAAATGACAATGAAATGATAGAGGGACAGAGGTGTTCATGATGGCATTATTTGGAACATTATTAGGTTTTTTGATAAGCTTGGTAATTTCAGCAATTATTATTTTTTTAGCTGCAAGAATACTGGGCGAGAAGGAGGGATTTGGCACAGCGGTATTTGCTGCATTTATCGGTGCAATAATATTTGCGCTGGTGTCTTATTTCCTGGGTGTCGGTTGGATTGCTGCTTTGGTTGGCGGGTTAGCATGGCTTATTGCTCTTGGCAGCCTATATAAGATTGGCTGGATGAAAGCTTTTGTCATAGCAGTGGTCATATGGATTATTGCAACCCTTGTCAGCCTGGTGCTGCCAACTATTGCAGGACCCCTATAAGAACAAAGAGGAATGCAAAGATGTTTATCAGCACAATATTGGTGATCAGATAATTATCGCCGACATATGGGTAAAACCTGACTGCATTAAGGTTTGCGGATAATCTTGGAAAATTTTTTGGCATGATAACTGCAATAATTTACTAATTAATAATCAGAAAAAGATGAAGGAGGAAAGAAAATGAAAAAGACTCTTAATATTAAAGGCGGAATGCTCTCACTTATAGGGGCCGTAGTGGTAGTGTTAGTAATCTTGGTTTTGTTTTTCAGATATTTTTAAGTTTTGCTTCAGACCATGAAATGCACAAACCATGAGATACATATTCCCCAAGAAGAGATGTATCTATAATAGGTTCGCTTAAATAGAGTAATGCGACAATAGGGCTGATTGCCATAGGTGTTCGATGGAGATGTAGAGAGCAAGAGAGATTCCTGTTCATGATCTCCATGGGAAACAAACACCAGGTAAGTCCTGTTCAAATGGGTTAAACAAAATGATGCGGGGTTGAACAAAATGATAGGATACTATGATTTCGGAAATGTATGGGTAATTTTTGGATTTATATTCATGATACCTATTTGTGGTTGCAGTAATCTGGCTGATAGTCTGGTTTGTGGAATTTAAGATTAAGAGACCAGCAAATTCTCTGGAAATACTCAAAGGGAGATATGCCAGAGGAGATATCTCAAAAAAAGAATACAATGATATTAAAAACGAACTAACAGGGGTGTGAAAAAATGACAAAAAAAAATTCAGATGAATCTAATGGATTAAGACAGAGAACTCACGAAAGCGTTGACAAGATAATGGACAAGGCTGAAAACCTCAGACAAAGCGGCAAAGAAACGCTTGCTCATGTAAAAGACAAGGCAATATTGATCAGGGGGAATGTTGATGGATACATCAAAAAGAACCCGAAAAAAACAGTGATGTTTGCTGTAGGGACTGGCGTAGTTGCCGGTGCAGTTACGACAGCAGTTCTGATGATTAGGAAACATAAGAATCAATCATAGATTGATGCAGGACCGGAAAGGGATCTCAATGGAATTGTATGAGAAGAATAAGGTATGGGAAGAGATAAACAACCTTACACATATAGGTAGATCTGGAAGTGATATTGAGCAGGCACTGATTGCAAAGGGATATGATAAGGCACTTTTGAAAGAGATTCTCACTAACACATTCATGGACCGGCTCATTGAAAAAGAGGAAATGTTTATACGTATGCAGCAGTCAGCAACAAATCAAGCAGCAGAACGGGCAGAAATTGATGAGATTGAGGCTGCAAATCAGAAGAATCAGGTACAATGGGATCAACAGAAAGAGAGGGAAGCAGAGCTTGTAATGCAGCAAGGAGAAATCCAAAAAGCGGATGATGAGAAGAAACGCATTGATTTTGAGACACAGAGAATAAATTTGCAATACGGGACGAATGTCATGGAGCAGGATATGGCAAGACATCGGGCAGAGGACGAAGAAGATATAAAACGAGAGCATGAAAGGCGTTTACATTTAGAGACTTCTATATAACATAATAACATAAAGAATTGATGAGCCTGCAGGGATTCGAACCCCGATTAACCGGTAACTTCCAACCATTAGGGGGCTTGGCTGAAAGCCAACCCCCGGAATTTTAGTCAAGGTTTTGTTTCATCCGGAGGATGAACACAAAAAGTTGTCCGAAGCCGATTGTGCTATCCATTACACCACAGGCCCTCAAAAGGCAGTTGTTCTGTCATCCTTTTAATATTTTGCCAAAAGAAGCAGTCACCGGGGGACTTCTGCGGAGCAGAACGTCGCCCCTGTTTTTACCAATTTTTTCTTAAAAAATTGGCTGACTGCGATATCCATTACACCACAGGCCCTCAAAAGGCAGTTGTTCTGTCATCCTTTTAATATTTTGCCAAAAGAAGCAGGTCTAATCGGATCAAGCCAAACCTGATTTGATCAAAAGAACTATATCTTCTCAAGCACAATCTCGATTGTCGATACCCGCACGTCGCGTCCTTCCTTGTTCTTGAACTCCTCGGAATCGATGACTATGTCCTTGAGCTTTACCTGATCCTTCAGAAACCGTTTCGACGCGACCTCTGCGACATCGACAGCCCTCGAGATGAACTTGCCCCTCGCCTTCACGATGACTTCAGAAGCGTCTTTTGTCGTAAACTGCATGACGACGCTCGTCACGTAGTTCATGAAGGGCTTGCCTCCAATAAAAATAGAGTTGTCAAGAGTCATTTTCGCACCCCCCTGCTAAATCTCTTTTTCTGTCTTTACAAGCCTGGTCAGGTATCCTGCAACAGTGTTCCTTATCTTCTTCGACGGAAAATCAAGCAGCTCTGCAACGATTGTCTTATTCTCTTCAAAGTCCTTCTTGAATCGCTCCCTGTGCTCGTTGTAGAGGCCCAATGTCGTCCTTTTCACCAGCTGCGTCTTTATTCTTCCCATGGTTATCCCTATGTTGATGCGGTTAAGGACAGGTAGTATTTAAAGTTATTCCCCGCATGGATTAACCTGCTGCTCGTATGTCACTCCGTGCGAGCTCCCGCAGTAGACGATGTTCTGGTTGAGGTTCAGTATGGGCTCGACCTCTATCTTCCTGATATCACCGTAGACATCCTTGTCATAGGGGGCTGAGAGTGTGGCCTCTGCGAGAGAGCCGAGGGTCCTGAAGATCACAATGGGATCCACTCCTTTTTCGCCGAAAATCTTGATGTTGAATCCGTTGAGATCCTTCTCCCTGTTCTGGAGGCTCAGCCTCACAGTCGTCTGGAAATTGTCAAAAGCCGTCCTGTCGCTGCTGAAACAGGCATCCTTTACCATGAAGAAGGCGTCGCTGCATTCAGGCGGGTCTGTTGCGCTGACAGCGTTGATTGCAGTGGTCACAATGTAGACAAAGACGACGAGAACCAGCACGAGACCTACCGCTGTCAGGTTCTTCTTTAATTTACCATATCTGCGCATAGATATACGATAAGCTATATTAATATATAAATTTTTCTATTAATAGAATACATGTCACCATATAAATTTATATAGGACAGTTGTTTATCCTTGATTCATGGTCGATACCTCGCAGCTCATAGACGACATAAAGAAGCAGGAGGACAAAGGGTTCTTCAAGGGGCTGAGGAAGAGGAAGCAGATGGCTGAGAAATACAGGCCCACGCAGAAGAGCATAATCCAGAACATGCCCTTCCATATCCAGAATTCTCTCAAGCTGACAGGCGAGTTCAAGATCCTGGACAAGTTCGAGAAGATCGTGGTTGCAGGAATCGGCATAAATGCCCAGGCAGGGGAGATCCTCCGTGAATATCTCTCGGAGTACAGGTTCGACCTCAGGGTCGTCAGGGACTTCTCGCTTCCAGAGGACGTGGATGCAAAGACCCTCGCAGTCATCGCATCCTACACAGGCAATGACGAGGAGGCCATCAGCTGCTACAAGAACGCGCTCAGGAAGGGCTGCAGGATAATAGGCCTCTCCTCCGGCGGGAGGCTTGCCGAGGGCTTCACCAGGAACAATACAGAACACATACTCCTGCCAAAGAACCTCGTCGAGAGCACGACCCTCTGCTACATGCTCTTCCCGCTCATAAAGATACTTGACAATTCATCTTTCATAAAGCCCCAGAAGGAGATAATAGACGAGACAATAAGGAGCCTCAAGAGCCAGGAGCTCAGGGACATGGCAAAGGTCCTCTACGAGAAGCTCAGGGACAGGGTGCCTGTCATCTACAGCTCGCCCGAGCTCTCTGTCATAACCAACTACTGGAAGATGCAGTTCAACCTCAATGCCAAGATACCCTGCTTCTCCGGCGTATTCTCGGACGCGGCGTACAGCGACATAAACGCCTTTGTCAAGGACTTATGGGACTTCTACCTGGTCTTCATAAGGGACCAGGGCGACTCGGACCTGATAATCAAGTCCATGGCAACTGCAAAGAAGATCATCAGGAACAAGGGCCACGGCACGACGGAGATACTCATCAAGGGCTCAAACAAGCTCTCAAGGCTCATGACATGCGCATTCATAGCAGACATAGCCTCATACTACCTCAGCGAATACTATAAGATCGAGGAAGACCTGGTGCAGAAATACCGGCAGGAGTTCAAGACTTACTAAAAAAAAAGGGGGTGTTCAATCTGGAATTTGACTTCTCAGGGCTCGGAGAGATAAGCATGAGGCCGTACGAAGGGGAGAGGCCGTTCTTCTGCGACCTCAGGCCCGATCTTTTCCATATCAGCCAGTCGGCAGAAGCTTACAGGGGATACAAAAACATCATACTCATAGGCAACGGCGGGGCGGTCAACAGCTTTTTGGTGCTGCACAGGTCCCTTTACAGGGGAGCAAAGCAGGTTGCGATCATCAATTCCATGGAACCGGACCTCATCGGCGAGACAAGGAAGAAGTACGGCAAGGACGACACCCTCGTGATTACGGCAAGCACGTCAGGCACGAATGTCGGCGCACTCGAGATAATGAGCAGGTTTTTGGATTATCAGATGGTTGCGATAACTGCAGAGAACGACGGCGCGCTCAGGCAGATAGCTGAGAAGAGGGGAATCCCGGTCCTCTTCGTCCCGCACATAACCGACAGGTACCTGACATCCGGTGCACTCGCATATTTTCCGCTTGCAGTCCTCGGCCTTGACATCAGGAAGATTGATGCTGCGCTCCAAAGGGCGTATGAAAAGTATTCAGCAGAAGGCAATGACGCTCTCAGGCTATCGATCGCCCTGAATGACCTGGAGGCAAAGGGCTATACAGAGGTCTTCCTGCCTATATACTCCCACAGGCTGGAGGGTTTCGAGATATACATAACCCAACTCATGCATGAGTCTGTCTGCAAGGACGGCAAGGGGCAGAATTTCCTGGTCGTCCCTGCACCCGAGTCCCAGCACCACACCAACCAGAGGCTCTTCGGGGGAAGGAGGAACGCCTGCGCACTGTTCCTCTCGGCAGGACAGGACGACAATGAATCCGTCACGTCATTCCCTGGCGAGCTTGACGACATAAGGCTCAGGGACGGGACCCTGGGCGACATCAACCACAAATGCCTCGCAAGGGCTTTTGACGCGGAGCTGCAGGGGACCTTCAAAAATGCTGTCGACGAGAAGATACCCGCTGCAAGGCTCAGGCTCGAAAAGATTGACGAGGAAAGCGTGACAGAGCTCATCGCGTTCTGGCAGTACACTGCGGTATATTCATCCTGGCTTCGGGGTGTCAACCCGTTCGACCAGCCCCAGGTCGAGAAATCAAAGGACATATCCTTCAGCATGAGAAGGGATGACAAGTAATTTAAAGCCCTGAGGATTTCTTTTTTTCCATGCTGCTCAAATCGCTCAAGCTTGAGAACATACGCTCATACACGAGCGAAAACGTCACGTTCCCGGACGGGATAGTCCTTCTTTCAGGCGACATCGGCTCAGGCAAGTCATCCATACTGCTTTCTGTAGAGTTCGCATTGTTCGGCATCAGGAAGCCCGACCTGACAGGCCAGGCCCTGCTCAGGAAAGGCGCAAGGACCGGCTCGGTCGAGCTGAAGTTCCTAATCGACGACGACGAAATAATCATAAAAAGGGTCCTCAAGCGCACAAAGAGCGACATCAAGCAGGACGCGGGCTACATAATCAAGAACGGCGTGAGGACAGACGGGACCGCTGTCGAGCTCAAGGCGAAGGTCATCGAGCTGCTCGGCTACCCGAGGGAGCTGCTCACAAAGCACAAGGAGATTATCTACAGGTACACTGTCTACACCCCGCAGGAGCAGATGAAGGCGATCCTCTTCGAGGACAGCGCGCTCCGCCTGGGAACCCTCAGGAAAGTATTCGGCATAGACAGGTACAAGATAATCAGGGAGAACTGCCATACTTACCTCCGCGAGCTTAGGAGCAGGACGAGAGAGGATGAGGCAAGGATATCCGACCTCGGGCAGAAGCTTGCCCAGCTCAGGGAAAAAAAAGAGGAGTCCGAAGCCCTGGAGAAGCAGGCGGCGAATCTCGGGCCTGAGGCAGACAGGGCAAGAAAGGCTGTCGCCGAGAAAAAGCAGGCGATAGAGGCTGTGGGCAAGCAGGCGGATGCACTGAGGCAGCACAAAAAAAACATGGAGATACTTGACCATGACCTCATGGAGAGGCTTGCGCAGAGGAAAAGGAATGCCAAGGACATAGAAGAGATCGAGAAGGAGAACAGCAGGATATCAGAGTCAGTGCCAAAAGAGAGCCAGGATATCGAAAAGATAACTGCAGAGATAGGGAAGATCGAGGCATGGGTGCTGGAGGCAGAGAAGGAGGAGAGGGCCCTGCAGAAGAAGGTGAGCGAACTTGAGACAGCGAGAAAGCTATCTCTGGAAGCTGTTGACAAGATATCGAGGCTGGATGTCTGCCCGACCTGCGAGCAGGAAGTGGGCGAGCAATACAAGGAAAGGGTGAAGAGAAGAGAGATAGAGAACGAGGCAAAAACAGGCGCAGAGCTCCAGGCTCTCGAAAAAAAGCAGGCTGAGACAAGGGAGGTTATATCCAAGCACAAGGGCCAGCTCAGGTTATTCAGGGAGAAGAAGGAAGAGGTCATAAGGTCTGTCGAGAGGCTCAGGACGCTTGACAGGAACCTGGAACAGCTCAAGAGGCTTTTAGGCCGGCAGGACGAGCTTAAGAATGAGGTGGGGGAGATCAACAAAAAGAAGCTGGCCCTGGGCGAGCTTATCAAGGCCGGCAGGGATGTCCAGGAGAGGTACGACAATGCAATAAAGACGCTAGAGGCCCTTGAAAAGGACGAGAGGCAACTCGAGCTTGGGCTTGCAGGGCTCAACAGGAGCAGGGAAGAGGCACGCAAGGCAATCGACCTCCTCGCAGGCGAGATAAGCGCGATGCTCGAAGTGAAGACGAGGATGAGAAGAACATATTCCCTTATCACATGGCTCGAGGAGCATTTCACCGGCCTCATGCAGTCCATGGAGAAGCATGTCATGAGCCAGCTCTACAGGGAATTCAACGAGTATTTCGTGGAATGGTTCAGCTCCCTCATAGAAGACGATTCCATCTCAGCTAGGCTCGATGACGAGTTCACGCCAGCGATTCTCCAGAACGGCTATGACATGGAGCTGGAGAACCTTTCTGGCGGGGAGAAGACCTCTGTCGCCCTTGCCTACCGCCTGGCGCTCAACAAGGTGATAAATGACTTCATATCTCATATCAAGACTAAGGACATGATAATACTCGACGAGCCCACCGACGGATTCTCCGACGAGCAGCTTGACAGGATAAGGGGCCTTCTAGAGAAGGCAAAAATACCTCAGGTCATAGTCGTCAGCCATGAGGCGAAGATCGAGTCCTTTGTCGATTCTGTCATGAGGGTCACAAAGACAGAGCACTCGAGCAAAATAACAAAAATTATTTAAACTGATATCATCATAATCCAACCATGCTCAGGATATTCGCTGCCATTTCCCTTTTCGCTCTGATGGCTTCAGCTGTACTCGGGGGCTGCGTCGTGCCCAATTCGAGCATGGTGATAAGGGAGAGCAGCATCCTATGCCCGGGAAACTACAGCCTTGACGACGGCCTCATCGTGGGCAGCGACGGAATGTCGCTCATCTGCAACCACACGACGATAATCGGGCATGACGAGGGTTTCGGAATCCTCATAAACAGCAGGCAGGGAGTCATCGTAAGGGACTGCGCTGTGAAAAATTTCCAGGCAGGGATCGCCCTGACAGGCTCTTCAAAAACAATCATAGAAGGGGTGAAGGCATTTGACAACAGGATAGGCATCCTGGTCTCAGACTCTGATCGCAACCTGCTGGAATCGAATACGGCATACAACAATTCCCAGTCAGGCATCATCCTCTCTGGCTCAGAAGGCAACAGTTTGGAAAAGAACACCGTCAACCAGAGCGATTATGCAGTCTACATGAGCTCTTCGGACAACAACAACATAACCGACAACATTCTTTCGGCAAGGCTTCTCGGATTCTACCTCAACCTAAAGAACAGGGGCAATCACATGTATTCAAACAGGATATACCACACCGGATTCGCTGCCCAGACCCTTGACGACACTGAGAACAGCTACTGCTACGGCATCGAGGGCAACCAGTACCTGGACGGCGCAATCGGCCCGTCCTGCGAAACCCCTGCGCCGGCAGATAACTTATCGAAGAATGTGACAGAGCCGGTCCAGCCAGGGTCTCTCAACGAGACAGCGCCCCCTGAGAAACCTGCACCGCCCAACATCACGGCATCTCAGCAGGACCTCTCAGAGAAGACTGTCCCCATCCCGCCTCCGGGCGAAAATGAATCTGAAGACGTCCTCAGGAAGGCCCTGATGCTCCAGGGACTCAATGGCACAGGGCTTGAGGACGAGCTGCAGGATAAGCTCGACAATTACAGGAAGACCATGGAAAGGCTCTCCATAAGGAAGGAGCTGGTTTCCGAGCCTGCTGTCAAAAGGACCATAGTCAGGACAGAGATAACCGTGAAGGGCGAGATAAAGGACCTCTACGTGTACGAGTTCGTCCCGAAATGCATCGCGGGGTCGATAGACGACATCACCTTCCTGGGTACAAGGCCTGTCAGAGTGCTCCAGCCCGACCCGTTGTTCGTCTGGTATTTCCCGAGCGTCTCTGAAGGCCAGGTGCTCAACCTTTCCTATGAGATAAACAGCAAGGTTACCTTCACCCCGGCGACAGTCGCTGTGGTCCATGACAAGCAATACATCATCAACGGGAACAGCACCTGCGCAAGGGGACTTCTCAGCGTCCCTTCAGGCACTTGCCTGGACACGACCTCAAGGAAGCTCATTCCATTCCTCCTCGTCCCCTTGATAGCATTCCTGTACATATACTTCTACAGGTTCCAGAAGAAGAACAGGGATTAGCTCCTGACGAACTCATAGATGAATGAGAAGAATCCTCCTACGTAGAATATTATCGTCAGTGCTAGAAATATGAAAAAGTAGAACCCTAAAAAATACTCGCCGATGCTCAGGTTGCCTGCCACGATCCTAACGTAGTAGCTTCCGATGTCCATGAAGAAAAAATATATGTACCTGCCGAAGTAGTAAAGGGTTATGACAAGAGCCGCAATAATGAGCTTCGGCCTGTGCCTGCGGCTCGCCGCGATCAGCAATGTTGCTGCTGCGACAGCAATCGAGACGGCAATGACAGTTGTCTCTGCATAGGCATGGGAAGATAGTATGCTCTGGGTCATGATGTCGACGCCCACAAGCTGGGGCAGGTTTATGCGGCCGATCCTGAATGCCGGCGCCGTGACAAAGCAGATGAAGGAGCCGAAGAATACCGCGAGCAGGTAGCCCGGGACATCTATATCTTTCTTCTCAAATAGGTAGTACCAGATGAAGGCCGGGGCGGCGAATATCATGAGGATTGCAATGACATTCGCTGCATAGAGGTATGTCAGCTTGAAGACAGCCGATACACCCGTGACTTTTGATATGTCAGATAGGAAGAGGCTTGCAGTCCCTGAGCCGAAAAGTGCTCCCAGCCCGAACACAGGGGTATGACCAGCTGTGAGCTCCTGGAAATAGAATGGGGAATACAGCCCTGTGACGTATGGCAGGATGAAATTCCCGATGTCCGTTAGCATGTGCAGCACAAGCATCCCTGAGAGACCGAGAAGGAGCCCTCTCCTGGTGTTGAAGAGGCTTATGAACCTGGTGTAGAAGTCCTGGCCGAAATTCCCTACCTTGAAGATTACGCTGTCAGTCGAGAACTTCCTGTGGTGTTTGAGCCAGACAAGGAGGTAGAAGAATATCGCAATCATGAGCAGAGGTGCGTCGATTGCGAATCCCAGCCATTCGAGAGTAAGGTTGAAGACTGCGATATAGAAGAAATTCAGGAGCAAAAAGACTATGGCAAGCCGCACAATGAACTTGCCCGGGCTCTTGGGCGGTTCGCCTTCCTCCTCGATGATGTTCATCAGGCTCGGCTCCCTTATCCTTATCCTTGAAACGAAGTAGACAGCAAGCGCAAGCAGCATCACGAATCCCGCGACAAGGGCGTACTTCTGGAGCGGGAACATGTGGTCTATGAGGAAATTATGCCACCTCTGGACCAGGAACTTCGGTTCGAGATAGAAAAGGGCGCTTCCGGCATCGTTGCTGACCTTTACGAAGACCTCGTTGGGTCTCAGCGGAAAACCGAAGCTGTATGTCACGGCCCTGGTCAGGTTGTCTATTGCGCTCCCGAGCGGGATGCTCGTCACGGTCCTGAGGTCAACGTTCTGGAGCGCAGACGTGATGTCTACTACCCTGGCCCCTGCCCCGACATCGGTGCCTGCGACAGGATGGAGGTTGGCCCAGTATCCAGCGCCTTTTGCGAATAATTCGCCGATGGAGTTCATCGAGACCGATATTACATTCTTGACGCTCAGGAAGAAATATGCGATTACAATCAAAAAATCCGCAAATCTCTTCTTGATCCCGAAAAAGAGCTTTGTCAGGCTTGCCCTGTAGAGCAGGTAGCCAAGTGCGGTCCAGGACACTATCTTCTTGATGTAGTCCCAGTCAGGATTGAGCATGCCGAGGAAATCCAGCACATTGAGGATGATGATGCACATGAGGATCACCTCCTCAATCGATTCTCCAAGGTAGTGCAGGGTCTTTCTGAGATATGAAGCCATGTTGCTCAGCTGAACTTTCTCTTCATCACAAAGGTCGAGTATCCTGTGTATGTGCCAGGCTCTGTCCCGTCAGGAGTGTCCACTGTGAAATCCACTGACGAATTGTCCATGGGCCCTATGGTGAAGAGCCTGTCGTGCACAGTCACCCAGCCCGAGATGTCGCCGAAGACGCCTATATCCACTGAAACAGGGAAATCATTGCTGTTCCTGATGACGATGGTCCTTCTCGCCTCTCCTCCGGGATAGACCGTGCCGAAATGCAGGGCGTCAGTATCGGTGTTGAAGCCTATCTTGTTGGCCACTGTGATGTCCATTGGCACGTTCTCTGTCTTTATGAATATGAACCTGAAGTAAACTATCAGGGTCAGTGAGGCGAATATGACGAAAACGAGGAGCAGGAGTATGAATATCCTCAGGCCGCTCCTCTTCTTGCCTGTGTTGCTATAGGTTTCACTTTTCATTTTTCCGCTTCCTGTACATGATGTATGCAAGGTCTGCTATGACCATCAGCACGACCACTACTAGCAGGATATTCGTGAGCGTCAGGTTCCCCTTGCTCATCTGCCCTGTCTTGTCGCCTGCTGTCGTATCAGAGACGCTTTGGGGCTTTTCCAGCTCTGCCTCTTCCTCGGTCATGACATGGAGCATGACATCCTTCATGCTTGTCTGGTTGGCAAAATACACGGTTATCCTGCCGTCGTAGTCGCCCGGTTCGACCCCGGTTAGGTCGATGTAGTTGTTCAGGGTCGTAATCTCCCAGGGCTTGAGATTTACAGTCCTTGTGAGAACATGTCCATCTATGCCTGGGAACTCGGCCTTTGCGCTTACATCGTCGATTTCGTTGTTCCACCTGCTCTCGATGGTGATGTCGAAGGGGTCGATCTTCCCTGCGACCGCCTTCTCTGTCTGGTTGTCCACCCTTACGAGCAGGGTGCCTATCTTGAATATTCCGCTCGTATTGCTCGAATTGCCGTCGAAATACAGCACGGCATTTGCCTTGTAGTACCCTGGCATCACCCCGACCGTATCAAAAACTGCATTGAAATCAGCTGTTTCCATGCTTGCGATGGGTTTCGTGCTCGTGTATAGGGTTGTCACGTAATTCTTGTAGTCGTCTGCGCCGTATATGTCAAGCCTTGCATTGGCCTTGGCGATGTCGTCCTGTCCGAAGTTCTTGGCGTTTATCGTGAACTGGACCGGCTCGTTGGAATTGACGTCCTCTGTCTCCAGGCTTATCCCCACGTACTTGTCAGGATAGGGTACGAACACGTTCAGCTTGTGGTGGACGCTGACAAGGACCTGAATCGTGCCTGATCCTGACGGCGCCTTCTGTTTGACCCATATCCTTGTGGTGCTCGGTCCGTAGAAGTCCAGCTTGTCCGGGAAGTGGACCGTGTATACCTGGCACACGAGCTGGTGCGGCTTGAGGTCGTATTCGGTCTTCTGGAGGGTCACGTACTGTGCCACAGGCCCTTCCACCGTCAGATAGACAGGGAAATCATAATCCTCGCTGTTCCTTATGCAGAGTTGGAAATTCTCTTTGAGATTTGGCTCGAATGTCACTGAATGAGGCGTCGATATCCCAAGGGAGAGCACACTACTTGAAAGAATGACCCCGAGAATCAGAAAAAAAAAAAAAATCTCATTTTAGATGTTGAAAATGTTGATTGTTGCAGACTTCGCACCCTGGGGTGAATCTGCAGGGATTGTCAGATTGAATTCAAGGGCTAGCTTGTCCGAACCTGTGGCATACTCAAATCCCTGACCTGCATTGCCTGAGCAGATGGCATAGTCGGTGTCTGCGGCTATCTCTGTCCAACCAGGTCCTAGGTTGGTAACAGAGCCTGTGCATCCCTGCTCGCCCCCTGTCTGGTTGCCTTCCCTTGCATAATAACTGAATGAAGGGCCGCCTCCCTGGATAAAGGAAGCTGCATCCGATGTAGTGTTGAATGATATGTTGAGCACTGCGTTGCCGTCATTCTCGATTATCATGCCGTTGCAGTCGTTGGCTCCGCCTGTCGTATTGTCTGTGCAGTCATTGGCGCTTCCTCCCAGCCAGTTGTTCTTCGTGTTGGTGCTTGCCCAGAGCTTACTAGAGTTTGGTGCAAGATACCCGAAATTTACATTGGAATTCACCTTGAATGATTCAAGACCGGTCACGTCAAGCTGTACAGTACCCTGCTTGGTAAGCATTCCTGTTATTCCGGTCGGGCCTGAAAGCTTGTTCAGCTTGTCAAGGCTTATGAATGTCCCGAACAGGGAGACGACTATTGCCCCGACAAGGAGAAATGCCAGTGTTTTGTTTGAGATTTCTTCTTTCATTGATTATCACCTTTTATAATCGAAAAAGATACGGTCCCTGAAGCTGTCGCGGCTTTCTTTTCGCCCGGGGACACGACTGAAAATGAGACGGTGCCCAGATGATTGTCCTGAGTCTGTGCAGGTGCCTGTGGGCTTGCGGCAGGCATCTTTGCTGATTCATAGGCATTTATTACTGTCAGAGTGCTCAACACAGAGATTATCATAGCCATCACAAGTAGCACTGCAAGTGATGTTTTTGGTATGTCATTACTCATGTTCAGAATAAATTTTGAAGAAACTAATATTTAAACCTTTTGGTTTTTTGACTATATCGCTTGTCCCTGTCAAGAGACGAGTTTAGGCGAATAATCCCCTTCAGCTTCCAGTATCTGCGTGCCAATACCCCTTCCCGTCGTGAAAGCGCCCTGGTACATGATCCCTGCTATTGCGTTCAGCAGGCCGGTCTTCTTTCCGTACTGGACAATGTTTGCCTTTATCCCGAGCCTGTCCTCTATGTATCTCACAGCCTCCCTCTCGCCACCGAGAATATCGACAAGACCCATGTCCTTTGCGTCCGAGCCGAGATAGATCATACCGGTGGATAAGTTCCTTACCTTCTCTATGGGCATGTGCCTGTTCTGGGCGACTTCTTCTATGAAGAACTCATGCACCTTGTCGAGCTGGGCCTGAAGCATCGACTGCTCCTCGTCCGTCAGCTTCTTGTAGGGCGACCCTATGTCCTTGTACTTTCCTGAGACGAGTCGTTCATACGTGACATTGTAGTCGTCCATCAGGCCGGAGAACTCAAGATATGAAGATATGACGCCGATGCTTCCTGTAACAGACATCCTGTCAGCGACAATGATGTCGCAGTTCGAAGCGACCCAGTACGCGCCGCTCGTGCCCATGTCCCTTATCCATGCCACCTTTGTCTTGTTCGTGGACTTGAGGGCCTGACCGATCTCGTCGGATGCGACAGCGGTCCCGCCCGGGGAGTTTATCTCGAGTATGATCGCCTTAATGGACGGGTCATTGTCCGCCTTCTCTATATAGTTTACGATTTCAGATGAGGATGCACCGGGCTCGCTCAGTATCGAGCCGGACTGGTCGCTCATTATCACTCCCTTCACGGGGATGAGAGCCACATTCCCGCTCCCGCCCCCCGTGCCAGAAAACAGAAGCGAAAAGAACCCTATCAAAAACATCAAGAAAATTACGAGCAAAGACCCGGTTATTATCAGGACAATTGTTCTTGTCTTCAAGCAGATTCACCCCTCAGAGACTTTGTTTGGAACCATCATTTATTAATTTTTCGTTCACGGCTCCTGGGCCAAATTGCCGGCTGCATCCAGGGCAGATACAGAATCTATTCTGGCATTGCTCGCGCAATGATAAGTGTCGCCTGATCTCGAACAGCCTGAGATAGGATATCTGTCGCCGTTGACCCTTATCTCTGCCAAAGGCGAGGAATCAGTGATGTCAAAAGAATAATACGCTGCTGAGATTACGGGCGGCACATCATCGAAATAAAAGGTCCCGTGAAGCGTCCCTGAGTTTCCGGCATTGTCCAATGAATATATTTCAAGGCTGTTCATCCCCTCTGCAGGCCCTGCATCGACTGCGCATGTCCATTCATATTTCGTCATGTTGCAGCTGCCTTCATCAGGCTCAGACCCGTCGACCCTGAGGTCCGCTATCCCCGAGACCCTGTCTTCTAACCTGAAGACTATCCTGCGGGAGTTCGTATAGCCTTTGTCCTGCGGGCTTATCATCGCGAGCTCTGCAGGCGAAGAGTCGAATATGAAATTTCCCTGGACCTTTTTCGGATTGCCTGCCCTGTCAGAGGCCCATATCTGGAAATCCACCTCTCCCTGGGCAGGCTCGGGGGGCGTGTACGTGCAGAGATAGCCTTCAGCAGACACTTTGCAGGCGTTCACTGTGAACCCTGCCAGGTTCTTGACCGTGATGCTTGAGGCATCAACTCCCGAACCGTTGTCAGAGACAGAGAACGAAAGCCTGTCGATGTTGGTCAAGGCGCCTGTCTTCGGGCTGATGACATTTATCTGGGGAGGAACATCATCTTCGGCAAACAGCCTGCTCTCTGTAGGCTGTCCAGGGTACCTGCTGATGATGTCCCTCGCTATGCCGTCGATATCCTCTTTGGCAGCGCTTACTATGAAGACGAACCTGTCCTCGTCAAAGATATACCTTTCTGAAAGGCCTAAGTCCTGGCTAAGCACCTGCTCGCCAGCTATGTTGATCTTGTCCCCTTTCAGGCTGCCGAGCCTGAGGGTTCCGAGAAATGATTGGCTGTCCATCTCAATCACGATCACGTCAGCCTCCTGGCCATCCCTGTCCAGCTCGTAATCCGCTGCATCTATAAGCCTTGGGGAGAGATAGTCGCTCTGGAACTCGCCGAGATCGGATCTCTTTGCATAAGTGCCTATGAAATCACCTGGTTTTGCCGAATTCCATGATGTGCCGCCGCCAAGCGCTCCCGCAATCCCCCCCTGTCCGCTGATGATGAAAAACCCGGCCCCTGCGACTGCTAAAATGCCTACGAAGATGAGCAGAATCCAAAGGAACCCTTTCTCCTTTGCGAATACGAAGAAGAGAGCGGCTGCAAGAGCCAGGAACATTACAAGGATGCCCTTGAGCATAAGAAGGAGTATGCCCTGGAGCCCGAGCGAGGCTAGCATGTTGTTGCGTATGAGGCTAGGATTTTTTGTCCTTGCGCTGAGGTTGATTCCTGCCTCGTATGGCTTTACAGCCTGCCTGAATGTCTCGACATTGTTCTGGTTCAGTTCCTCTTCAGCCGGCACCACGCACTGGCTATACCGGCAAATGTTGTCCTTGCAGGACCTTGCCGAGCCTGCGCATGCCTGCGCCGGACAGTCCCTGAATGTCACGCAGGAGCTCGCAATAGCGATGGCAGGCAGCAGGATGACCAGCACCAGGAGGGGGATGGTCTTCTTCATATTTTACGCACCGCATCATCCTGATGGCCGCATATATTTAAATCTTGCCTGCAGGCAGCATGCTCCGGCAGGAAATTACACATGTCACCGATGTCTTGCAGCCTTCCGATAGTTTTAAATAAAACAACCGAACCTTCACGACCAGATGGGCAAAAAAGACACCAAGTCGAAAGAAGAGGAGCTTGAGCTTGAGATTAGCAGGGTGAAGCTTCCCAGGGGCAACCAGGTCTTCGGGGTGCTTGAGAGGAGGCTGGGCGGTTCGAGGACCCAGGTGAGGTGCCTTGACGGCAAGACCAGGGTCTGCAGGATACCCGGCAGGCTCAAGAGGAGGCTGTGGGTCCGGGAAGGAGACATACTTCTCATACAGCCCTGGGAATTCGGCGGAGACAAGAAAGGCGATGTCATATTCAAGTACAGGCCGAACCAGGTCCAGTTCCTCAGGAACAAGGGATACCTGACGAAGCTTGACGATTTCGAGGAATTCTGATTGATACCACTATTTAATGGAAACCTTTAAATATAAAATCCGTTTACATTTTTTGATGAGCCTTGCGAGATACTTTTTCATATTGTTACTTACTGTGATAAGCTTCTTCGGCATATCCCTCATGATTATCGATGCCGGGGCAGTGCTCTTCATCAAGCAGGTCTATCTCATGTTCTTCCTCCTTATAATGGCAGGAATAGCCCTCTTTTCCGCAGGTAGGGGCAATAACTCGGGCTGGATGCTCTTTGTCCTCTTCTTCGGTGTTATCATATTCGATTCTGTCTACCTGTTCGAGACATCTGCAAGGGGAAAAATTCTCCTTCTTGCAGTAATCGTGCCTTCGTTCATAGGATTCTTCATTTCGATATCAGGAATCAGGCCGCAACATGCAAGAAGGGCGAGGACCCATCCTGTCCAGCCGATGCCGGAGGAGAAGGAGAAGGAGCCCTCAGAGGAGCTCGAGGTCGTGTCAATCCCGGCCAAGAAGAAGGCAGCTGCAAATGGGGAAACTGCAAGGAAGAAGGCAGAAAAGAAGAAGACCGGAAAGACAAGGAAGAAAACGGCAAAGAAGAGGCCAAGGAAAAAGGCTAGCCGCGGGAAGGCGGCCTGATGTCCTTTGCAAACAAATTTCTCGCAGTGATGTACAGAAGACCCACGACCCCGACCGTCACGGCGCTGTCTCCGATATTGAATATGGGCCAGAACGGCAATTGGATGAAATCCACTACATGGCCTAAGAATATCCTGTCTATTATGTTGCCCGTTGCGCCGGCGATTATGAAGGATACGAACAGCTTCTCATCATCTTTGAAGTCATAGAAGAAATAGAGGAGCAACCCTATGATGATAAGGTTGATGAACAGCAGAATCCCGTTCATGTCCTGAAACAGGCTGAATCCCGCACCTGTATTCTGTGCATAAGTAAGGTGCAGCAATGGTCCGAGGACCGGGATGTCATGGACAGGGGCAAGATAGATACGAGCGAGAAGCTTGGTGAGCTGGTCGGCAAGAACGATGCACACTATTACTGCGGGGAATCTGAACCTCATGGAAAACAGAGTAGGCTGGGGGGCTATATAAAGATTCCCAATCGGTTCACCAGCCAGGCCTTCTCCTCTCCTGGTTCTGGCTGTCCATGGCAAGCCTCTCTATGTTCATCAGCCGCTGGTTGATGTTCTCGAGCGCCACCTTGAGATTATCAAGCTTCATTGACACTATCTCAAGGCTCTTCTCATAAGAGTCGTTTCTCAGGGACTGAGGTCCCATGTCAGGCCTGCCCTCGCTTATGATCCTGAACTGGTCCTGGGCAGGGGCCATCTGTGGCTGGCCAAAGCTCTGCTGGCTGCCAAAACCCCCACCCCTCATCGGGTCATGCCCCATCCCTGGCTGTTGGTAAGGCTGCTGGCTGCCGAACCCTGAGTCGAGCATAGGGTCCTGGAGCGCTGTGTTAGGTCCCATGCCCGGATCGTACGAGCCGGGTGCTGAGAAATCGACACTTGTGTCCAGGTCCATCGTGGGCTCTTTTTTCCAGAACATGACCTTGTCCAAAAAGCTCATACTATACCGACTGTGATTATTAGTATATAAATATGTTTCTTAACTATCAAATGGCGAAAATCAGTCAGTCGAAAAAGTCAGGGTCGTCAGACCTGACTGTGAACTCTTTTTTCCCATCACCAGTTTTAGGAGGCATTTCTCTTTGCTCTTCGTTCATGTCCCTGATCTCATTGAATTCCATAACCCTTGAAAGTCCCATGTTCCCGCAGTCAGGACAATTGAAGAATATGCCGTATTTCCCCTTCATCATCAGGAGACTCTCGCCGCAGACGCACTTCATCTCATTCAACATTGAGGTCTTATGCTCCCTGCAGACAGGCACACCCTGCCTGTTCTCAGCAGTCGCCTGCTTCCCGCAGAACGGGCACCTGTCAATCCTGCCCTGGCCATAGCGTTTCGGGATGCGCATCAGCCAATCACCTTCCTAAGGAAGCATCCCTGCCCATAGGGCCTCTTCTGATAATGCCTCTTCGCGTGATCGACAATAAGGGCGTGGTACTCGTTGAATACCCTCTCATCATGCTTCAGGTTGTCCATAAACAGTTTCTGGATATCATCATAGGATGAATCTTCTTTTACAAGACCAAGGTATGCAAATATTCTCCTGGTGTAGGCATCCACCACGAAGAAGGGTTTCCTGTATGCATACAGGAGTATGGAGTCGGCTGTCTCAGGGCCGATCCCCCAGACAGAGAGGAGCTCTTCCCTTGAAGGAGCCTTTCCATTCAGGCCTATGTAGAATTCGGAAAACAGCTTCAGCTTCTTTGCCTTCTGGTTGAAGTATCCTGCAGGCCGTATCATGGCACTGAGCTTATCCACTCGTATTCCGGATATCTTCTTTGGGTCCAGGCTGCCTGACACCTTCAGGTTCAGTAGGGCCTTCTCGACATTCTTCCAGGCGGTGTTCTGGGTAAGAATCGCGCCTGTGCATATCTCGAACACATCAGCCTCGTCTCTCGGAGCGTCGACTCCGTATTCAGATTTCCCCTTCTCAAGGCTGACGATGGGCCACCATCCCTGGGGGCCGTATGCCCAAAGCATTGCATTGTATATCTTCATCAGACTACCCATTCAGATGAGGTTTCTGCTGCCATTTATTAATATAGCCTATCAGAGCCTCTTCGCCCTGAGAAGAAGCGAGTTAGAGACAACTGAGACAGAGCTCAGCGCCATTGCGCTTCCTGCAATCATCGGGTTGAGAAGCCAGCCTGTCAATGGATACAGGACACCGGCTGCTATCGGGATACCCAGTGTGTTGTAGAAGAGCGCCCAGAACATGTTCTGCCTGATCTTCGACATGGTCATGCGCGAGAGCCTGATTGCCCTTGCAACATCCATCAGGTCGTCTTTCATGAGCACGATGTCACCTGTCTCCATGGCGACGTCCGTGCCTGAGCCCATCGCGATGCCGACGTCTGCCTGTGCAAGCGCCGGCGCGTCATTTATGCCGTCACCCACCATGCAGACAGCACCGTCCGCCTGCATGTTCTTAACGTATCCTGCCTTTTCCTCAGGCATCACGCCTGCGAAGAATTCGTCGATGCCGGCTTTCTCTGCCACCGCCCTTGCCGTCCTCTCGTTGTCGCCTGTTATCATGCAGACCCTGAGACCCATTCCCCTTAGCTCTCTTATTGCGTCTGCTGAGGTCTCCTTGATCCTGTCGGCGACAGCGACCAGCCCGAGCACTTCACTGCCGGATGCGAGCACCATGACTGTCTTGCCCTCCCCTTCGAGACGGGAGATATCCTTCTCCTGTGCAGACAGGTCCACATGATTGACGTGCATCAGCCTGGAATTCCCGAGAAAGTATCTCTTCTTCCCGACAGAAGCGGTCACGCCCTGGCCTGGGACTGCCTTAAATCCATATACCTTCTCAAGCTTCACGCCCGCCTCATCAGCCCTGTTCAAAATCGCCTCGGCAAGAGGGTGCTCGCTGCCCTTCTCTATCGCTCCTGACAGGGAAAGCAGCCTTTTCTTGCTGATGCCGGCAGTGATTAGGTCAGTCACGGCAGGCCTTCCTGTCGTGACAGTGCCGGTCTTGTCAAGTATTATTATGTCCGTCCTGTGGGCTGTCTCGAGCGCCTCACCGCCTTTGATGAGTATCCCGCTCCTTGCACCCTTTCCAGAGCCAACCATTATAGCGGTCGGCGTCGCAAGCCCGAGCGCGCAGGGGCATGCTATGACGAGCACTGCGACGCCTGCAGTCAGCGCGAAGCTGAATTCAGAACCGAATACCGCGAACCACGCGATGAATGTGACTGCCGCAATCGCCATGACTATGGGGACAAAATAAGCCGCGACCGTATCTGCAAACCTCTGGATCGGCGCCTTTGAGCCCTGTGCATCCTGGACAAGCCTGATTATCCTCGCAAGGGTCGTGTTCTCACCTACCTTTGTCGCGCGGAACTCGAACATCCCTGTCCTGTTGATCGTCCCTCCTGTGATGGGGCTTCCCTTCTTCTTCTCAACGGGCATGCTCTCGCCAGTCACCATGCTCTCGTCGACAGATGATGTGCCTTTCGTTATGATGCCATCGACAGGGACTTTCTCTCCTGGCTTCACGATAACTATGTCTCCTGCAAGGATGTCATCCACCATTACCCTTGCCTCCTTGCCGCCCCTCACGACAATGGCCTCCTTCGGCGACAGTCCCACGAGGCTGCTTATCGCATCGCTCGTCCTTGCCTTGGCCTTCTCCTCGAGCAGCCTACCGAGCAAAATTATTGTTATCAGCACTGAGCTTGCCTCAAAATACACGTGGCTTCCGCCTGTGAGCACGGAATATGCGCTGTAGAAGTAGGCAGCGGACGTGCCGAGCACGACCAGGGTGTCCATGTCAGCTGAAAAACCCTTAAGGGAAGCGAACGCGCTCCTGTAGAGCGGGAATGCGACTATGAACTGCACAGGGGTCGCAAGGGCCCACATGATGACGTCCTTGTAGGGTATAGGGTTTTTTGCATAGAACATGGCAAGGATGAAAATGGGTATCGAGAGCACGGCGCCTGCCAGGAACCTTATCAGCAATTCCCTCTGCTCCTTCTTCCTTGCAAGCCTGTCCTTGTTCAGGTCCAGCCTCTCGTCAGCGAGCCTTGCTGAAAACCCCTTCTTCTCGACCGCCTTTATCAGGTCCTGCAGGGTTGCCTTGCTGTCATGCTCAATCGTCGCCTTCCTTGTTGCAAGGTTGACATTCGCATAGCTGACCCCTTCAGTCCCTTTAAGGGACTTAGTTATGTTCGCGACACAGCTAGCGCAGTGCATTCCATCTATATCCAGCGTTGTTCTGCTCATATCCATATAGTACCCCTCAGTGCTTTTAATTATTTTCCATTGTAATGTTAAACAAGCCCTTTAATCGGACAGGGCTGGCTCATCCCCCGCATCCACACGTCCCGTGGGGCTGCTCTGGCACAGAGTCCAGCTCCTGCTGGACAGCTGACTGGTCGTCCAGGTCTATGTCATCCTTTACGATGAATGTGCCGGGTATCATCCCCATCCAGCAGCTCCATCTTATGGTCCCCGCCTTGTCAGGGGTGAAGGTTATGGTCTGATCGCCCTCGAGTATGTCGAACTTGAGACTGTAAGCAGGGACCTGTATCGCATCGTTGCAGCTGGTTATCTCCTTTCCGTCGATAATCCACCTGACCGGCACCCCTGTCTTCAGAACGAACTTGTCAGGCTCCCAACCATATCTCGTGACATTCATCCTTATAACCTGGTAGCCGTCCTCGAGCGTGGTCGACTGTGCTGAACCAGAAGTTGAGTCAGCAGCAGAGACCCTGCCTATCATCGAGCCGAAATCATATCCGCTGCCGGTAAGCACCAGGCCGTTGTTGAGCATGATGAGCCCGAGCAGTATGACCACTGCGCCCGACAGCTTCAGTATCTTCTGGGTGAGCTTTCCCGAGACGAACCCTGCAAAATACCCGAATCCTATCATCACAGGCAGGGTCCCGAGAGCAAACACGAACAGGAGCTTGGCGCCTTCGACCATCGAGCCTGTTCCTGCTGCCATTATGTATATGGCCTGCAGGGGCCCGCAGGCGATCATCAGGCCGTTTAGAAGCCCTGTCGCCAGAGGTGTCGAATTCTTCTGCATCCCGGAACCTGCAAGCCTGCTTAAGAACCTAGGTGTCCGGATCATGAATCTCCTGAGCACGGGGAATATGTTGAGCATCCGGAGCCCGAAGAGCATCAGGAAGATGCCTGCAAGTATCCCAGCGATGCCCCGAAGCATCGGCGTGAAAGCTATTATCGAGCCGAGGAGTCCGAAGCATGCACCGATCAGCGTATACGAGACAAGCTTTCCTGCCCCATACATGATGTGCGACCTGTGGGATTTCCTGCCCTTCTGTGCGTCCTCTGCCGTATAGTTTATGACAAACCCGCCGCACATGCTTATGCAGTGGAATCCTGTCAGCAGGCCGACAAGGAACAGCAGCCCGTATCCCATGCCCTGGCTTATCTTCGGGAAGGTAACGCTGTCGGCGATGTTGAACAGGAAGTACCCTGCCACAAGCACCCCTATTATGCCGAATACCCAGCCCTGGACCTTTCTTCTCCTTTCTCCCGCACCGTCGCCCGGCGAACTGTCCAGGATGAAGCCCGTGTAGCCCTTCTCCTCAATCTTCGACAGTATCTCGTCGATGTCTGTCTTCTTCTCGTCAAAGGTAACATAGCCTGTCTCTGTCGCCAGGTCGAACGTGACCTCCTTGACTCCCTTGACTTTCTGCGCCTGCGCCAAAACCTGCTTTTCGCAATTTTCGCAGGACGTCCCTTCGATTATGAATCCCTGTGTCTCCATGTTCTCAGCCTCGCAAAAATACAGGTTCCAGTGGATGAGGTCCCATATTAATCATCCGGCGACAAATTCCGGGCAGGGAATGTTCAGGAAGCGCGAATTCGCAGGGTAGACTGTTTAAGGAGCATTTTTTCAGGCAGGGACAACGCATGCCAAAGATGGGCTGAAAATGAAAAATTTTAATAATCCTGATACCTTACCTGAACTGAACACAGGGGGTGGTGAGAGATGGAAAAGAACGTAGGTACTGTCGACAGGATAGTGAGAGTGGTCCTGGCAGCTGTCGTGGCCTATTTCGGCTATGTCTATACGCCATGGTTGTACATAATATCGCTCGTCCTGCTCGGGACAGCGCTGATGGGCACCTGCCTGCTCTACAAGCCTTTCGGGATAAACACTGCAAAGAAATGATGAGGATAGCTTCAGCCAGAATTGAAGTCTTGGACAGGTTTATATACATGGGTGCCCACCATGCCTTGGTATGAACAAGCATTATACGAGGTGATGCATGTGAAAAGAGAAAATATTATCGCCATATTGATATTTATTGCAACTTTGCTTTATGGGTGCACAGGAAATCCGGGAACCATAGGAGGTCAGAAGGACGTACATGGCTGCCTGACTGCTGCCGGATATTCATGGGATACGGATGTCGGCGCCTGCACCAGGAGCTGGGAGATCACAGGCGACCTGAGGAAAGCCGCAGGGATCGCAGTTGCTCCCCTGAGCTACCCGGTGACCGTGGTCTCAGTAGAGAAGCAGGACTGCGATGGATGCTATGTCGTCGAGCTCCAGAGGAATGACAACCATGCTTTCCAGAACATCACGCTTGCAGGATGGAGCGTGAAACCAGCCACCTGCGGGCAATGCCCCGAGCTTGTCCCGCCTGCGCCGGGATTCTGCGCAAACGGCACTGTTGTCCCGGGAGAGATGGACTTGTGCGGATGCAGGGGCCCTCCGAAATGCCTTGTCGCCTGCACTGAGGAGGCCAAGATATGCCCTGACGGCACTGCAGTCGGGAGGAACCCGGCAAATAACTGCGAGTTCGTGCCCTGCCCGCCTGCTGGCAACGAATCAGGACTAGCCAACCCAGCATCAGTATTCTGCGAAAAGACAGGTGGAAAGCTCGAGATAAGGGACGAACCGGGCGGCCAAGCCGGCTACTGTGTATTCAGAGACGGCTCAGAATGCGACGAATGGGCTTATTTCAGAGGAGAATGTCCCGCGCCCCATAACTGCACAGCAGAGGAGAAGCAGGCAGAGATCTGCCCGATGATATACGCGCCGGTATGCGGCGACGACGGCTTGACATACCCAAACAGCTGCCAGGCATGCTCAGGCGGCAAGATAGATGCATGGAAATCCGGGGAGTGCCCGAACATGACTTACGTAAGCAGGGACCCACAGGAGTGCAAAGTCATCAAATTCCTCTGCGTCCAGGGAAAAGAGCCTTTCACAGACGAGTTCGGCTGCGGGTGCAGGACTGCAGCATCATCAACAGAGACAAAGAATTTCTGCACACCTGACGAGCGCGACCAGCTGTGCACACAGGAGCATGTACCTGCCTGCGGCTGGTGGAACGAGAGCATAAAGTGCATCAGGTATCCTTGCGCGATGACCTACGGCAATAAGTGCATGGCATGCGCAGACCCGAAGGTCGCGTACTGGACAGACGGCGACTGCCCGGCAGGATAGAAATTTTCTTTCTTTTTTTTATAAATTCAGAACCTTTTCCTCAGATAGACCTTGTTCGTTCTGCCTGATTCCTTCCGTGAAATTATCTCCCTCTCCTCAAGGGACTTCAAAAGAAGCGACAGCCCTGCCTTGGACATGCCTGTCCTGTACCTCAGCGTGGACTGCAGGATTCCGTCCTGCTCCCTGACAGCGCCGAGGACCTTCTGTTCGTCTGCATTGAAACCTGAGAGGAATGCATGGAACCTCTCATCCTTCTTAGCCTCGAGAAGCGCAGAGGAGACCCTCTCGTGCTGTTCGAATAGAACCTTCTGCGTCCTGTCAAATACCATCAGGTAGATTCCGAGAAGCACAAGTCCGAAAGCCAGCGCCCCGCCGAATACATATGTCCCCATGCTCTGCTGTGCATGCAGGCATGTGCCGTCATCAAGGTAGCATGAGCCTGTCTCCATTATTATGTTGTTTATGTACCAGTTCTCCCTTGCTTTTGCCATGTAGACGAACACGCCGAGGAGTACCCCGATGATGAGGATTATTGCGCCGATGTGCTTCTGGTTCATGGGGAATGGGGACCGCACATATGATATTTAAATTTATCCTGGCCATAACAAACTATGCAGGGTCACGGGACTTAGCCAGAGGAACTCTTCATCTTCTTCAGGTTTGAAAGTATCTTCTTCTTCTGGGACTCGATGAGCTTTTCGTCAAGCATCGGATAGAAAGATTCATCCTCCTCTTCCTTGTGCCTGATGAGCAATGCCTTGAGTCTTGAGAAATCCATCGAGCCTGTGCTATTGAGGTCATTTTTCAGCTTCCCTATCTGGCCGAGTATGGTCTTGTGCTCCCAGAACAGCCTCTTGACCTGGTTGAATGTCTCTATGTCGCAGCCGTCGAATATCGCCTTCTCCTCAAGGCCGAAATGGCTTTCCAGGACACCCTTGAGCTCTGAGAAAGTGATCTTGCCCGCCTCCAGGTCCTTCACTTTCCTCTCTATCAATTCATGCTCTGTTCTCATGAAGTCGGAGATCCTTATGCCCACGTTCCAGCCCCTTTTATGCCGGCAATGCATTACAGATATATAAAACTTTCACCAGAGGGATGTCGGCATCCTACAGGATACGGGGCATGAACTCTTCCTTGACGACCCTGTCAGAATCCACAATCCAGTATTTCGAGACCTGGAAATGCCTCCTTAAGTCCTTTATCACGTTCTCTGCCGGGTTTCT
This sequence comes from uncultured Methanosarcinales archaeon, assembly GCA_964469935.1. GTDB lineage: Archaea > Nanobdellota > Nanobdellia > Woesearchaeales > DSVV01 > CAYXZQ01. The sequence goes on from CAYXZQ010000003.1 coordinate 41,498, forward strand.
CTTCTCGACGACAAGCATAAGCTCATAGCTCCCTATTATCTTGAACGCTCCAGTGATGTTTTTGTGCCTCCTCGTGTAGTTGATTAGCTTGTCGATGCTACCGGTGTCCTCGTATGCGGGTTGCAGGAATATGTAGCTCCTCCTTATCGATGCCAGCTCGTAATTGAGGGTGGCAGTGTATTTCAGCACTACCTTCCTCGATTCCAGGTGCTTTTTCAAAAGCACTATGGTCTTCGGGTCAAGGCCGAGCTTCCTCGCTATGTTTATAAGAGGGGTTTTGGCGTTTTCATGCAGCATGCCCATGACTTTATCCTGACGCTTGTTCAGCCTGAATATGTCCCTGTCTCCGCAGATTATTATCCCATCGTATTTAGGGTGCTCCACAAGATACTTGCGTTCGAAGAGATGCTTGACGATGACGACGAATATCCCGGACGCCTGCAGAAGCGACTTGTGCTTGTGCAGGAGCTCCCTGTGCTGTTTGTTGAAGAAAGACAGGTTCGGCACGCTGTATTCGACAAGGAGGTCTGCTCCCTGGCCTACCCTGTCGACTGTGATTATGTGGGGGTGTTTTATCAGGTCATCCATGAGGTCGGCTATCCTTCTCTCGCTGAAGCTGTTGAAATCGTAGAGGACATAGACGTTTATCAGGCCCAGCCTTGCAGGGTCGACTATTGCCCGGTAATCCCTTATCACTCGCCTGTTCTTGAGGGTGTTTACCATGTAGCTTGCAGCCTGCTGCTTCCTCCTCAGGTGCTGTCCCAGCTTCTTAGTGGTCATCCTGCAGTCCGCCGTCAGGTGGTAAAGAATTTTACCGATATTTTTCTCTTCCATTCTTGTTATAAATCCAATATAATATATAAATATTCCTGTTTTACTAAAATATTCACCCATAGTCTTATAAATCCTTCTTATATCCACTATGTCATTCATTCATGCATGTCAGAGCTAGGACAAAAAATTAAGAGGTAAAAACCTTATGCAAAGAGCAGCTGCTAACAGGGAAATGGAAGTTTCCGGAACAGACCTTGAGAATATCCTCTCAACCCAGGCAGACATAGGAATACCCGGCAATCAGGCCAGGTACGAGACCCTGGAGATAATGAAAAGCCGAAAAGAGCGCAATGCAGTCGTGATTCCCTCTACATACGAGGATGCCGTGGACAGCCGTACAGGTGCTATCAAGGACCCTCTAAGGAATTTTCTCGATGTCCTGAATGCCCTAAACAACCTGACAAGGGACAATGTCGAAGTGATCCTCGGGCTGGACACAGCTGACACTCGCGACAAATACTTCAATGTCGTCCGACAGACAATGGATGTTGCCAATCTCGAAGTCCAGCACAACACATCTCCCGAAATGATGAAGAAAAGGGAGATGTTCGAAAAGATGAATGGAGTCGCACTGGAGAACGGCAAAGGGACCAATCTGCACCTCATGTTCCAGAACCTCCACAGCAGAGGGCATGATTACAATGTCATGGTAGCCGATGCTGACATTCTCGCCCAGTATCTAAGGATAAGGGAGGTAGTGAACATGTTCGCAGGCATGGTCCATCCTGTCCTTGGAGGGGATTTTGTCAAGGCATACTACACCAGGATAACAGGTGACGGGCAAGGAGGGATGAAGCTTGCGGGAAGGGTGATGCGCCTGCTCATGGATCCGCTCATCGATGCCATGATGAGGAATTTCAGCTCAGTCAGTCCCCTGGTGGCTACATATCTCGAATACTTCAGCAGGTTCCCCTACAAGCTGTCCGGAGAGATAGGCATAAGCTCAAGGAAGCACGGGAAATCCGGGAAGAATTTCTCTGACATGCCTCTACTTAAAGGATGGCCTCTGGAGGTCGGGACAATAGATTACCAGTTCAGGAACTCTCTTGAGGCACCCCTTTTCAGGGGAGAGCCGCAATATGCAGTAAGGCACGTGAAGTGGGAAGGCTTTGACCATGATCATGGCGACAGGCACAAGATGAAGAGAATGGCAAGAGGCATAATCAGGTCAAGGTTTGAGGCTTTGTACGAGCTCGATGTGATGGACGTATTCAAGCCGGGTAGGATCGTCAAGCTGGTCAATGATTACAGGAAAATCGCTTCTGATTATGTCGTCAGGTACTCAAGCTTAAGCAGGGCGCAGGGCCTCTCGTATGACGTCAATAAGGAGAAGCGGAGCGTGGATGACTTTGCAAATCAGATATGGAAGGGGTATACGGATTTTTTAAACCAGCCCAGGAGCAACAGCCTGATCCCGCCGGTCTCTGAAGCGCCCATGGATTTCAGGGCAAGGGAGACAGAGAGAAAGGTCCCGCTCCAACCGGAAATCCTCATAGATCCTGCTGTCAACCAGCCCATGAGTGCCATGCATGCCTATGCGTGACTATGGATTTCTCAACATAAAAAACAGTAAGCTTTAAATAAAAACATTATTATTCTCTCTCTGCATGAGCAGAACTAACATATTCATCGTGGTGGTTTGAAAACAGCTCATCAGCCTTATTCTGGGGTGCATATCCGCATGTTCTCAGGATAAAAATGTCATGGTCAATATGGAACTACCGAAAAAATACGACCCGAAAGTCTCAGAGAAAAAATGGCAGGATTATTGGGAGAAGGAAGGGGTCTACAGGTTCGACGAGCAGTCTGATGCAGAGATATATTCTGTAGACACCCCGCCTCCGACGGTTTCCGGAAAGATGCACATAGGCCATGCCTTCTCATACACCCAGCAGGACTTCATGGTAAGGTTCCAGAGGATGCTCGGCAAGAACATATTCTTCCCATTCGGGACAGACGACAACGGGATTGCCACCGAGAGGCTCATGGAGAAGACCCACGATGTCAGGGCCGTGTCCATGGAGAGGGGAAAGTTCACAAAGCTCTGCCTTGACACCCTTGAGAAGATGAGGCCGGGGTTCATCCAGGACTGGAAGAACCTTGGCATGAGCTGCGACTGGAACATAAATTATTCCACAATCGACTCAGCCTCCCAGAGGATATCACAGAAGTCGTTCATAGACCTGTACAAGAAAGGCCGTGAATACCGCAAGGACGCCCCTGCGCTCTATTGCCCTGAATGCCAGACAGCTGTCTCGCAGGTTGAATGCGAGGACAGGGAGCTAGAGTCGAGCTTCAATGACATAATATTCAAGATAGAAGGCAATGACGTCATAATCGGCACGACCAGGCCTGAGCTCCTCCCTGCATGCGTCGCTGTCTTCTTTCATCCTGACGACGAGCGCTACAAGAATCTTAAGGGAAAGAAGGCTGAAGTGCCCCTCTTCGGTTTCAGCGTTGAGGTCATGGCAGACAAGAGGGTCGACCCTGAGAAAGGCACGGGAATTGTCATGTGCTGCACATTCGGCGACCAGACCGACATGGAATGGTACTTCGCCTATGACCTGGAGCTCAAGGAGGCGTTCACCAGGGACGGAAAGATGACCGCGATTGCAGGGAGATATGAAGGCCAGAGGATAAAGGATGCAAGGAAGCACATCCTCGAGGATCTCCAAAAGGGAGGGCTTCTCGTGAGCAGAAAGAAGATAGTCCATCCTGTCAATGTGCACGAGAGATGCGGAAACGAGATAGAGATAATGCACTCCAAGCAGTGGTTCATAAAGTACCTTGACATCAAAGAAGAGATGCTGAAGTGGGGGGCTGGGCTCAACTGGTTCCCGCAGCACATGAAGGTCCGCTATGACCACTGGGTGCAGGGCCTTCAGTGGGACTGGCTCATATCAAGGCAGAGGTTCCACGGGATCCCTTTCCCTGTATGGTACTGCAAGAAATGCGAGGAAGTGATCCTCGCAAAAGAGGCTGACCTGCCTGTGGACCCGACAAAGCAGTCACCGCCTGCAAAATCCTGCCCCATGTGCAGGTCAAAGGAATTCGTCCCCGACACAGATGTCATGGACACGTGGGCGACTTCATCATTATCACCGCAGCTTGCTGTAGATAGGTACAAGGGAAAGCCTTTCTACAAAAAGCTCTACCCTATGAACCTCCGTCCGCAGGCGCATGACATAATAACATTCTGGCTCTTCAACACTGTAGTCAAGTCGCAGCTCCACAACAATGTCAATCCCTGGAAGGACGTTGTCATATCAGGCCATGCCCTTGACCCGCACGGAAAGAAGATGTCCAAGTCAAAGGGAAACATAGTCGAACCTCAGGAGATGATAGAGAATTTCTCTGCAGACTCGCTGAGGTTCTGGGCAGCGGGATCGAAGCTGGGTGACGACCTGCCGTTCCAGGAAAAGGACCTCTTCACAGGGCTCAAGTTCACGACAAAGCTCTGGAATGCCTCGAAATTCGTGATAATGAACCTGAAGGGCTACGAGCCAAAAGAGCCGAAGAAGATAGAGATGATCGACAGGTGGCTTCTCACCAAGCTCCACAGGATGATAGATGCAGCCACAAAGACATTCGAGAGATATGAATATTCCCGCACAAAGCAGGAGACAGAGAAGTTCTTCTGGCACACATACTGCGACTTCTACCTAGAGCTTTCAAAGGACAGGATATACAACCCTGAAAAGTATCCGAAAGAGGCTGTTGATTCGGCAAAATACACCCTGTATGCAGGCTTGCTTTCGGTACTCAAGCTGATTGCTCCGATAATGCCGTATATCACCGAAGAGGTATATCATGCGTATTTCATCAGGTTCGAGAAGAAGAAGAGCATCCACAACACTTCCTGGCCCGTATTCAGGGCAGTGTTCGTCGACGAGAGGTCAGAGAAGGCAGGCGACTTCGTCGTCGAGGCTGTGGCAGCTGTCAGGAAGGCCAAGTCAGAGCAGAACCTCTCGCTCAAGGCACCTTTGAAAAACCTGACTCTCAGGGGGAAGATACCGGAATCAGATTTCGAAGAGGTAAGAAAAGATATCGAAGCCTCGACAAAAGCAGAGAAGATCATATTCGAGGGCCTGAAACCCGGTTCGAAGATCGACTTCGAGCACATTATCGACATTTGAGTACTTATATGTAGTGACAAAATAGAAACCTTTTTATAATCAAGATGCAATCCATCGGAAGAAAAATAATATAAATCGGGGGGAGTAAAAGATGATGAATACTGCAGAATCAGCCGAAAGGCAACAGCTTGTAGAGAAGATCAACAAATATTCAGTCAATTCCGATATTGAACCGGATGTTCTTACTGAGCTTCTCAAGACTAATTTTGAGAAGCCCATAACCAAACAGATATTACATGGCTATAATATGGCCAGGAAGAACCCTTATGGCATGACCCATCTAAAAATGGGGGAGTATCTCGATATCCTTCATGAGACCGGTGTCATCAGTAATGCAGACGGAAAAACCGTTTTCAACTGGAAAAAGCACAGCCAGGAGATGAACAGGTTGTCGACAAATTACAATGCAGTCCTAAATATACTGTATAGTTCTCAGATGGAAAATCAAGATGGCAATTTGATGAAGGTGAACCCTGATACGGGCTGGGTTGCAAACAAGCTCGCCCTAGTTTATTCCGGCAGCCAAAAAATTTAAAAACATTCAGTTTGTCCAGACCTCCAAGGTGGCTAAACGAAGGTTCAGGAAGATTAGGAGAAGGGATAGAGAGCCGAGAAGGGAAAGCTATCGAAAGCCTGAGGAGGATTCAGCACCTGCGCCTTCTGTGAAGAAGCGCGGGTTTTTGCTCGGGATATATGAAAAGAAATACAAGGCGCTTCTGATAATCCCTTTCCTGATGCTAATTCTTGCCCTCGGCCAGATAGCATTCCAGACAATAACCACTGGCCAGTTCATAACCAGGGGCGTATCGCTCAAGGGAGGGACCACCATTACGATTCCTACCCAGAAGGCGTTTGACACAACGGCTCTTGACAACCAGCTCCGCAGCATGGTCCCGGGAGCGGACATTGATGTGAGGGTGCTCAATACTGCAGGCAGCCAGACCGCTATAGTCATAGAGACGGACCTGTCGACAAAGACAGAGACGGACGGCTTCATCGCCGCTGTCGAGAAGGTTACAGGCATAAGCCAGGACAACTACAGCGTCGACGTGATTGGCTCTTCGCTCGGCCAGAGCTTCTTCACCCAGATAATGATAGCTCTTGTCATCGCATTCCTGTTCATGGGAACAGTCGTGTTCCTGTATTTCCGGACATTCTACCCGTCTGCAGCTGTCATCCTTGCGGCCTTCTCTGACATGGCAGTCACTGTGGCTGTCAGCAATATAATGGGAATCAAGCTGTCAACTGCCGGCGTCGCGGCATTCCTCATGCTCATCGGATACAGCATAGACACAGACATACTGCTCTCCACGAGGCTTCTCAAGAGGAAAGAGGGCGAGGTGTTTGACAGGCTCATTGATTCGGCAAAGACAGGGCTGACCATGACCTTCACCACGCTTGCCGCAGTGCTCGTTGTGCTGATATTCTCAAAATCAGAGGTCCTGACCCAGATAATGACAATCCTGCTCATCGGGCTTCTTGTTGACATCATAAACACGTGGATACAGAACGCGGGGCTGCTGAGACTTTACTTTGAGAGGAACAGAAATTGAGCAAGATCAAGAAGCTTGTCACGAACATAAGGGTCATAATACTCGTAATCATACTTGCAGCGATGTTGATCACTATCCATCCTGATCCATACAAGAAAGGCGTCGCAATCAGGGCCGTGGCCAAGAACTCGTCGGCAGAGATTGCGGGTATCCATAGCCCGCTTCCTTCTGACAAGCCGATGTTTCGGGAAGTCATATTCGACATTAACGGCCAGGCAGTCAACGACCTGAGCGATTATTACAACATAACAAGCAGGCTCAAGCCCGGCGACACGGTTATCATCAGGACCACGTCGAACTTCGACTATTCAGGGGACCAAAGGAAGCTTTCACTGACATCCCTGACCCACAAGTACACCCTGACTGTCCTTCCCGAGTACAACACGACCGTGCTCAACGAGACAGAGAACGTGACAGTCCATAAAGTCGTCCCTGAGAACGTGACAGTGAATGGCACGGTGATGCTTGAGAACAGGACAATCAACGTGACCGAGACTAGGCACAAGGTAAAGAAGACCCTGGTCGGTGCCCAGGACCTCGGCCTGACAGTCTACCAGGCACCGACAAGCAACATCAAGAAAGGCCTTGACCTGCAGGGCGGGACAAGGGTCCTCCTGCAGCCGGAACATCCGGTCAGCGACAGCGATTTCTCCCTCATCATGGACAACCTCAAGCAGAGGCTCAATGTATACGGCCTGTCCGACATCGTCGTGAGGAAGGTCACAGACCTGACAGGCAACAACTACATACTCGTTGAGGTCGCGGGAGCGAACCAGGAGGAGGTCAAGAACCTCATCGCAAGCCAGGGCAAGTTCGAGGCTAAGATAAGGAACAACACGGTATTCAGGGGAGGGCAGGACATAAAATACGTCTGCAGGAGCGCGGACTGCAGCTATGCTGAGGACCCGAGGCAGCCGTGCAGCCAGAACAGCGACGGGAAATGGTACTGCAGGTTCCAGTTCAGCATAACGCTCAGCCCGGAAGCGGCCCAGAGGCAGGCCGATCTCACAAAAGACCTCCAGGTCATAACCAAGGACAGCCAGCAGTACCTGAACGAGTCAATCGACCTTTACCTTGACAATTCTCTGGTGGACAGCCTCCAGATAGGGGCTGATCTGAGGGGGACACCGACCACCGACATAGCCATCTCCGGCAGCGGTTCCGGGGATTCGTACCAGGAGGCTGTCCAGGACAGCGCCCAGAACATGAAGCGTCTGCAGACCATACTCATCACAGGAAGCCTACCTGTCGCGCTCAACATCGTGAACATAGACACTGTTTCACCAACTCTCGGACAGGAATTTCTGAGAAACGTTCTCTATATAGGGTTATTTGCACTTCTTGCTGTAGCAGCAGTCGTCGTCTTGAGGTACAGGGACGTGAAGATTGCCCTTCCAATGCTTTTTACCATGGGTTCGGAGATAATCATGCTCCTGGGACTTGCATCGCTCATCGGCTGGAACCTAGACCTCGCGGCAATCGCAGGTATCCTGGTTGCAGTAGGAACTGGCGTGGATGACCAGATAGTCATAATAGACGAGCTTAAGCAGCAGAGAAAAGAGACAATCCTGAACTGGGTTGAGAGGCTCAAGCGCGCGTTCTTCATAATAATGGCCGCATACTTCACGACTGTCGTCGCCATGCTTCCGTTGTGGTGGGTCGGCGCAGGACTTGTCAGGGGCTTTGCGATAACTACCATTGCAGGTGTCTCCTTCGGGGTTTTCGTGTCGAGGCCTGCATTCGGCGCGATTGTCGAGATACTGCTGAAGGATTAGGATCAAGAAGATTTCTTCAAGCTGGAGAATTCACTTTTGAATTGCCGTTGTACAGTCCGCCGTTCGGAAGGATATACGACCTCCTGATGTCATTGTTCCTGACCAGGTTGTTGTACCTTTCCTTGAATTTGTTGTAGAATTTCTCAGTCGATATTCTCTGGAAGGCAATCTTCATGTTCGGCGGCAAAAATCCGCCTTCCTTGACAGACCTGAGCCAGATCACATGGCTTTCAACAGGATAGAGACCTGTGTTCTGGTCGACTTCGACAAACCTCCTCTGGGAACATGACGGGAACGAATTCTTACATTCTTCATCGATCGAGGACAGGTAAATGACATTGAGCACGTCCCTGTCTGTGCACGGGAACGAGCCTTTGCCGTGAGTCTCCTCGTATCTCTTCTTTATGTCCTGTCCTATCTTCTCGTCCTGCCCGTCCTTATATATCTTCGGTGTTGCCTTGTCCCAGGTATCTATGGCATCAACAAGCAGGAATCCGAATGCCGCCTCCACGCCGAAGAGCAGCCCGACAGAGAGGAGTGCTGCATCATCGCTTACCCCGTAACCCTTTGCGAGCTCTATGTAGGCAGATACGTATCCATTCGACGATTTGACGAAATCCCTGTTGCTGATTATCTTCTTGTGTACCAAGCTCTTGAGGTCTATGTCGTTGCTATTATCGAGGTTCGCGAGATCCTCGAGGGTGTAATCAGACTTCTTGAGCCTCGAGAGGTTGACAGCCCTGCTGATTCCCCTGTGAAGGGGGATGCCGTATTTTTTCTCAGCCTTTTTGCGCCACTCGGCGCTGTCAAGACAGCCCCCGATATACGCGCCTACCAGCACATGTAGAGGATTGCTGATGAGAGTGCCCTCAAATATCTTGATGCCGCCGAGCGGCTCCCTTCTCTCGTTAACGAGCTTCAGGCAGTGCTTGTGAGGCTTCTTGTCATTGTCGACGTACTTGAGCTTGTCCAGGCATAGGTTGAAATATTTCGATATATCGTTGATTATCTCCTGCCTTTCGTAAAGGACCTTGCCGAGATGAAGATCAAGTGCCCTGATTATATCTTCTATGGAAGCATTCGGGTAGCTGTAGCTTCCATCTAGACTGGATGAGGTTTCTGGTTTCCAGGCGCCATATATGGCCCGGCCCTGCAGGCTCTGCATAAGGAGAAGCTCTTTCTGGGTTGAGGCCAGTTCTACCGTTTTACAGAGGTAATGGAAAGTATCCTTGACAGCCTCCTTGAAGAATACATCTGGAGCGAATCTTTTGTCGTTATAAGCATGCTTCTCTGCAACACACCTCGTCATGCTTCGGATGATAATATGATTATATTTAAGCTTTTTGATATTCACTACTATATAATAGAGTATATTTATGGTTAGCTTTTTATAGAACTTATTTTTACATCTGGACATGAGAACCACTGTCCTTTCCCTCGGCGGCTCGCTCATCGTGCCTGATGAGATAGATACAGGATTTCTGAAGAGGTTCAGGGAGCTCGTCCTTGAGCTTGCAGGCAGGGGCGACAGGCTTGTCATTTGCTGCGGAGGCGGAAAGATCTGCAGGAGATATCTCAGTGCAGCGGCAGAGATTTCAGAGATAAGCCATGACGACGGCGACTGGATTGGCATACAGTCGACAAAGCTCAATGCAGAGCTGGTGAGGTCGGTATTCTCCGGCAATGCATACGGAAAAGTCGTGGCCCATCCTTCTGAGAAGATAGACACGGACAAGAGGATAATCATCGGCGCAGGATTCGAGCCGGGCCATTCCTCCGACATGGGTGCAGTCCTTCTTGCCGAGAATTTCGGGGCAGGCACAGTCATAAACATGAGCAATGTCGACATGGTATATGACTCTGACCCTAAAGACAATCCCGGTGCAGAACCCATAAGGGAAACCACTTGGGATGCGTTCCTTGAAATAATAGGAGAGGAGTGGGAGCCCGGCAGGAACACGCCTTTCGACCCTGTAGCGAGCAAGAAGGCACAGAGGCTTGGGCTGAGAGTCATAATTCTGAACGGCAGAAAGCTCGATAATCTCAGAAGCTGTATAGAGGGGAAAGAATTCACAGGGACTACAATATCCTGAACTTAAGCCGGACCCGTACTCTCATATCTTTATCCTGACCTTGGTCGAATCGAGCTGCTGCAACCTGTCCCACTGTGTGTCTATGTGTTCCTGTATGCCCTTGATCTCTCTTGGTGACAGATGTTTGAACCTGCCCTGGAGCTTGAGATAATCCTCTATCGGCTGCGGATTCGAAGGCTTCCTGTAAAGTGTAAGCGCTCCGTCCTCTATCTCGTAAAGGGGAGTAACCTTGGTCTGGAAAGCCTTCTTCGCTACTTCAATCGTCAGGTTTGAGGGGTGCTTCCATCCTGTCGGACATGGCGAGTATACCTGCACATAACTTGGACCTTTGTGAGCCAGGGCCTTTCTCACAACCTTGAGATAATCCTGCGGATAAGCAATGTTCGCTGTCGCGACATACGCGCCGTGGGCGCCGAATATCAGGGGCAGAGGCTTCTTGTATTCCTGCTTGCCGTGTATCTTCTTTCCCGCGGGTGTTGTCGTCGTGGATGCGAGCTTAGGGGTTGCTCCGCTTCTCTGAATCCCTGTGTTCATGTAGGCACCGTTGTCATAACAGATATAGGTGAAATGCTCGCCTCTCTCGAAAGCGCCGCTTATGAACTGGAACCCGATGTCGAATGTCCCGCCGTCGCCCCCGAACACGACGATGTTCATCTTCTGCCTCTTGCCTTGCATCTTCAGGGACCTGTGGATGCCTGAGGCTATGGATGCGGCATTCTCGAACGCACCATGAATCCACGGGACCCTCCAGCTAGTCTCGGGATAGGGAGTCGAGAACACCTCGACACAGCCCGTGGCGGAAACTACTATGGTGTTCTTGCCTGCTGCCTTGAGCCCATACCTTATGGCAAGGGCTGGTCCACACCCTGCACAGGCTCTGTGGCCTGATGCAAAATGCTCCTCTGTCGGTATATTATTAATCTGCTTCATCATCCGTTCACCATATCCTCGATGTTTCCCATGCGGTTTCTCCTTATAATCTCATCAGCCCACGAGTCATGGCCTGAGCCCTCGAAGCCGACCTTGATTTTGCCGAGCTTCCCGCAGGTTGGGCATGTGTGCTCCTTGTAGTGCTTCCTCAGGTAAAACCTCGATTTCCATTTCCGTACCTCTTCAACACCGAACCTCTGTTTGCAGTAGGGGCAGTTGGTCTGAAGTTCCTCTTCATTCACCAGGTGATGCACTGTCATCTCTGTATCATCCCTGTTACTGCGTATTTATCCATTCTGATTCTATGTCTTTCGCCTTTATGGCATGCTCTATGTCCTGGGGCCTGACATCCCTTCCGCCGAGCCCTGCAATGAATCCGTTGACCTTGATCTTCTTGTTTGGGAATAGGGCTGCCTTGACGTCAGTCGCCAGAGCACCCTCGAAACCTAGCGATATGTCCCTGTCGATGACTTGAAGTGTCCTGATGTTCTTTACAGCCGTCCTCAATTCATTCACAGGGAAAGGCCGAAAAGACTTTATCCTTATGAGCCCGACCTTCATGCCTTTTTTTTTCAAGCCATCGATGACATGCCTTGCAGTGCTGCAGATAGTGCCCATGGCTACGAGGGCCGTCTTTGCACCCTGCATGTTGTAAGTGTCAATGAGCCCGTCGCCGTAGCCTCTTCCGAATTCCCTCTTGAAATCCCTGTTGGTCTTCTTCAATAACCCCTTGGACCTCTCCATCGCATCCTGCTCCTGCTTCTTGAATTCCATGAATGAGTTTGGGAACCCGACAGGTCCCATGGTGACCGGTTTTTTCGGGTCAAGCACGTAATACGGCTTCATTCTTGGCAAAAATCTCCTGACCTGCGCTTGTATGGGAATTTCCACTGGCTCGTAAACGTGGCTCAATGTGAAGCCGTCAATGCAGACCATCACAGGAAGGAGGACCTTGTGGTCCTCAGCGACCTTGAATGCCATTATAGTGGTGTCGAGCGCCTCCTGCGCAGATTCGACATACAGCTGTATCCAGCCGGTATCCCTTGCTGATACCGAGTCCTGATGATCGTTCCAGATGTTTATCGGTGCTGAGAGCGCCCTGTTCGCGACTGCCATGACAACAGGCAGCCTCATGCCTGATACTATGTGCAGGACCTCATGCATGAGGGCAAGGCCCTGCGAGGCCGTCGCAGAGAACACCCGCGAGCCTGCCGCGCTTGCGCCGAGAGCTGCTGAGATTGCCGCATGCTCTGACTCGACATGTATCATCTCGCAGTTCATCTCTCCGTCATTGATGAAATCAGCGAGCCTCTCGACTATGTGCGTCTGGGGTGTGATGGGATACATGGGAATCACCGTTGGCTCGCAGAGCCTTGCAGCCATCGCCACGCCCATCGAGGTCTCGATGACCTTCCTTACTGACTTACCTCGTTTCTTAGCCATTTTTCATACGACTGGTTCGAGCCTATGCTGAATCTTGTCACGGCCGGGATCTCATACGAATGGAGCCTCTCAGTCTCCTCCACGACGCCTGCATACTTCTCCTCGACTGTCTTTGCCAGGAGCACAGTCTCATTCTCATCAGCAGGCTCTCCCTTCCACATGTAGAGGGAATTGACAGGCCAGATGTTTGCGCAAGCGATGAGCCTCTTCTCCAAAAGATGCATCGACAGCCTCCTTGCCTCATCCTCATCCCTGCATGGGATGTAAACCGCTATCATCCCTGCCATGCTCACTTCTCCTCCCTGGTCATTATTATTGCTCCGAACGGGCATGCCTTTGCGCATATCCCGCATCCCTTGCAGTAATCGTAATTTATCTCGAATTTCTCGTTTATCGCCATGTCAGGGCAGAACATCCAGCAAAAGCTGCAGTTCGTGCATTTCTTCGGGTCCTTGAGAGGCTTCATCACCCGCCAGCTCCCTGTCTTGTTGTTCATGGAGTTGCCAGGTTCTGTTATCACAGCCCCGAGGTTGAACTTCAACCCTGCCTTCTGTTTTCGCTTCTTTTTCATCTTGTTGCCTTGTATACGGCCTCGATGGCCTGCTTGTTTAGCTCGGTTATCTTCGGCCCCTTTGTGTTGTAGAATACCTCGTCCACGGCCTTCTTGAGCGACCTGATGCTGACAAGCCCTGTGATCTTTGAGAATGCCCCGAGCATCGGGGTGTTTACTATCGCCCTGTGGAAGATGCCGAGCGCGATCTCAGTGGCATTGACGACATGGATGTCGAAATCTCCCTTGATACCGAGTTCCTTTGCGCTCTTGTTCGAATTGATTATCAGCGCGCCCTTCTTCTTGAGGCCCTTTGTCACGTCGACCGTCGCGAGAAGGGACGGATCGAGGACCAGCGCGATGTCAGGCTCATATACCTCTGACCTGAGCTGGATGGGCTTCTTGTCGATCCTTGCGAATGCCGCCACAGGCGCACCCGCCCTCTCGACCCCGAACATCGGGAATGTCTGGGAATACATCCCGTCATGGAACGCCCCTATAGCCATGAGCTGGCCTGTCGTGACTCCTCCCTGGCCGCCTCTTCCATGGATACGTATCTCGAACATCAATTATTGACGTTCGGGAATTAATATTTATAATTTTCTGTTTTATTTGACTATCGCAAAATGCTAAAATTTTTATAAAGGGACGCTATCCAGGGATCCATGAAGGACAGCAATTTCCTGAAGAAGTATTATGCTGGGAATCTTGAAATCACAAAAAAAAGGCTAAGGGATTCGATCTCTGATGATAACTTCATAGGCCAGTGCATAAGCAATATCGAGGATATCGAGAAGGCTGCAAACATGCTCTCAAAAAGGCTGAGGGAGTGGTATGAGCTGAAAAATCCTGAATTCTCAAGGGATGTCGGCAGTCATGAGAGCTTCGTACGCCTGATTATCGAAGGAAAGGAAGCCAGGTCCCGGGATTCGATGGGCGTTGAACTTGACAGGACTGATTATGAACCCATCATGCGCCTCGCTCGAGAGATAGCTTCCCTCTACAGTCTAAGGGATAAGCAGGAGGCCTATCTTGAGAAGAAGATGAGAAGCCACTGCCCGAACATCACCGAGGTCGCGGGTAGCCTGCTAGGAGCAAGGCTGCTTTCTCACGCAGGGAGCCTCAGGAAGCTATCTATCATGACTGCATCGAAGATACAACTCATCGGAGCTGAAAAGGCTCTCTTTCGCCACATGAGGACAGGAGCAAAGGCCCCTAAACATGGCATCATACTCCATCATCCGCTGCTCCAGAACGCGAAGGCAGGACAGAGAGGCAAGGCTGCAAGGGCACTTGCCGACAAGATAGCGATTGCTGCAAAGGTGGATTATTTCAAGGGCGAATTCGTAGGCAGCAGGCTGAAAGCTGAGCTCGAGAAAAAGATCACAGCAATCGAAAGATGATAGAGGTCATTGCCTGGATAATACTTACCCTACTTGTGGCGAGCCTGAGCGCAATCTCCGCAAGAAAGCACGGGCCTGAATACATAATAGGCCTTTATGCCGCGATGGCAGTCATCGCGAATGTCATAGCAGGAAAGATTGTTGTATTCGCCTACTGGAGCATACCTGCAGGCGTCATAGTCTATGCGTCGACTTTCCTGCTGACAGACATGCTCTCGGAATTCTACGGAAAGAAGGCAGCTAGAAAGGCTGTCTGGGCTGGATTTTTCGGAAACGTAATGCTGGTCCTCAGCGTCTGGATAGCAATCCGCTGGCAGGCAGCGCCTTTCTGGCTGGACCAGCAGGCATTCACTGCGGTTCTCGGCAATACCTGGAGAATCGTCCTTGCATCCCTGGCAGCCTATCTTGTGAGCCAGAACCATGACATCTGGGCTTATGATTTCTGGAAGAAGCTCACCAAGGGAAGGCATCTCTGGCTGAGGAACAATGCCTCGACAATGGTCAGCCAACTCCTTGACACTGTCATATTCATAACAATCGGGTTCTACGGCCTATTTCCGGTCCTGCCCATGATTATCGGCCAGTACATAGTCAAGATCATCATCGCGCTTCTCGACACGCCGTACCTCTATGCTGTCAGGTGGTACTACCGCCTTCGGAGATAGATCTTCGTCGTCTTTCCGCGTGTGATGAAAGGCTCGAGAAGGTTGATGATGTCAGGATGCACATCGCCACTGTTCATCTTCTTTGCAAGCTCATAGACATTGACTGTCTCAAGCTCGTCCCAGAGCCCTGCCTTCCTTATGGTCTCAAAAAACGCATCCTGGAGCGGGTCGTCTTTCTTCGGGAAGCTGAGCCGCGGATACGAACGGACAGCTGCTGAGAATTTATCGCCATAGACAATATCCACGCCCTTTTTTTCAGAATAGGCTGCCAGCGCCTCCCTTACCTTCTCAAGCTCAGCCTCACCCTCCTTTATCTTCTCTGAAAGTTCTGCATATCTCTTGACGAGGACCACTCCCTCTTCTTTCAGGTACTCGTTCTTCTCAAGCTTTTCTGTCTCATAGAGGTGGGCGAATTCAGGGCATATCGACCTAAACTGGCACCAGTCGCAGAGGGCAGAAGTGCTAGCCGGAAATTCCCTTGTTGCCTCAAGCCTTGCTATCAGCTGGAGAATCTCCTGCCTGAGATCCGCAAGCTCCTGGCCTGTCCTTGACGATTCCAGTTCCTTGTCAAAGGCGAGGAAATGCCATATAAGCCTGACCTTCTTTGCATCTGGATACATCTGCCGGACCCCGTATTCGTATATCGCAAGCTGCCTGTCCTTGTCCAGGAACTCCTGGGAAGGCAGGGTGTTTGAAGTCTTGTAATCGTGGATCTCATAGGAGCCATCAGGGCCGATTGCCAGCCTGTCTATCTTTATGTGTATCCGGTTCCTGTCATCAAGCGAAGCCGTATTGCTCGTCTCAAGCCCGATTGTCCTCGACTGGTCGAAAGGCCTGTACCTTTTGAAGAAATCACTGATATACCTCTCGCCCATCCTCATGTAATTCTCAGCCGAGTACTCCTTCCTAACAATAAGTATGCCGTCATTCCAGTTCTCCTCCCATAGGCTGCTGAAGAGCTCAAGCAGTTCCTTGAGCTCAGGCATCTTCTGGAATCTGATGTCCTTGTACAGCTTCTCGAGGACCTTGTGCACCATCGAGCCCAAAAACGCCTCTGCTGTCTGGTCGATATCTGTCTTGACCCTGTCGATATACTGGTACTTGAACCTGAGCCTGCACTGCTCGAATGTCGAAAGCCTTGAATAAGAATAGAGGGCCATGAGGGACAAGAACGCACGATTCATTTAAAAAGCTTATGCCGGAGAGTCCAGTGACCTCAACACTTTCTTCAGGTCTGTGATGTCATTAAGGACAAAATCAGAGCCCTTGCCGTCTCTGCTGCCCGTTGTGTTCCCGTATCTTGCAAAAGCGGTCTTCATCCCGAGCCTTTTTGCCCCGGCGATGTCCCGCTCAGGCCAGTCCCCTACCATGAGGCACTCGCCAGGTACGACTTTCAGCGCAGCAAGAGCCTTGAGAAACGGCTTCTCTGACGGTTTTTTCTCCCTGGTGTCATCGTAGGTCACTATGATGTCGAAGAAATCATCAAGAGACATCGCTGCAAGCCTAAGCCAAGCCTGCTGCCTGGGTGCATCAGAGACGACCGCAAGCTTCATCCCCATCTCCTTGAGAGCAATCAGGGTTGGCTTTGTGCCTGGATAGGGTGCGAGGAACCCGGCCTTGACCCTCCTGTAGGCGAGAATCGCGTGCGCGAGAATCTTCGGGTCGACCCTGCCGATGGCTTTCTTAAGAAACCTCTGGAATATCCTCTGGTCCTCGATATCCTTGACGTACATCTCATGGATGACCTTTTTTGCCTTCTGCTTGGACATCGCAAGCCCGGTGTCTATCATAGCGTCAATTGCGGCATCAATGCAGTAGTCCTTCATGCGCATCAGGTCGATGAGAGTGTTGTCAAGATCGAATATGACTGCCTTCATGATAATGGATTATTGCACGGCATTTATAAAGATTGCCCTTCAGCTTTCTGAAGGCAGCAAGGCTGCCACCTGCACGACCCTGGTCGGCCTCTCTGCCTCGCTTACGTCCTGGACCTTTATTTCTCCGTTACGCCCTGAGTAGGAATATACCCCTGTGACCCTGAAAAGAGACCTTGACATGACGCCCTTGTGGAACAGCAGCTTCTGGCTTGAAGAGAGTCCTGTCAGCCTTATCTGGTCTCCGAAATCATCGACAATCGTATATACATTGTTGTAGAGGCCGTTGTCATTGACCCTGACGAGGTCGAACCTGAGAAACCCTGTAATGCTGACTACCTTGCTGTCATTGCTCCTCCCCAGGTTCTCATATGAGATGTTCTGGGCTGTAGTCCTGTTCACGTATCTGGTGTCCTGAACATGCCTTGCAGCTTTGTCGCTGACCGGCGATGTGATCGATTCCATCCCGTTCCTTATCCCAAGGATGCTGTATTTGTCAGCCACAAGTATTATTATTACAAGAAGCACTACAGCGAGCATGAGCATCTTAAACACCCTTCTCCTGTGAACCGCCGGATAATCTATGAATGCTTTCTCAAGCTCTGTCTTGTGGCTTGAATCAGGCCCGCCGGCTGACCGTAGGGGATCCTCAACATGGGCCGGCTTTCTGGATCTTTTTTTATTCTGGACAGGATGGTCATCTTCAGGACTGCCTGTAAGCAGCCTGCTTATCTTCCTTTCCTCATCGATCCTTGTCTCTGTCTTTTTCCAGGGAGCTTTTATTATGTACCCGTCCTCAGGGTCGGTGTTTTTATTCTGCTCCCTCAGAAGGCTCTTGAGTACGTCCTCCCTGCTCTTCTTCCTTCGCTTGGACCGGACCTTTTTTTTTTTTGCAGCCTTCTTAGCGGTCACGGCATCCTTGTCGGAATCAGCTGCTGTAGAAGCTGATTTTTTGCGGCTGTCCATTTGGCCTGCGCTAATATTCTCATCATCTATCAGGAATTCCTCCTCGTCAAGGATATCCCTGAGAACGTCTTTCTCATCTGGGCTTTTGCCGCCCGTCCCTCTTTTTGCCATTGGAGGATTTGGGGGGTCTTGTTATATAAATTTTATTCTTTTACAGCCGCCATTGATGCTCCGGCCCATCCAAAACTTTTAAATACCCTGGCCGATTCTCGCTTATAGACACTGCTTGCGGCAGTAGTCTAATGGCTACGACCATTGCTGATGCAATGCGTCGCCATAAAGGACACTACCCTGCCACGGTGGTAATCCGGGTTCAAATCCCGGCTGCCGCATTTTTTCTTATCTCCTAATTGATTCTTTCCGGAATTTGAACATCAGCGGAAAACCAGCGTTTTCCTTGAACCCTCGTCCATTCGAAATGAACTTCGGGTAATCCCGGCTGCCGCATTTTTTCTTTAACCATGTATCCATAATTATTTATACACATTTGACTTATCCTTCCTCATGAAAGAAAAAGGATGGGGAACTGTACTTGTCGTAATTGCAGCCCTCACAACAACCGTAAGCATACTGGTCAAGCTCTACATGGAAGTGCTCAAATCATGCGCCAGTTGCACGTATCTGCCTTACATGATCGTCTGGTTCATCTGCGGCCTGATGCTCGCGGCAGGGCTCATGATGAGGAGGTCGGGCGAGATCGACAGGGTGATTGCAGAGTCGAGCCTTAAAATGAACAGGGAGCTTGAGGAGGCAAAGAAAAAAGAGCGGCAGAAAGAGGAGTTCCAGAAGTTCCTGGAGGGCTTTTCAGGGCCGGAAAAAAATCTCATTGAACTCCTGCACACGTATGAAGGCATCACGCTCAAGGAGCTTGAGAAGAAAGCTGGCCTATCGAAGGAGGTATTTCACAAGACTTTCAAGAGCCTGCAGGGAAAGGAGATTGTTGCGTTAATGGACAGGGAGAAAGCCTATCTTCTGAGAATGAGCAAGTAATCTTGGGCCATTTCCATCAAAGCCCGAAGTCTATTGCATACTGCTCAATCAGGCTGCAGATGGAATCGGGTTTCGGGAGCATCCTTGCATCCCTGATGTTGAACCAGCCCCAGGAGAGTATTTCCTCATTGGGTATCACATGGGTCCTTGAAGCTCTAGCGTAAAAATCGATGAAGCGAAAGACAATCCCTGGCTTCTTGTAATACTTTCCAGGCGTTATTATCTTTTCATTAACCAGTTTAATTTCCGAGAGCCCTATCCGCATCTCTTCCCTCACCTCTCTTTTGAAAGCCACCTCGAATGACTCCTTGCTTTTCACACCGCCGCCAGGGACGATGTACCCCTCCCAGTCACGATGGGTAATCAGGAAGACCCGGTAGGATTCGTCATAAATCACGCCCCCTACTTTTATCTGTATTACCATGGTACAGCGAATAAGACAGTATATTTAAGCCTTCCTAGGGGCTCATTCTGTAAGATGCTTTTTCTGGAAGAATATTATGAATAGCACAAGCGCGGTCAGGACAGTGCCTATGCCTGCGCCGAGCCAGATGCTTGCAACGAGTATTATCACAGAGAAATATACACCGAGATGCCATGACCATTCCTTCCTGTTGGCGACGCCCACATAGAGCACGCAGAAATAGACGATTGCTATTAGGTAGAGCATGCTGATGGACGGATAGTCCGCAATCGAGACAAAGGCAAGGTAACTGTATTCTATGACGCTAAGGACTATCAGGACCTTGAGGACGGCAAGCCATCCTGGCCCGGGCTGATGATGCGATTCAGTGAGCATCGGATGTACTGCCCTATGGGCTTTCTCTTCCGGCATCGCAGCTGCTTTCGGTTCCGGTGCCGGCGGCATGGATATTTTCTTTGTGGCTGCTTTGCGGGAAGTCTTCTTCACACGCCTCTTCATATTCACAGGAACACTGGATTTTTTTCGCACAGGCTTTTTTGTGTTCCTAACAGTGGTTTTTGATGATTTGCGTGGAGACCTGCCCGCTTTTTTAGAAGTCTTTCGGGCAGCCTTCTTTGCCTGTTTCTTCGGCCTGCCCGGCTTCCGGCCCGGGCTTTTTTTGACAGCCCTGGCTGACTTTTTCTTTCCCCCCTTTTTTGCCATATCAGATTGCATGGCATCACCTATTAATAAAGTTTTTTGTTCTGCATGATAATTTATACCATCGATTGGATTCGCTTCTTGTTATTCTTAATGAACTTTGCATTCAGTAATATTTATAAACAAGGTATTTTTCTTCTCAACCGTAAAACGGGCCTGTAGCTTAGTCTGGTGGCGGTCCTGTCTTTTGACAGGATGCCGGACGATTGGAGCGCTGCTCTTATATGTGCGCGTTTCGAACAATGCTGCTGAGTCAAGCAGTGGTCGAGGGTTCAAATCCCTTCAGGCCCATTTTTTTCTAAATTATTTTCAGAATTATAATTCTCCGCAGACTTCTCGAACAATTTCACGATTCTCGTCATCTCATCCAGGTATTGCCGGAGCTGTGCAGGCTTGACCTTCCTTGAGCGCCTGTAGATGATGATGTCGTTGCCCTTTGCCTCAATAGTATATATAATTGCTGCTCTTTCGAAAAACTCAAGCACTTCGGGTTTGAAGAGCTTTCTCACTCCTGCTTCATCTCCCCTCAGGATGTATTTGTCTGAAAATGCCGGATGAGTGTCGAAATCAATGTCCTGATACCCGAACTTCTCGGCAAGCTTAAGAAAGACATGCTCCTTGCCAAGGAAGAATCCTGGAAGGCTGGATTTGATTTCTGCAGAGACCACTGTCTGGTTGGAGGTGTTTGAACTTTTGCCCCCGCCTGTGGTGTACCTGTAGTCGAATATTCTCCATGAGACTTGGTCCTTGCTCCCCTGCAAGAAGTTCCTTATTCTCTTGCTGTGTCCCTGGTTGAACAATCTGAAGACTGAAATAGCATGGATCTCACTCATCTCTTTTTTCGGCGAAAAGGAAAAGCCCATCATCTGGGCTGCTTTTTTCATCGCCTCTGTCCTCTGCTTCTGTAATCTGTATGCTAGGAGAAGTATGCACCCTACTACGACAATCGTGCCACCGATTATATAAGTAGCTTTCGTAAAATCATCCATGAAGATTATAGAAGGATTAAAGTATATATTACTTGCGGTGCAAATCGAAGAATATAAAAAGGACTTCAAAAAACACAGGAACATCACGCCCCGTTGGTGTAGTCCGGCCAATCATCCGGCACTTTCGACACGGGAAAACAGGGTTTTCCCTGGCATCTTCCCGCGGAAGACATGCCGGGACTCGGGTTCAAATCCCGAACGGGGCATTTTTTCTTTTAACATAAAATTCACCCCTTTTCAGGTTTTGAACATCCTGCGAAAACCTAGCGGTTTTCTTGGACCCTTCGTTCATTCGAAATGAGCTTCAGGGAATCCCGAACGGGGCATATAATTCTAATATGCTTGTCCGGAATTATCGAAAAGCTTATATAATAGTTATTCTCAACCACTTTCAGGTGATAAATAATGAAACCAGTGAACCGTAGACAATTCCTTAAGACCGCTGCTGCTGCAGGTGTGGCAATTAGCGTTCC
>CAYXZQ010000004.1:0-38070 GCA_964469935.1 uncultured Methanosarcinales archaeon
GTCGTCTTTGGCAGGTTTCTTCGCCTTGGCAGTTCTCTTCGAGGTCTTCTTGCCCGTTTTCTTCACAGCCTTTTTTTTGGCGGATTTCTTTTCGAGCTCACCCAGCCTTTTTTTGAGAGCCTCCAGCTTCAGGTTGTAGTTGTCGTCATTCTCGCCCTCAACCTTGAGCTTCAGGGTCGCACCGGAGCCAGAATTCTTCTCAAGCTTCGCAAGCCTCTTCCTGAGCTTTGCAATGTCTTCCTTGTGATTTTTTCCTATCTCGACCAGAGCCATTGGAACACCCTCTTTTTTCTTTATCTTCATCAACTGAGATTAAATATATAAATAGTTTTCGGTTTGCCTGGCAGGCCATGGAATTTGTCCTGGCCCAACTATGGTTTAATGTTTGAAAAATTTTATATATAGGAAGACTTTTAAATTACGGGATGGAGTTTTATCAGCTCAGCAATAAAGAGGCGATTGAGGAACTGGACTCCAGCCCCGACGGGCTTACCCAGAAGGAAGTCCTGGCAAGGCAGGAGAGATTCGGCAAGAACACCGTTCAGATCGAAAAAGAGGTCTCATTCTTGGTCCTGCTCGCCAGGCAGTTCAAGAACTACCTTGTGTGGCTGCTCATAATAGTCGCTGCAGTCGCCCTCACAACAGGAATCTATCTAGAAAAGCAGGAGCATATCATCGACGGCGTCATAATAAGCCTCATCGTCCTAATCAACGCCTTCATAGGTGCATACCAGGACTACAAGTCGGAAAAGACGGCACAGCTGCTAAAGTCCATGCTCAAGAACGAGGCTCTCGTCATGAGGGGCGGCAAGAAGAGCAAGATAGACGCATCAGAGCTGGTGCCCGGAGACATAATCTTCCTGAACGAAGGGGACAAGGTCCCTGCCGACAGCAGGATACTGGAATGCGAGGAATTCAATGTCGACGAGTCGATGCTCACAGGAGAGAGTGTGGCTGTGTTCAAGAACCCTAAGCAGATAAATCAGGCAGTCCCGCTTGCTGACAGGAAGAACCTTGTCTTCATGAATACGTTTGTCGCCCGTGGGGATGCGACATGCATTGTGTTCTCGACAGGCAGGGACACCGAGGTCGGAAAGATCGCCAAGTCTCTCGAGACAGAGCAGGAGTCCCTTTTCCTGGACGAGGTCGACGATGCGAGCAAGAAGATAACTTACGTGGCCATGGTGCTCATCCTCATCGCCCTTTCCATATATTATTTCCAGAACAACGGCTGGCTGTCCATATTCATGCTTGGCTCTGCGCTCATAATAGGCTCAATACCCGAAGGCCTGCCTGCCATAGTCACCTTCTCGCTTGCCATGGGCTCATCCAGGCTTGCCAAGGCAAACGTGCTGGTGAAACGTAAGACCCTGCTAGAGACCCTCGGCAGCGTGGATGTCATCTGCACTGACAAGACAGGGACCCTCACCGAGAACAAGATGGCTGTCAAGAAGCTCTTCACCGACGGCAAGGTGACGCTCGCTGCAAGGGACATCCGAAAGGACACCTACGATGTTCTCAAGAACTGCGCGCTGCTCTGCAACGAGGCAAAGGACACCGAGAAGGGGTTCGTCGGCGGCGCAGAGGATATCGCTCTCATCGATTTCTTCAACATGAAGGGTGTGGACATCATACAGCTGAGGGCAAGATTTCCCACCCTGAAATTCGAGCCGTTCTCATCCCAGAAGAAGTATGCCAGATCGTTCAACACAGTCAACAGGAAGAAGGTACAGTACACCAAGGGCGCCCCGGAGATAATACTCAAGCAATGCAAGAGGATACTGAAGAACGGCAAGGTCCATGCCCTGAACAAGAAGGACAGGGACGATATAATATATTGCCTGGAATCATTCTCAAAGGATGCGCTTCGGAACATCGCTTTCTCATACGACAACATATTCATAGGCGTCGCAGGCATCTACGACCCGCCAAGGGAGGGCATTTCAGAGCTCATAAAGACGATTTACGGGGCAGGCATCGACATAAAGATGATAACAGGCGACAACATCCATACAGCTAAGGCGATAGCCAAGGAATGCGGATTCACGGACATCGACGCCATAAGCTGGGACGAGATGAAAGATCTCTCGGAGCACGAGCTCAAGGAGGTCGTAGCCAGGTGTAATGTCTTTGCAAGGATGTCACCGGAATACAAGCTCAAGATAGTGACAGCGTTGCAGAACATCGACAAGAGGGTAGCGATAACAGGCGACGGCGTCAACGACGTGCCGGCGCTCAAGAAGGCCAATGTAGGAGTCGCGATGGGCATGAAAGGCTCTGACATCGCGAAGGAGGCAGCCGACCTGATAATACTGGACGACAACCTCCGGTCGATAGTCATCGGCGTCAAGGAAGGGAGGACCATATTCTCCAACATCAGGAAGGTCATCGACTATCTTCTGACAGCAAACCTCGCAGAGGTGCTTTTGGTCTTTTTTGCATCCCTCATGGGGCTCGTGCCGTTTCTCGCGATACAGCTGCTCTGGGTTAATTTTGTCACAGACATAGCGCCTGCGATGACCCTCGGCATAGACCCTTCCCACAAGGACATCATGACCAAGAGGCCCACGGGGAAGAACGAGAAGCTAATAAACAAGAGGATAGTCTGGCTGACAGTCGGCATCAGCGTCAAGAAAGTCGTCATAATGCTTATACTTTTCGTCATCACATACCGCATCTCGAACAACCTCGTGCTGGCCCAGACCATGACGTTCACTTGGCTTGTGCTCTCGCATTTCATAAGGGTCGCCGCGATTAGGTTCGACGAGAAGGTGAACATATTCATCAACAAGTACCTGAACTGGTCGATTTTCATACCGGTGCTGTTCCAGCTTCTCATCCTGTACACACCGCTGATGAACTTCTTCCATACCATGCCGCTGAGCATCCGGGAATGGCTGATACTGATAGGCTCAATCCTGATTGCGCTCGTTCTTGCCAAGGTCATCACGAACATAATTGACAAGAATCTTCCGCTGAGCGAGAAGGATTACTGAGCCGGGCAGCTCCGATTGCAGTTTTGAGAGGAAATCTATAATCAATCTTTCACAAGTTTTATAAATCAAAATCAGGCTCTGCAAAATCTAGATGATTGAGCTTATATACAGCCCGGAGTGGTTTTACGGCAAGGACATAATAATAGACATCGTAAGCATCTTCGTGCTCCTGCTCATAGCGTACTTCAGCGTGAGATATTACAAGATAGACCGCAGGAACAAGAACTACCTGCTCTTCGCAGGCTCGTTCGCCGTAATCGCCCTCTCGTTCATATCCAAGATAGTCACGAACTTCACGCTCTATTCAAGCGTCGTCCAGACAAGGCATCTGGGCCTGTTGACATTAACGTACAATGCAGTGCAGTCCTCTGACGTGCTTTTCTATGCAGGCTTTTTGGTCTACAGGATACTGATGCTTTCAGGTCTTTTCATGCTCTATTCAATATACTCGAAGACAGGCAGGTCAACATCGACATTGATAGTATACCTGATAATCATATCCATGTATTTTTCCAGGTCCGTGTATTACGTCTTCCACGTGACTGCGCTCCTGCTCCTCGTGATGATAACCGTCCAGTACTGGAACAACTTCAGGAAAAACAGGCATGATGCTAGCAGGTGGCTCTTCTGGAGCTTCCTACTCATCGCTCTCAGCCAGGTCATATTCGTGTTCATGGGGCTAAATTCCGTCTATTACGTAGCGGCAGAGATAGTCCAGCTGCTGGGTTTCGGCGCATTGCTCATAACGTTTATCAAGGTACTTCAAGATGGCAAGAAAAAGAGAAAGAAGTGATATCGTTGTCGATATGCTCCTTTCAATACAGGAAAAAGGGGGGAAGATAAAGCCGACACACCTGATGTACAGGGCAAACCTCGCCCACCAGCAGATGAAATCATACCTGGAGGAGCTAGTTGAGAGAAATTTCGTGAGGAAGATCATGGAAAAAAAATATGAATACATAATGATTACTGATACAGGCTCGAGGTTCGTTGAGAAAATCAGCCAGATGAAGGAATTCGAGAAGACATTCGGTTTGTGAGGGGATAACATGAAAAAGGAAAACAGGAAAAAGAAATCATCGGATGATGAAGATAGAACGGAAAAGAAGCATGATTCCGGCAGTCAAAAAGAGGCAAGGCACAGCAAGGCCAGGAAAAGCAAGAGCATTTTCGCAAACACCTGGCTCATGGCGCTAGGCATAATAGCGATAGCGGCGATAATAATCGCAGCCGCATACCTGGTCAACAGGAACAGCAAGGGCTGTAGCGGAAGTCTCTGCACGGCAAGCCCGGCAGGCGCGCAGGGAAGCATTGTCGCGGAAGTCAACGGACAGCCTATATATTCAGGCCAACTCAACAAGACATACGACCTGTTCCTCTACATGGAGGGCATACCTAAGAGCTACAGCTTCCTTGTCCCGAAACTGTCTGTGCTGAACCAGTCGATAATGCAGATGCTGATATACGACGACGCCACTGCACACGGGTATTCAGTGACCTCGCAGGAGGCAGAGGACAGCCTTGTCAAGGCGCTAGCCGCGAACGGCTACACCCTGGACAGGTTCAAGTCGACTTTTGCCAACGAGAGTTTCGACTACGATTTCGTGACAGAGTACAACAGGAGGACCATGGTCATCAGCAAGTACCTCAATGATACGATACTCAAGGGCATAACTGTGACCGACAGCGAGGCCCAGGCGTACTACGATGCCAACAAAGCATTGTTCAACTCCACTGAGCAGATCAGGGTCAGCCATATCCTCGTCAATTCAAGCAGCCTCGCCCAGCAGATAATAGACCAACTGGACAGCGGTGCGAACTTCACGGAACTCGCAAAGGAGTACTCAACAGACCCGAGCGTGCAGACGAACGGGGGCGACCTGGGCTACTTCTCAAACGGCACCATGATACCTGAATTCGAGAGCGCTGCATTCGCACTTAAGAACATCGGGGACTACACCGAGACACCGGTGCAGAGCCAGTACGGATACCACATAATACTGCTCACAGGCAGGAAGCCCGCAGGCCTGCAGCCGTTCGCCCAGGTCGAGGACCAGATCAAGCAGAACCTTCTTAAGCAGAAGCAGAACGACGCGATAAAGGCCTACATCCAGGGCCTGATGTCCAAGGCAGACATCAAGATCTACCTCCAGGCGCAGCAGCCCGCGGCGGCGACGACACAGCCTGCCCAGGCAGCAGCGACGCCGCCTAAGTCGGACAAGCCTGTTGTCGAGCTTTTCGTGATGTCATACTGCCCCTACGGCACACAGATGGAAAAGGGCATCCTCCCAGTAGCTCTGCTGTTCGGAGACAAGATCGACTTCCAGGTGAAGTTCGTCAACTATGCGATGCACGGGCCAAAGGAGATAAAGGAGAACCTCAGGCAGTACTGCATAGAGACAGAGCAGGGCGACAAGTACCTGAGCTACCTCAACTGCTTTTTGAAGGCCAATGACACCAATGCGTGCATGGCCCAGGCAGGCGTGGACACTGCACAGCTCGCTACGTGCACCGCAGCGACCGACCAGCAGTACAGCGTGACGCAGAACATGGAGAACCCCCAGGGGCCCTACCCGTCATTCCTCGTCGACGACGCGGACAACAAGAAGTACGGCGTCAGCGGCTCGCCGACACTTGTCATAAACGGCGTCGAAGTGTCGCCGTCAAGGGACTCTGCAAGCCTGCTCCATGCTGTCTGCAGCTCGTTCAATGTACAGCCTGAAGAGTGCACTGCAAAGCTCTCATCAGACCAGCCATCGCCGGGGTTCGGCTACAAGACGACCACGACAAGCGCACAGGCGGACTGCACAGCGTAGACGGCAGGTACAGCCGGATTAATTTTTTTTTTATTTTATTGATGCCTGAACCAGACACAGGACTTGGCAGGTCAAAAACAGGTGATATGATGAACAGCGAGATACAGGAACTCAACGCCAGGGCAGAGGCCTACGGCGCGAAGATACGCAGGATCCAGCAAGAGATATCCCGGGTCATCGTCGGCCAGGACGATGTAGTGGGCAAGATGCTCCTCGCCCTGATATCGAACGGCCACGTGCTCATAGAGGGAGTGCCGGGGCTTGCGAAGACCCTCATGATAAAGACCCTCTCCGAATGCCTCGACAGCGGCTTTGTCAGGATACAGTTCACCCCCGACCTTCTCCCCGCGGACATCACAGGGACCAAGATATACGAGCACAGGACATCGGGCTTCAAGACAGTGAAGGGGCCTATCTTCACGAATTTCGTCCTCGCAGACGAGATAAACAGGGCTCCGCCAAAGGTCCAGAGCGCGCTCCTCGAGTCCATGCAGGAGCGCCAGGTCAGCATCCAGGGAGACACGCTCAGGCTTCCAGAGCCGTTCATGGTGCTCGCGACCCAGAACCCCATCGAGAGCGAGGGGACCTACAAGCTTCCCGAGGCGCAGGTGGACAGGTTCATGTTCAAGATACTGATCGATTACCCTGAAAAAGAGGGCGAGGTCGAGATAATCGACAGGTTCACCGAAGGCGCAAGCATATCAGTGTCCAAGCAGGTGTCTGCAAAGGAGCTGACAGAGATACAGGAGTTCAACAGGAGGGTGTATGCCGACCCGAAGATAAAGGAATACGTGGCAGAGCTCGTGGACGCGAGCAGGCACCCGGAGAAGTACGGGCTCGAAATCAACGGAAGCATAGAGTACGGCGCATCGCCCAGGGCATCGCTCTGGCTCATTCTCGCTGCAAAAGCCCATGCCATGGTCAACGGCAGGGGATACGTGAAGCCAGAGGATGTCAAGGCCGTGGCCTACGAGGTGCTCAGGCACAGGATAATCCTCACCTACGAGGCAGAGGCAGAGGAGAAGACGAGCGACGGGATAATATCACTCATCCTCGACACCATAAAGGTACCTTAACATGGCGCTAATTGAACTCAAAGGGCTCACGAAGAGGTTCAACGGCTTCACTGCAGTCGACGGACTGAGCTTCGAGATAGAGAAAGGCGAGATATTCGGATTTCTGGGCCCGAACGGCGCTGGCAAGACAACGACCATATCGATGATCGTGACTATACTCGACCCGACCTCAGGGACGGCTATTGTCGACGGTAAGGATATATTGAAGGACAAGGACGAGGTCAGGAATAGGATAGGCATCGTGTTCCAGGACCCGAGCCTCGACGAGGAGCTGACAGCATACGAGAACATGGAGTTCCATGCGGTCATGTACGACGTGGGCAGGGAGCTTCGGGAGAAGAGGATAACCGAGATGCTCAAGCTTGTCGACCTTGACTCAAGGAGGAATGATCTCGTCAAGAACTTCTCAGGTGGCATGAAGAGGAGGCTCGAGATCGCCCGGGGGCTTCTGCACCACCCGAAGATACTCTTTCTAGACGAGCCGACAGTAGGTCTTGACCCACAGACAAGGAACCATATCTGGGGCTACATAAAGAAGCTCAATGAGGAAGAGGGCATAACCATAATACTGACGACGCATTACATGGACGAGGCCGAGAAGCTCGCGACAAGGATAGTCATCGTCGACAACGGCAAGGCCATCGCCATGGACACGCCGGACAATCTCAAGGAGGGCCTCAAGGGAGATACTGTGTCGCTCATATGCGCAGAGCCCGCGAAGGTCGCTGACAGGCTTGCAAGGATAAGCTGGATAAGCAAGATTAAGACCCATGACAGCACAGTGAGTATCAGCCTCGACAGGGTCGAGGAGAAGCTTCCTCAGGTGCTAAAAGAGCTTGACAGGATGGATACCGAGATAAGGTCGATATCGATCAAGAAGCCCAATCTCGAGGACGTGTTCCTCAACCTCACCGGAAAGACAATCAGGGAGGAGGAGGCGAGCACCAAGGACAGGATGAGGCTCAGGAGAAGGATGTGGAGGAGAAGATGAACAAGATATACATCATCTGGCTGAGGGAGCTCAAGAAGTACATAAGGAGCAGGAGCAGGGTAATCGGAAGCCTCGGCATGCCTTTGCTGTTCCTTTTCGCATTAGGGTTCGGGCTGAACTCGTTCATCAAGGTGGGCAGCGGCGACTACCTGGATTTCATATTCCCGGGGATAATCGCCATGAGCGTTCTCATGACCTCTATGTCGTCGGGGATATCAGTCATCTGGGACAAGCAGTTCGGGTTCATGAAGGAGATGCTTGTCGCGCCTGTGAGCAGGACGAAGATAGTCATAGGCAAGACCCTCGGGGGTGCGACGACGGCTGTGATACAGGGCCTTTTGATATTCATAATATCCATGTTCATAGGCGTGAAGGTCAAGAGCGTGCTCGGGCTTGGCATAGCAGTGTTCTTCATGGTGCTGATAGGTTTCACATTCACCGCCCTCGGCATGGCGTTCGCCTCGAGGATGGAGGACATGCAGGCATTCCCGCTAGTCATGAATTTCGTCATAATGCCCATGTTCTTCCTGTCCGGCGCCCTCTTCCCGATCGACGGCATACCCCAGTTACTCAAGGTCCTGACATACATCGACCCGCTGACATACGGCGTGGACGCGCTGAGATACGGCTTCATAGGGGTCTCGCATCTATCTGTCTGGCTGGACCTGGCGATACTCGGCGCATTCTGCGCAGGGGCGATAACCCTGGGCGGCTATCTCTTCAACAGGACATCAGTCTGAAAATGCAGGAGAAAACAGAAGTAAGAGACATAATAAGGCAGGTCAGAAAAATCGAGATAAAGACCAGGCACCTGGTCGACGGGCTGATTGCAGGCAGCTACCATTCTATCTTCAGGGGCCAGGGCATCGAGTTCTCTGAGATAAGGGAGTACAGGCCGGGTGACGATGTCAGGGCCATCGACTGGAAGGTCACTGCAAGGTTCAACAAGCCTTTCATCAAGGAGTTCATCGAGGAGCGGGACCTTCGGGTATATTTCGCTTTCGATATGTCTTCTTCTGGGTATTTCGGCAACCTCGTCGAAAAGAGGAGGAAGGCAATCGAGCTCACAGCGACGCTCATGTTCTCTGCTGTGAGGAACAACGACAATGCAGGGCTATTCATATTCACCGACGAAGTGGAGAGGTATTTCCCGGCAAAGAAGGGAAGAAGGCACGCGCTCTCCATGATAAGCAGCCTAGTCTCGTTTGCGCCTTCTTCGAAGAGGACGGACATAGGGAGGTCGCTCTCGGGCATCGGGAACGTGCTCAGGAAAAGGAGCATCATATTCGTTATATCGGACTTCTACGACAGGGGATTTTCAAGGTCACTTAGGACGCTTCGGAACAGGCACGACGTGATCGCAGTGAAAGTCTCTGACAGGAGGGAGATGGAGATCCCTGACGTCGGGCTGATACAGCTCGAGGACACCGAGACAGGGGAGCAGATGCTCCTGGACACGTCGGATCCGGAGTTCAGGAGGAACTATAAGAATATCATGGGAAGGGAGCAGAGGAGGCTTGAGGGAGTCTTCAGGAAATGCCACATCGATGCTGTCGAGATCGTCTCGGACGAGCCCTATGAGATACCGCTTCAGAGATTCTTCCGGCAGAGGGAGAGGAGGATGGCGTGATGGCAGGGTTCGGCACTCCTTGGGTATTGTTGTTTCTCGTTGCTGTCCCTCTGTTGGTCTATATTTATTTCAGGGTCATCAGGAAGAGGAGAAAGGCTGCTATCAAGTTCAGCAACCTGGGGTTCATCAAGTCCGCTCTCGGCGACAGGAAGAGGTCGAGGAGGAACGACATATTATTTTACATGGCATTGCTGGTGCTTGCTTTGATGATAGTAGGGTTCGCCAACCCGCACCTGCCGCTTTCTGAAAAGCAGGAAGGAGTCAATGTGGTGCTTGTCCTGGATGTCTCTGGCAGCATGCAGGCGACCGACTACAAGCCGACAAGGCTCGAGGCCGCCAAGAAGTCTGCGGAGATACTGCTCGACTCCCTTAAGCCAAATGATGACGCCGGGATTGTCACATTCGAGTCCGGCGCGACGACAGCAGCATACCTGAGCCCATACAAGGACAGGGTCATAGAGAAGCTCCGGAGCATAAAGCCCAAGAACGGCCAGACAGCAATCGGCGACGGGCTGAGCCTTGGAATAGACATGGCTACATCCATCCCTAACAAGAAGAAGGTAGTAATCTTGTTGTCTGACGGGGTGAACAACGCAGGAGTCATCAGCCCTGCAGATGCAGTGACATTCGCAAAGGCGAACAACATCCAGGTGTACACGATCGGCCTGGGCTCGAACGGCAAGACCGTCCTTGGGTATGACTGGTTCGGCAACCCCCAATATGCTGAGCTTGACGAGAGCACTTTGAAGGGGATCGCTCAGCAGACAGGGGGCAAGTATTTCAAGTCTGTGGACGACAAGACCCTGGACGGGATCTACAAGAACATCAGCCAGGACATAAAGAGGGAGAAGGAGGAGACCAATGTCAAGGACTGGTTCTTCCTTGCAGCTGTCCTGGTTTTTTTGGTATATTTATATCTGAGATATGGTGGGAGGAGGATAATACAATGAGGGCCTGGGCCATACTGGTCTTGGTTGTTATGCTGGTCCCTCTGGTGCATGCAGGCGATATCACGCTTTCTCTGAACCAGTCTGACTATTATTTCCCAGTGGGGACGCAGTCAATTATTCCACTTCAGGCTGACAATACGTACAATTCAACCATAAATGGAAATCTGGGTTACACAGTGGCCCAGTCCATAAACCAGGCGGGGATGCAGTACCAGAGCTCGAACACCAAATCCACGCCGTTCTCCATTAAGCAGGGCGACAGCAGGATAGGTCTCAGTTTCGGGACAGCTTCCTCGCCTGCGATACTTTCGGTGAGCATGAGCTTCAGCTATGATGATAACGGCACGCGGGAGGTCGATCTGGGAAATATAAAGATACATTTTGTCGAGAACGGCTCCCAGCAGAAAAAGAACCAGCAGAACCAGGTGAGCAGCTCCTCGCAGAAGGCATCTGCTCCACAGCAGCAAACGAATCCCTTATCACAACAGGAAAAGGAGATGCAGCAGATGCTGGGCCAGATGAATGGGGGACAACAAGCTCAACAGCAACAGCAATCCCAACAGCAACAGCAGCAACAACTCCAGAACAGCCAGCTCAACCAGGACAGCTCGGCCCTCAAGCAGCAGATGCAGGAGCAGGTCAAGAATGAGCAGCAGATGCAGAAGAATTTCCAGAAGCAGATTGCCCAGGACCCTGATTTCCAGCAGGCTCATCAGCAGCTTGTTTCACAGGGATACAACCTGACAGGCGCAAGCCTCAATCCTACTGACAACAACTCGGGGAGTTTTAAACTGGATTACCAGAACAAGGCAGGCCAGCAGGCTTCTTTGTCTGGGCAGATGCAGAACGGAACCATGCAGTCCCTGCACAAGGACACGCCCGAGACCAGGCAGCAGATGCTCGACCTGCTCTATAATGATTCAAGGTTCAGGAAGTTTAACCAGACATTGCTAAGCGAGGGGTTTACCTCGCAGAATGCAACTGTGTCTTTCGAGGGGAACATGACGACAGTGCAGGTGAATTATGCCCGCGGGAATGAGACAGCGTCGATAAGAGGGGATATAGAGAACATGACTGTGAAGGATGTCGAATTGCTGGACAGGGACGGCAAGCCCAGGAAGAGCTACTTGTGGCTCTTGCTTGTTGCTGCCGGTCTGGCAGTTCTAGGCTATTTCAGCTATATGAGATTTGCCAAAAAGTCAGAGGAGACTGAAGAGAAAAAGATTGTGAAGAAGCCCTTTGATTATAAAAAAGAGGCGCGCGCAATGCTCGAGAAGGCAGGGGAATTGTTTTCTGATAAGAGATACAAGGACGCCTACATGACAGCTGGCCAGGCTCTTCGGCTGTATCTTAATTATGAGAACGGCCTCGAGAAAGAGACCACGAATGACGAGATAATCGAGCACCTGAGAAAGGAGAATAAGGACTTTCGGGCAGCAAAAGACTGCTTCGACCTATGCTCGCTCGTCGAATTCGCCAAGTACAAGGCGAACAAGAAGGACTTCGACAAAATCGTCATGTACGCCGGGAAAGTGATCGGGTGAGATTTACTTATTATAGGGAATTCAGCTCTTCCTCTCCCTCAACTTCTTCACAAGCCCCGGAATCGCATCATGGATATGGTCCACGGTCTCGAAGGCGTGCTTCCTGACTATCTCTGCCCAGTCCTTCCGGGTCCTGATGTCAGGATACTTCTCGTCGAAGTCCGGCACCCCCTCCTTCTTTCCCAGGGCGAGCTCGTCGAACAAAGGCACAGATATCCCGAATCTCTCCTTTATGTAATCCTGGTGATTCTTGTTCATGGCTATTATGACATCGCTCTTATCGACCAGCTGCTTTGTGAGCTGCTTGTATCTGTGCCCGGAATCGATGCCGTAGAATTCCAGCCTCTCCCTGGTCTCTGGCAGGACGTCCTGGCGAGCTGTCTCTGTCCCTGCTGAATCCACGGAAATACCATCGATCCCGTGCTTCTCCAAATAATCCTTCAGGCATTTCTCAGCAACCATGCTCCGGAAGACATTGCCTGTGCAGACGAAAAGCACCCTCATAATATGACAGAACAACCAGCAGATTTTATGTCTTTCGCTGGAATATGCGAGTCACCATCCCGAAGTAGGCATAAGGTTTATATATATCCTGTTCCTGCAAAATACACATGGGGGAAGAAGGCAGCAATCTCAGAATCCTTGTATGCAGCATGTTTGAATGGTTCAGTTCCTATGCATCAATGGCATTGCCTGTGCCTGAAGCTGTCAATGACCTTCTGAATTTTGAATTCCTGACACCCGGGCTCATGGGCATGATGCAGAAGAAAGAACAGCCCGTGTACTGGCGCTATGACAGGAGATACTATGATGAGCTCCAGGCTGTGAAGCTACATCAGGACAGATATGCAAGCCCTAAATCCTACACAGGCAACCTCATGCAGAAGCAATTATCCGTCAAAAGCCATTGATCAAAAAGAAAAAAAGCCCCCTTGACGTCCTGTCGCCAGGAACCCACCCAAGGGGAAAGGCCTTCTTTTGGTTTACATTTGTTGGGGGTGATGTAGAAAAAAAGAAGGCTAGAACACCTCAGTTAAGAGGGGTTAGCATAAAAAATAAGGGAAAAAAAGATCATTGGATGATCTCTATCCCCAGCTCGTCGGTCATCTCTTCCATCTCCTTCTGCGCTGTCCTCTTGTCCACCTTCCCGAGTATCCAGGGGGACTTGACGCCTGTGATGATGGTCATGACAGTGAGCTTGCCCTTCATGTCATCCGTGACCCTTGCGCCCCAGATGCAGTTGGCATCCTCATCCATGGACTCTGTTACAAGCTCGCCTACCCTGTTTATCTCCTCTAGGGTCAGGTCAGGCCCGCCGTGCACGTGGATGAGCGCTCCTGTAGCACCTTCATAGGTGATGTCAAGCAGGGGGTTGGAGAGAGCGCCTTTCACTGCCTCGTCGACCCTGTTGTTGGTGTCTGATGCTCCTACTCCTATCGCTGCTACTCCGCCGTTCGTCATTATCGTCTTTACGTCTGCGTAATCCAAGTTGACCAGAGACGGCACTGCTATTGTCTCCACTATCCCCTTGATCATTGTCGATATGAGCTCGTTTGCCACTGCGAAAGCCTGCTGTATGGGGAGGTTTCCTGCTATCTGCACAAGCCTGTTGTTGTCGATCACTATAACCGTGTCAGATACCTGTCTCAGCTGCTGGAGCCCGAACTCTGCCTTGTCGACCCTTGCCCTCTCTATCTTGAAGGGCATCGTCACTGTGCCTATCACTATAGCTCCTGCATCCCTTGCGACATTGGCCACAATAGGCGCTGAACCTGTACCTGTTCCACCTCCCATTCCTGCGCAGACGAAAACCATGTCCGAGCCCTTGATAGCGTCCTTTATCTCCTGAAGCGACTCCTGGGCAGCCTCAGCGCCTTTCTGCGGGAACCCTCCGCATCCCAGGCCTCTCGTCACGTCCCTTCCCATCAGGAACTTCCTGTCGGACTCCGTGACATTGAGGTGCTGCTGGTCCGTGTTTGTTGCTATAATCTCTGCTCCTTCAACACCTTTCTTGTAAAGCCAGTTCACCATGTTGTTTCCTGCACCGCCGCATCCGATCACTTTGATGCATGCCGGCTTTACTTCTACCCCGTCGAAGCTGTTGCTCGCTTCAGACTGTTTCATTGCCTTTTCAACGACAAAATCCATTTTTTCGACCCCTCCTGTTTTGTTGGTTTAAACACCTGCACCAAAAGCATATTTTTGATAATATACTTTCAGTTACATAAATGCTTAAATATGAGTTTATGTACTAAACCCTTTAGAAAACGCTTTTAACCTTTTACCGCCAAACAAAAGGTTTCAAGTTTATCTCTTAAAACGCCATTGCACGCGTTGTTCGCCAAAGATTCACTCAAAAGAGTTCCCGCCAAAAAACTCTTTTAATATTTTTCTATTAGGATATATCTAGTATTTAAATATTATCAAACAGAAAACTATATTTTAGAAAACATCATTTATTATCAGGCTCTTTGGGGGGCTTGCCCCTGAGCTTATCAAAGATCTTCTTGGACCCGTCGGTTATCGCATCCCCGAGGGTCTTTCCCCCGCCCTGGACAGCCCCTGCGACTTTCTTTATGGTCCCCTCGACCTTCGGGGCCCAGTCCTTGAGCATCTCTGCCGATATGTCCTTTACCTTGCCTGCGTTGTCACCCCACCTGTTGAAGTAGACCAGGTTCTCTAGCTTGAACTTGGGAGGCATGGCAGGCTCCTCATTGGGGACGCCTATGGGGATCAATGCCTGGGGACGTGCATAATCAGGTATTCCCAGCACCGAGCGAACCTTGTCCTCGTCGAAAGCCCCTACCCAGCACGCCCCGAGACCGTGGTCGTGGGCTGCGAGGAGGATATTCTGGGCAGCTGCTGCGCAGTCCTGTATGGTATAGAGCCTCTCTCCCCTTATGCCGTAGAATCTCTTTGCCTTCGTGAACTCTGAGAAGACCACGATTATCGTCGGAGCCTGGGCAATCCAGAGCTGGTTGATGGCAGCCTGGGCAAGCCCGTTCTTGAGGCCCGGGTCTGTAACGACCATGAACCTGTAGTCCTGGAGATTGCCAGCCGTCGGAGCATTGAACCCTGCATAAAGGACCCTTCCTATCAGATACCATTCGACAGGCGCGTCCTTGAACTTCCTGACAGACCTCCTTGTCATGATGCAGTCCATGGTCTCCATGGACCTTCTTCTGGAATAAGTCCTATATATATTTTTGCAAAATTATTTAATATAGCATGTTTACCTATTGCAGCAATGAAATACTCAAATCTGGTAGCTGTATATAAGGAGCTGGATTCCACCCCAAAAAGGCTCGAGAAGACAAGGATAATAAGCGAGCTTATAAGGAAAACAGCCCAAAGCGACCTGCACATGGTAATCCAGCTCATACAGGGCAGGATATTCCCCTCCTGGGACAGGAGGACACTCGGCGTTGCCTCTAAGACGGTCCTGAAGGCCATAGGGCTGGCGACAGGCATCAGGAAAGAGAAGATAGAGGAGAGCTGGAAAAAGACAGGGGACCTGGGACTCACTGCAAGGGAGCTCACACGACGGAAAAAGCAGACGACCCTATTATCAAACGACCTCGAGGTCAACAAGGTGTACAACAACCTGCTGAAGCTTGCCGGGCTCACAGGCCAGGGGACAATAGACAGGAAGACGAAGCTTGTGGCAGAGCTCCTCACCTCAGCTGATCCGGACGAGGCCCAGTACATAACACGGACAGTGCTTGAGGATCTCAGGCTTGGCGTGGGGGAGGGCTCTCTGAGGGATGCCATTGCCTGGGCGTATTTCAGCGAAAGCCTTAAAATCTCCTACGACCCCTCTGAGAACAAGCTGACATTGCCGGACAACAGCAGGGAAGAGTACAAGGCCCATATAGAGGCCATACAGGGAGCGTATGACAGGATATCTGATTTCGGCGAGATAGCAGCCATCATCAGTAAAGACGGCTTGAAGGGCTTAAAAAAGCTCAATATAGAGCCTGGAAGGCCTATCAAGGTCATGCTTGTCCAGAAGGCAAAGGACCCTTCTGATGCTCTCGAAAAAGTGGGGAGGCCCGCAGCATTCGAGTACAAGTACGACGGGTTCAGGCTCCAGATACACATAAATAAGAATGACATCAGGCTTTTCACACGGAGGCTAGAGGACGTTACAGCGCAGTTCCCGGATGTTGTCGAGGCTGCAAAGGAGCAAGTCAGGGCTGATTCAGCCATCCTCGACTCAGAGGCAGTGGGCATCGACAAAAAGACAGGGAAATACCTGCCTTTCCAGAAGGTCTCGCAGAGAATCAAGCGCAAGCATGACATAAAGAAGATAACAGAGAACTTTCCTGTCGAGGTCAATGTCTTCGATCTCTTGTTCTACGACGGAAAAGGCACCCTGAAGCAGGAGCTTGGGGAGAGGAGGGCAGTCCTCGAGAGAATAATAAAGCCTCTTAGAGGGAAGATTATACTCTCGAGGCAGCTCGTCACAGATGATGCAGGCAGGGCAGAGAAGTTCTACAGGGAGGCGCTCAAGAAGGGGAATGAGGGCCTTATAGCAAAGAGCACAACCTCAATATACAAGCCCGGTTCGAGAGTCGGGTTCTGGGTCAAGATAAAGCCTGTCATGAAGAGCCTGGAGCTTGCCATCGTCTCAGCAGAATGGGGCGAGGGCAAGAGGGGAGGATGGCTCACGAGCTTCACCCTGGCATGCAGAGATTCAGAAGGAAACCTCCTGGAAATCGGCAGGGTGAGCACGGGTGTTAAGGAGCTTTCCTCGGAAGGCACGAGCTATGAGGACATGACAAACCTCCTCACGCCCCTCATACTCTCTGAGAAAGGCAGAAGCGTCACCCTGAAGCCCGAGATGGTCATCGAAGTCAATTATGAGGAGATACAGAGATCCCCAACCTATTCTAGCGGATATGCCCTGAGGTTCCCCAGGTTCATAAGGCTGAGGGATGACAGGAGCACTGATGACATAGACTCCATCGGGAATGTCGAGGAGCTATACAGGAACCAGAGGAACAGGTAAACCTTCATGTCTATGATGTCCTCATATTAAGAATATAACTTTCTGAGCCTCTGTTTTCAATATTGAAATTTGATTTTATTTTTAATATTTGATTCCAGAAATGGAAAGATATAAATATATCCTATCAGATGAATATAGCCATGGACGAGATAGGGATCCTGGAGGAACTCTTCGACAAAAAGAAGATCAGCGTTCTCAAGGTGTTCTTCAGGGAGCCGAAGAAACAGCTCTATCTGCAGGAGGTCTCAAAGAAATCAGGCGTGTCCATGGCTACCTCTTCGAGGATCCTCAGCCAGCTCAGCAGGCTTGACATTCTTGACATAAAGACAATCAGCAGGTTCAGGCTCTACGAGCTCAAGGACAACCCCAAAGTGAAATTCCTGTCGAAGCTCTTCAAGGAGGACCTCAAGATAATGCAGAGGTTCGCCGAGGCAGCGTCAAAGATAGAGGGCGTGGAGACAATAATACTCCATGGCGAGGAGCAGAAGGACAGGGCCAATGTGCTCCTGATAGGCCAGAGCATCAACCCGGGGGATGTCAAGGCGTTATGCGCTGAGATCAAGGAAAGGGACAATTTTGTCATATCCTCGCTCTCGCTCACTGCTGAGCAGTACACCCAGATGAGCCAGATGGGGCTCTATGCTGGCAAGAAGAAGATTCTCTACGAGAAGGAGGTTAAGGTTGGATAAGAGGTCAATCGTTCTTGTGCTGGTCTTTGCAGCATTGCTCGTGATGAGCTGCAGCAGCCAGCAGGCACCTCACCAGGAGAAGCCGATGCCCATCAAGAACATCATGCCAATGAACATATCCAATTTGCCGACTGTCTGCGTGAAAAGCCATTGCATCGATGTTGAGCTTGCGATAACCGAGAAGCAGCAGGAAGAGGGGCTCATGAATCGCACCGACCTGCCAAAGGACTCGGGGATGCTGTTCATATTCAATGAAGAGGACTATCATGCATTCTGGATGAAGAACACCCTGATTCCCCTGGACATGGTCTGGATAGACGCAGAAGGCAGGGTGGTGTACTACTACAAAGATGCCCGACCATGCCCAAAGAACGGCACATGCCCTGCAATAGTGCCTGACAGGAAGGCGATTTACGTCCTTGAGGCGGATGCAGGGTACATTGACTCGATAAATCTCTCGATAGGGGATGTCATGCGAATCAGGATACAGTGATTCTCTCCACAACCCAAGAATTCTGAAAGCCCATTCACTCCATCGGGACCTGGCTCCAGAGCTGCCAGTCGTTGGAGGGGCTGTATGCTCCGAATATGAAATAAGGGTTCTGTGTGGCGCCGAAATAGCCGTGCTGGATGTCAGTCCATGACTGGGCAGGAGCGCCTATCCTGTAGCCCGCGCCCCTGATTGGGGTGCCAAGGCCTTTCCAGGTCTCTGTGAGTATCCTTCCCTGGCCGTGCATGGCATCCTCGCCGTATGCCTCTGATATCATGGTGCCTGCAAACCCTTTGCTCTTCAGATACTCAAGGGCCTGCCTTATGGGAAGCTCTCCCTGGCCGACCGGCAGGTGATGGTGGCCTGCACCCATGGCGTCAACAACGTGGATATGGCCGATTATGTCACTTTTCTCCATCTTGTCAATCTGCTCCATATACCACTTGTCGAATCTCTCTTTCCTGTCCTGCTTGGACTCTCCTGGAAGGGGCTGAAAATGCTTCCACCACATGCCCAGGTGCTGGGTGTCGAGTGTCGCCTTGATATGCCTACTTGCCTCGTTCTCAGCCTGCGACCTGGACATCGACGGGTCATAGTTGGGGTTTGGGACCTTTATGAGCCGGCCTTGCTCGTCCCTCCTCTGGCCCGGGTCGTCTATCATCCTGTTCGTGAGCATGTTGACCATCTCCTGCCTGGCATCCTGGACTAGCTCGATGAGCTCCTCAGGATGCGAGCCGTAGCCCATCTCAGGGAAGATGTTCTCAGGAGCGATGAAAACGTCTTTCTTGGAATGAGGGTTGTTCCTGCTCCTCTCCATCGCATATATGCCTGCCTCTGCAAATCCCTTCCTCGACTGCTGCTTTGCATAGACCTCGACAGGGACGACGTGCTGCATGGTCTCTGCTGTCTCCTCTGCCTGGGCGTCTGCCGATGCAGACGACTCGTGGACAAATTTCATGTCAAGCTCTATGCGCGAGAGGTTCTCCTTGATGATCTCAGACGGCAGCTTTTTCTCTGTCCCTGCCTCCTTATGCGCAAAGTTCGAAAGACCGTAGGCCCTTAATTTCGGCTCTTCTTCCAAGAGCTTCCATTGCTGTTCCACAGGCACCTTGTCCTCGATGCTCTTGAAATAGTCATACATCTTTCTGAGCTCTTCCCTGGCCTTCCTGTCATTCTCATACTGCCTTCCGTGGAACAGCGACGAGCCCCTCGCCTGGAGGATCCTCGTCTCCATCTGGGAGCGGAAGAACATCTCTTCAGGAGTCCACTTATGGCCATCCGGCTTTGGGTGATACCTGTTCCATTCATTGGCCCTGTCTATGAAATTGTCCCAGGTAAGCCTCCTTGTCTGGAACCTGGTATGGGTCTCGTCCCACTCAGGCACCCTCATGAACAGGTCGTCTATCTTCTCCTCATTGAGGAAATTACCGTTCTTGTCAACCCATCTCTCCCTCTTCTGCTCCGGGTCGTACTGGGTCTTGAACCTGGGCTCATGCACCACCATGCTCTTCCTGACCTCTGTTATGAGCTTCCCTGTCCTGTCGTCGACCATGTAGAGCACTGCCCTCCCTGGCTCCTCGTCGTAATTGACGAATTTGTACGTGCCGTCAGGGTTCTTTGCCCAGGGCTGGTCTGAGATGTCCCTCTGGTACTCTCCTGTATGGACAACGACTGCCCCGCCATTCACGTCTGAGGCAAAATCTATGGCCTTTTTCACCTCTTCCATGCTGTATTTCCTGTGCTCGTCTGAAAACCCCCTCTCCTGGGGATTGTAGCCGCTCAGGTTACCTATCTGGGAAGGTGTGTGCACGCTCACGAACTCAGCCTGGTTCGCCCTGCTTATCTCCCTGAGGGCCTGCCTCGCCTCCTCGCCGTAGGACTCTGCGCCAACCGACTCATGGCCGCCGCCCATCCCTGTCGAGAGCTCGAGCTTGCCTGCGCCCATCTTGATCGCGTTCTGTGTGGTCTGGATGAATGTCCCGAACCTCTGCCCCTCTGCGACACTCTGGCCTATCTCGTTGATGCCTATTGGCTTCTCGATGCCCTGGTAATTGCTCTGCTCGAATTCCCCGAAATAGCCTTCAGGCAGGGCATAATAGGTCCTGTCCATGGGATTCGGGACTGTGTTGAACTCCATTGTAGTATAAATAAGTATACTGGTATATAAATTTTATTATTACAAACACCTGTTTCAAGAGCTGCATTCAAAATGTCGCCAAGGGGCAAATGAATGCTCCCAAGTCTCGTTAGACTGCATAGCTGTAGCACAATTCTAGCATGGGATGCCATTGATTTGTGCGTAATGAATGAGACATTTTGAACCCAGCTAATTAGAAGGAAAGTAGTAAAATGCTTATTGCTCGGGCCTGTACTCGTGGTCTGCCTTGTAGTCGCCGAAAAGCTCCCTCATCAGGCGCCTCGAGCCCTCAGCGATGTTCTTGACTGTCTCGCTCTGCCCCTGGTACCTCTCTGCCTCCATTATCCTGTCGTAGATCTCGGCAGCCCTGGCCATGCTCATGTATCCATCCCCCTGGCCAGATGTTTCCTGGGCCATGCCTGCAAGCTCATCATAGAGGTTAATCGCGTATTCTATGTTCTCCTGAGCCTCCCCTGCCCTGGGCATCTCGGCAGACATGAGCTGCTCTTCGAGCTCAGAGCGCTCCTCAAGAATGCCTGGTGCGGGCTCCTCCTCCTCAGGGGGCTCGTCAGGGGCCTGCCTCTCCTCGAGCTCGTCAAAACTCTCCCGTATGAGCCTGTC
The DNA here is from genome assembly GCA_964469935.1 of uncultured Methanosarcinales archaeon. Lineage (GTDB taxonomy): Archaea > Nanobdellota > Nanobdellia > Woesearchaeales > DSVV01 > CAYXZQ01. Next base: position 20,952 of record CAYXZQ010000004.1, read on the forward strand.
GGTCTCCTCAAGCTCCTTCTTCCTCTTCTCCTCGAGCTCCCTGAGCCTCTTAATCCTCATCTCAGGAGAAAGCTTTCTCAGCTCATCCTTATCAATACTGCCAGAATCTGCCATCCTACCAGGCGATCATGCCTTCTTTCTTTTTAAAATTTTTGTATGTCTGCCAGATGGCCCCTGTCGAGGCTGACCTGGCTATCGCAAGCTCCCTGCTCATCTCCGGCTTTGTCAGCATGCTGCCGTTCTTCTTGCCTGAGCCAAATGATGAGAATATCTCGCCGAATCCCTTGAACACGGATGTGAACGGGTCGAGGGCCTTCTTGGCCTGCTCTGCTGCCGACTTCTTGCCCAGCTCTTTCTGGAAATCCACCATCTCACCTGCCTGCTTGAGGTAAGACTCGAGCTCGTCGCCGAGAGCCTCCATCGCTGCCCTGACAGAGCCGTCAATCGATTTCAGGAGCTCGATGTCCTCTGCCTCCTTCATCCTGACATAGCTGTCTATCTGCTTCTGGGTCCAGGCATATGCCCGGAACGAGATGTCGCACTGGCCCACGTGGACCGGGCCTCGCTGGTATTCCTGCATGTAGTTCATCTGGGGCTTTGACCTGTAGTAGAAATGGGCTGATATCACAGAGAACACTTCCCTGTTGTAGAGAATCTCCTTGCCGACCTCCTTTCTCCTGGGCTTCATCTTGGCCAAAAACTCAAGCTCGACAACAGAGCCCTCGAATGCGCTTATCAGGTCTGCCGACTCTGTCTTGTCCTGCATCTCCATCCTCCTTATGTTCCTGAGGTAGGGCTTGACCCAGGTCATGTACATCTTGATGATGTCAAAATGCTGCCTTAGATACTTCAGGGTGAAGTCATGCCTGGTCTGCATCTCCTTGAAGGTGGACGTCTTCCATTCGGCGAACTGCCGAAGCTTCCTCTTGAGGACCTCCTTGACCTTCCTGTTGAAATCCGTCCTGTCGACAAGCTCATCGACCTCGTCCGGGGTCTTGGGATGTATTGAATAGAACAGGTCCGGAAGGGTCACGAACTGAAGCTCCCTCGCCATGCCGTAGACAGATGCAGGGTTCTTGGCACCCTGCTCGACCATGTCGACCCAGATGCCCTTTAGGGTTATCTCGGCGCTTATCCTGCTCTTGCTATCGGGCTTTAAGGAATCCTCGTAATACTGGAGCCTCTCCTTGAGTATCCTTATCTCCCTCACGAGCTGGAAGAGCTCTTTTACCATCTTGCCTACTGTCGCGAGGAACATGGAGACCTTCTCCTGCTGGAGGCCGATCCTCTGCTGGTCAGTGCCGAAGAAGGACGACTGCTCTCTCGCGGCGAATATGTCAGTAATCTTGGTCACGAACGGATGAGCCTGGCCTGTCTTTATCTCCTCGAGTATCCAGAAATAATGGTCCTCGATGGACCTGTGGGGCGTCTCGTAAACTATCTTGTAGGAATGGTGGGGCTGTGGGAAGCCGGTGTAGCCGAACACCTGCTCGCCCGAATTGCTCCTTGCCACCTCTGCGTATTCAGGCTTGAAATTGAACTTCTCCATAAGCTTGTTGTCGACCATCTTTTTTTTTATCAGGGGCGATCCAGGGTCCTCCAAGCACCCGGCCCGCAATCGCCTGCCTATCCATATAAGACTTACATATATATTATTTTCGATAATCACACATGGAGGGGTCATCCCTCTTTTGGGAGATGAGTATGGTTCCTCGGATGCTCATGGCCGAGCATCTTCCTGTTGTTCAGCTCCTTTATGTGTCTGAATTTCCTCCTCACCAGCTTCGAGACGTCCTTTGTGGCCTCCTCGAGAAGCACGGACGCGTGGTGGCCGCCGAGGAAATGAGGAAGTACCACGTAGTCGGCCCCTGCCTTGTAGAGCATCAGGGCGTCATCGACCTGGTATGCTGTGACGAATATTATCACTGATTGGCTTGCCTGCCTGGTCTTCTTTATGAGAAGCAGGGTGGTCGGCAGGTCCGGAATCGTCGATATGAGGTATTTCAGCTTCCCGAAATCCAGCCTCTCTAGGACCTCGACATTCCCGGCATCGCCGTACAGGCAGGGGATCTTCTGCCTTATCAGCTTCTTGATTATCTCGGGATTATAGTCTATGACCATGAACTTCTGCTTGAGCTTGACGAGCTTGCGGAATATGCTGTAGCCCATCCTGTCGTAGCCCACAAGGATCGCCTCATGCTCAACCTTTGGGAGGTATTCAAGCTTGTCCTCGTGGGTGTTGAGCTTCTCGAAGAGCGACAGGTCCCTCGAAAGCCACGAGTAGAGCCCGTACTCGTATTTCAGCATGTAGCTCGAAAGGCCGATCGTGAGTATAGCGAGCAGAATGGTCGCCGTGAATAGCTCCTGGGACACCTGGCCGAGAAGCATCCCCTGCGTAACCATGATGAGAGAGAATTCGCTGACCTGGGCAAGGGATATGGAGGTGAGAAAGGAGGTCCTTTTCTTGTATCCGAAACCCCCTATTATTAGCAACAGGACAAGGGGCTTGATTATCAGCACGATGAGGGTAAGGATCATGAGGGGAAGGAGCACGCGGGAGAGCCCTGCGAGAGGAAGCTGCATCCCAAGTGAGACGAAGAAAAGGGTCGCGAAGAAGTCCCTTATCGACCTCACCCTGCCTGTTATCTCGAGGCTGTACTCAAGGTTCCCGAGGGAGACGCCGGCGACGAACGCGCCGACTGCAATCGAGAGCCCGACGCTGCTGAAGAACAGGCTGAAAAGAAAGCAGATGGACAGGCTCAGGAGGAAGAAGAGCTCTCGCGAGCCTGCTGCGTTGCGGAACAGGCGCCCGAACACGAACCTGCTCAGGTAGACAGCGAGCAGTATCAGGGCGATGCCTCCCAGAAACATCGCGGCAAAGCTCCACAGCTCAAGGCTTCCTAGTGAACTCAGGACCATGAGGGCGAAAACCGCGATGATGTCCTGGACAAGAAGGATCCCTATTATTATCCTACCATGGAGGGTGTCGAGCTCCTTCTTGTCAGAGAGTATCTTGACCACGACCATGGTGCTTGAGAAAGCGAGTATGAACCCAATGTAGACTGACTCGGTCCTGGAAAAGAACATGAGCGCAGAGGCGACAAACCCGATGCCGAAGATGAGGATCACCTGCAGCGCACCGCCGATGCCTGCGATCCTTTCGACATCCTTGAGCTTCCTGAGGTCAATCTCAAGCCCCACCATGAAGAGGAGAAAGGCAATGCCGATCTCGGACATGGTCTGGATTATGCTCCGGTCGGATATGAGTGAGAAGCCCTGGGGGATATGGAAATAAGCGGCGATGGCCGTGGTCCCTGTGATGAAGTCGAGAAACGGCCCGATCACAAGCCCCGCAAGGATGTACGCAGGGATGAGAGGCTGCCTGAACCTCTTGGCGATGAAGGCCACGAATGTCGCTATTATTATTATACTGCCTATGTCTGCAAAGACGCTGTTGAGCATCAACCCACCTCTTTCTGAGGATGACACCGGACTTCTAAGTATATATAGTTATTGGTTTTACACCCTGCCGGCCTGGAATCACCGGCAATGATAAAGAATCAAATGTTACATACAAAAAACCTATTATAGGGCCTCCAAGACCCACCTATCAAAACTTTTGCCACTGAAAAGACACAAAAGCAATAAACATTTATAAATATATTGTCAAAACCATGTCTTGATGCAGGAAAATTCTACAATGCCGAAAAAGAAAGTTAACATAGAAGAAGTGGTTGATAAATTGTTGTCGTTTGACAAATTGGGCGTATTTGAACCCTTGAGTGAATTTCAGCTGCCTTTTTTGGATGGAGGATTGAGTCTGCAATTATGGGCGCCATATCCTGATTTATGGGGGGTGGTCATGAACCTGAATTCCACGCCTGTCGGATACAAGGAGTTTGTTGGATTGACTGACGTGTTCCCCAGGATGTCAACACAGGGATTTCATGCAGGTTTTCCGACAAGCTTTGACGGTTATGAGAGCCATTTAAGTTTTATAATATCAAGATTGATGCATGATGAACCAACTACCCAGGCCTTGTATGTAAAAGAGACGATAAGGGATTGCTATTCCGGCATCGGGAAAGCCATAATCTCGACATCGCTTGAGATCATGAAACGGTTATTGAGAAAAGAAAACAAATTCAGGGATAATTACCCCATGTTCATGGCCCTTGAATGTTCAAAGGCGGCAAAGAATATGCTGTATAAATATTATCAGGCCAGGCCTGCTTCTAATTATGATACCAGGTCACAGGATATCGTGGTTTTTACAGATGTTGTTTGCCCGGAGATTGAAATCGCAGTCAGAATGGATAATTAGGCAAACGTATGCCATATTTCCATATTGACATTAACACACACATCAACCGAAGCGGAACTCATCAAGCATCTCCTTTAGAATTATCAGCAGACCTGTTCATGTCCTCGATCATCCTGTCTATGTCCTCGTCGCTCATGCCGTGGGCTTTTGCCCCCTGCTCGACAGACTCAGAGACAGCCACGTGGCATCCTATGCAATGCAGGCCTGAGTTCATCATCACGAAGGCCGAGTCAGGATATTTCTCGATGACCTCGCCGATGAGCATGTTCCTGGTTATCTTCTTTTTTTCTGCCATAAGCATCACCTGGAATTTTCAGAAAATGCTGCCTTTTTTAAATTTTATCTTTAAAAGCGACTATGCTTGAGGTTTCCCCGGCCTAGTAGACGCTGTCAAGGATGTCATGGACATTATTGAGCCCTGCCGCCTTCCTGGAGCCTTCTGAGAGGGCTGCAAGGAAACGGGTCTTCAGAAACTCCCTCTCGTTCTCTGTCACCCGCGCGAACTTGTCGGCCTTGATTGCGCCGTAGGGAAAACCGGGCAGCACAAGATCCTTTGACTGTGATGCGAGGACGCCGAGGACCTTTCCCGCGTCGGCATTGCCCTGCTCTCTGAATATCTCGAACCTGAATGCATGCTCTGCCTTCTTGTGAAGCTTCGCAAAATACATCTCGGCCCTGTGCGAGCCAGATGATATATTCACGACAGGATGATAATACCAGGGCCCGTTTGGCGCAAGGCTCCTCAGGACAGATAGGGCAGACCTGCCCTTCTCTGTGATGAGGTTCGAGGATTTCGAGAGCGCGGTCACAAGGACGTCGTTTTTCAGCCCTGCGTCGTACAATCCCTGGAGCATCTCCTCTTCTATGCCGAACCTGGCCTCCAGGGTTCCGTCGAGGACTATCATGCTTCCGCTCTCCATGGACCCTGCCAGGCTTGCAGCCAGCCTAAGCTCGGACGCTTTTCTGAGTATGCCGCAGACCTTTGATATGTCTCCCCTGTCGACCCCGTCCCTGAGCCTGCTGTCCATTGAATCGATGGTGAAGGACTTTGAGCCCCGGCCCTTCAGGGGGAATGTCTCTGCCCTGTACAGAACACCATCGCCGTCGCCTGCGGCAGAGACGAGAACATAGTATTCGCTCCTTGTCGATGATATGGTCTTGCCTTCCTGCATCACGTGGCCGAACACTCTGACGAAGCTCAGGGAGAAGTCGACTGAGGATATCACCTGTGCCTCTCCTCCGTCTATGAACGCGACCTTTTTTTTGCTCGCCTCGCTTCTCAGGTAATGGAAATTCTCCCTGCTGAACCCGAATGTCTTGTAGGAGTCGCTTGAGAAATGGATTTTGTCGCCGACAAGAGCATCGCCCTCTTCCTTGTTTCTACTGTCGATTCTTTCAGCGAGCCTGCCTATTATTTCCCTGACCATCACTTGAAGGTTATGAAGCAGGATTAATAAAGCTTTACAAAAAATATAAAAATGAACCCTAAAATCCAAAGATGTCATGGCATATGAGCTCATCATCACTGAAAAGCCCCAGGCGGCAAAGAAGATAGCGGACGCCCTATCCGACGGCAGGTCCTCCAAGGACTCCATCAACAAGGTCCCGTACTACAGGCTGAGCCATGGAGGGAAGGAGATTGTCGTCGGATGCGCAGTCGGCCACCTCTTCACTGTCGCAGAGAAGGACAAGGGCAAGTGGAAGTATCCCATCTTCGACATAGAATGGCTTCCCACGTCAAAGACACGCAAAGGCTCGGCCTACACGTCAAAATACGCAAATGCCCTCAAGAAGCTGGCAAAGGACGCAGACAAGTTCACTGTCGCCTGTGATTATGACATAGAGGGTGAGGTCATCGGATACAATGTCATAAGGTTCATCTGCAACCAGAAGGACGCGAGGAGGATGAAATTCTCGACCCTTACCAAGTCAGACCTTGTGAAATCGTACACAGAGGCCTCTCCTGGACTCGAATGGGGGCAGGTCAATGCAGGGGTCACAAGACACGAGCTCGACTGGTTCTACGGCATCAACCTGAGCAGGGCTCTCACCCTTGCGGTCAAGTCAGCCGGCATGTTCAAGATACTATCGTCCGGAAGGGTCCAGGGGCCGGCTCTGAAGATAATCGTCGATAAGGAGAAAGATATACAGGCATTCGTGCCTGAGCCATTCTGGCAGATAGAACTCAACGGCTCTATAAGGGACGAGGCTGTCAATGCCTGGCATGTGCAGGACAAGTTCACTGACAAAAAAAAGGCAGAAGAGGTCATGGATAAGACCAGGGGCCATGACGGGAAGGTAAAGGACACGAAAGTCCGCCAGTTCGAGCAGGCACCTCCGACCCCCTTCGACCTCACCACGTTGCAGACAGAGGCATACAGGTCGATGGGGATACAGCCGAAGAAGACCCTGGAGATCGCACAGGAGCTCTACATCAGCGGCCTGATATCATATCCGAGGACATCGAGCCAGAAGCTGCCAGCGAACATCGGCTACAAGAATATTCTTGAAGCGCTGTCTAAACAGCAATTCTACAAGGAGCTTGCCCATGACCTCCTCAGAAAGCCTGACCTCAGGCCGAATGAAGGGAAAAAGGATGACCCTGCCCACCCGGCGATATACCCGACAGGCAACATCTCGAGGATCGACGGGCAGAAGGCCAGGGTTTACGACATCATTGTCAGGAGGTTCCTTGCGACATTCGCAGAACCAGCAAAGCGCGAGACAGTAACCATGTCCATCGACGTCAATTCAGAGGAATTCGTGGCCAAGGGGACAAGGACAGTCGAGCCAGGCTGGCACAGGTACTACGGCCCGCATGTCAAGCTCGAGGAAGAGACCATCCCCGGAGGCGAGCCCGGCGAGGATGTGAGGGTAAAGGAGATCACGCTCCACGACAAGGAGACCCAGCCGCCGAAGAGATACACCCCGGCGTCCATAATCAAGGAGCTCGAGAAGAGGGGGCTCGGGACGAAATCGACAAGAGCAGCAATCGTCGACAACCTTTTCCAGCGCGGATATGTCCACGAGCTGTCGATACAGGCGACACAGCTCGGAATCCACACCTGCGACACCCTCGAGAGATACAGCCCCGAGATTCTCGACGAGGAGCTGACAAGGCATTTCGAGGAGCTGATGGAGGAGATAAGGGAGAAGAAGAAGACCCCTGAGGATGTCCTTAACGAGGCAAAGGAGAAGCTGAGCGCGATCCTCGCAAAGTTCAAGGAGAAGGAGAAGGACATCGGGGGAGAGCTTGCAAAGGCGCTGGCATCGACCAGAGACGAGCTCAATCACGTCGGCAAATGCCCGAACTGCAAGGAGGGCGAGCTGGAGATAAAGAAAGGAAAATTCGGGGCATTCATAGCCTGCAACAAGTATCCTGACTGCAAGACCACGTTCAAGCTGCCGAGCAACGGCAGGGTCAAGGTGACAAAGGACGTGTGCAAGGAATGCGGCTATCCCATGATCCTGATACTCGGCAGGAAGAGGCCCCAGAAGATATGCATAAACGACAACTGCCCGCTCAAGAAATCGCAGGACCCCGAGGTCGTCAAGGAGACAGAAGAGATCAAGAACGGGACAATAGAGAAGGAATGCCCGAAATGCAAGGCGCCCCTTGTCCTGAGAAAGTCGATCTACGGCCAGTTCCTCGGCTGCAGCAATTTCCCGAAGTGCAGGTACACTGAAAAGCTCAAGAACGGCCCCGCAAAAGAGGATTTCGAGAAGCAGTAGCGTGTTCTATACATATTATGCGTGCACTTGCCCCGGCGAAGCGGGAATCTTCATTGATGCTATAATGGCAAGTATCATATCATAGGCAGGCTGCCGAGGAGCCTGTCAATCCTGTCGCTTTCGTCCGGGCCCACTGCGCAGCACGTGACTGTTCCCGGCGCAATCACTGTCTTTCCCGCGTCCGTGATTATCGCAGTGGCAAGGCCCAAATCCTTTGCCTCCTGGGCATGCCTGTAGAGCTCTGACCTGTCCCTGACCCTAAGCACGACCTTCATGCTTCCCGTACCTCTCCAGCGCCTGACTTTCTCCTTGTCTGACTTGAGAACAGCCTCGACAGCTGCGTGCGCTGCCTGCACAGCCATCTTGCCCTTGGGGAGCCCGAGATCAGCCCTCATGAGGATTGCCTGCTTGTATTCCATGGCATGACCAAGTCTCTGTGATTATATAAATATTCCCCTTCAGGAAGATTTAAAAACGAGCGAAATTTACAGCAGGGGATGGAATGCAGGAGAAAAGAGAACCTTGAGATGTGCACCTGCTCGTACCCCGGCTGCGAGAAGAAGGGGTTGTGCTGCGAGTGCGTGGCCTACCACAGGGAACAGGGTGCGATACCCGGCTGCTTCTTCAGCGCTGAATCAGAGAAGACATTCGACCGCTCAATCGCCAAATTCATGGATGACAAAAACTGAAGAGCGAACCTTTGCTGAATCAGGATAGGAGACTAGCGCGTGTGGATCTCCACTATGTCCCTGTCCACAAGCCTGTGCCTCAGGCTGAGCCTCTGGCCCGGGAACTTGGCTGATCTCCCCCAGACCCTAGCATACCTGAAGTTCTTTGCGAAATCCCTGTGGAGCCTGTTGCACATGTCCTCGACTGTCGAGCCTCTTCTCAGAACGAGAGGGACGTCGAGGTCGGCCTTCTTGCGCACCTCCTTGCAGAACACGCTCATGAAGCCGAGCCTCCCGTATATGAGCTCCTTGAGCCTGTCGATGTTCTTCCCCTTCTCAGCCGACACTGATATGTCAGGCTTCACCTGCCTCTCGATCTTTTTGAGCTCCTCAGCCGACACCAGGTCGGCCTTTGTCAGGGCGGTGATTCCGGGGATGTAGTGCTTGTTGTCCTCTATCATGTCGATGAGCTCGTCTGCGGTTATGTCGGTCCTGATGACCACGTCAGCATTGTTCAGTCTGTACTCCCTCAGGATGGACTCGCAGGTCTTCCTGGCTATCTTTGTGAGCCTGACGGTCGTCCCGATGTTGATGCCGCCCCTTGACTTCTTGATTATCTTCACGTCGGGCTTCTGGACATTCACCCTCAGCCCCGCGTCATAGACCTCTTTCTGTATGACAGGGTAATGCTCGGGATGGCTGATGTCGACGAGAAATATCACCATGTCCGAGCTCCTGACCACGGAGAGGACCTCCCTGCCCCTGCCCTTGCCGAGCGCCGCACCCTGAAGAATTCCCGGGACGTCAAGGACCTGTATCTGCGCATGCCTGTATTCGAGCAGACCTGGTATCACATCGAGGGTCGTGAACGAGTACGATCCTGTCTCAGACTCGGCATTCGTCAGGGCATTGAGAAGCGTCGACTTGCCCACAGAGGGATAACCAACGAGAACGACCGAAGCGTCCCCGGATTTTCTCACTGCATAGCTGTAGCCGCCTCCACTGCCAGAGGCTCTTGTCTGGATAGTGTCCCTGAGCCTTGCGATCTTCGCCTTGAGCAGGCCTATGCTGTGCTGGGTCCTCTTGTTATAGGGTGTGTTCTTGAGCTCCTCCTCGAATTCCCTGAGCCTGCTGTCGTAATCGACCATGGGCCGTAATAATAGGCAGTTCTATATAATATTTATCATCCAAAGGACCAGAGGCCTCCATAAGCCCCATGCAAGGAGCTTGCAAGATTATAAGCGCGGGAAATATTTATATATCCCTGTATAACCTGAAATAACCGGGACATTCATCAAAACCCGGCCGGTGCAAGATGGACAGGAACCTGACAGTCGACAAAAAGCTGGAGCAGATTAGCAAGAAGCTTTCTTTCACTGACCTCAACCCGATAAACGTGGAAGAGGAGAAGGAGAGGTTCTTTGCGGACGAGAGCTACAACCCTGTATTCGAATACAACAGGCCAAAATCCAGCCTGGACGCCCTTTCTGCAAGGCTCGGCAGGCTTGAGCCGGATGATTCTGTCGTCGGCAAGATACTCGCAGGCATACGGGACCTCTACATGCTGGACATAAGCCTCATAAAGAGCAGGGGTCTGGACGAGTTCCAGGACATATCGATAAGCATATACGGCCAGCCGGACAAGAACCTCGTCAGGCATGCAAAGAGGCTGTCATATCTCAAGATAAGGCCGGAGGAGAACAGTTTCAGCACAAGGCAGATAACGAACAAGCTAAACCTAGCGTTCATCAAGTACGGGTTCCACTGGCAAGTGGAAGAGTTCGACATGGTCGCGAACGCAGCCGTGAAGATCCAGGAGAAGAAGCTTCTCATCAAGAAGAACAGCCGCTTCTCGTCGAACTTCCTCAAGAGGATAATAGTGCACGAGATAGGCACCCACATAATGCGGGCTGAGAACGGCGAGAGCCAGCCCTACAGGTTCTTTGCAAGAGGCCTTCCGGGATACCTGATGACAGAGGAGGGGCTTGCCGTATTCAACGAGGAGGCCAACGACTGCCTGAACAACTTCGTCCTCAAGATATACGCAGGCAGGGTGCTTGCCATCGATTATGCCATGCAGAAATCCTTTTCAGAGACGTACAGGCTGCTCAGGAAGTATTTCACGAAGAACACCGCCTGGCGCCTGACGCTCAGGGCAAAGAGGGGCTTTGTCGACACAAGCGGCCCGGGCGCGCTGACCAAGGACATCGCGTACCTGCAGGGATACCTGAAGGTGAAGGAGTATGCAAGAAAGGGCGGGAACATGAACAGGCTCTATTACGGGAAGGTCGGCATCGAGCACATACCGCTGCTTTCGGAAATACCCGACCTCATTAACCCGCACTTCCTGCCCATGTTCAGGTACATGAAGTATTTCAGGGGACATTTCTCCAACCTGATGGACAGGATAGTGTTCAAGGACACGATAAGGCCTATTTCGATGGATGACCTAAAACTTGACAATTCCCGCTAGGATATTGCTTATCTTGAGCGCCACCCAGTAGATGGATATCGAGCTGATGAGGAACATCGGGACGTATTTTATGCCTCCCTTGATGTTTCCTTTCTCTATTATAGAGACGATGAGTGACGAACCGATTGCTGTTATCGAAATGGCGAAATATGAGAAAGGGAAGACGAACATCTCGGGGTTTATAGCCGCCTTCGAGAAATCGAACGGCAGCGGCGTGTTGACGCCCCTCATGCTGGTGCCGAGCAGCGCTGTTATCGAGGATATCACCTTGAGCAGGGCGTTGGAGAGGCCGAAGAGGATGGGCGCGATGAATATGACGATTGCCGCGATGAATATCATGTAGGTCAGCACCGATGCGCTCATCTCGTCCTTGAGTGCCTTTGTCTTCTTGAGGTCGACCACTATCCTGTCGATTATCTCGGAAATCTCGCCACCACCCTGTATCTGGCTGATGATGAGGTTCATGGACCTCTTGAGCATTGGTGAGTCGTATTTGAGGCTGAACTCAGTTAGGGCTATGTCGACGTCATGTCCTGTCATGACCTTCTTTGCTGCAAGGGCTATCTCGTTTGCCAGTATACCGAACTTGGGCTTGATGGCCATCCAAAGCGACTTCTCGAACGACATGCCGCCCTTGAGGTTCGAGGAGACAGTCTCCAAAAACTCAGGGAGTATCTCCTCGAGCCTTCTCGTCCTGTTGAAGATCTTGATGTCAAGATAGGCGTAGATGGTCACAATTATTATCCCTATGATTGTGAGCATGAGTGCGGTCCAGATGAGAATTGTGCCGAAGAACTGCACTCCGAGAAAAGCGTAGTATGACATGTTGTCCTTCAGGGACTGGAGCATGCTGTAGAAGACAGTGAAATAGAGGATGAAGCTCGCGAGTATAGAGAATAGGAAAAGAGTGCCGAAGAAGACATATGGCTCCCGCGTGATGCCTGCCTTGAACAGGTATTTCCTGAGCTGGGGCCTGATATTTCTGGGTATCGGAAATCTGCCGAACTGCTCGAGCATGGACTGTGCCATTATAGGTTCACCGTAAGCCTTGCGCTCTTGAATATCATTATGAACGCAAACTGTATTATGACGAGGAATGTGAGGATGATGTAGAAGATCGCCTGGGCGATCTGGTCTCCCAGGCCCAGCAGGGACCCGATGACAGCGAACATCGCGACTCCGATGGATGGGATGACCACGGCAATTAGCATATAGAATATCGAGAGCGAATTGAGCTTCTTGCCGTACCTCTGTATCTCCACCATCTGCTCGTGGCTTATCTCATCCAGGGTGTTTGACAGGGGCTCGCTAACATCGATGCCTATCTTGATGGCATTGCTTATCTGGAATATTATTTTCTTGAATTTGAGGGACGGTGAGAACTTCATCGCATTGTCAAGGGCCTTCTCGATTGATGTCCCCATATTTATGTCGTCGACAAGCTCCTTGAAGTACTTGCTTGCGATGCCGTAGCTCCTGGAGGCCTCTATCAGTGCCGATAGTAGCGGGCTGCCTGAATGGATCTTGACGAGCAGAAACCTTCCCGCAAACAGGACCTCCCTGTCCAGATCCCTCTTCCTCTTCTCGATCTTGGTTATCGGCCTCTTCATCAGCACCATGAAGAGGAGAAGGAACATGACCGGAAACGCTATCAACACGTAGGCCAGGGGTTTTTTCATCATCTGGAGCATGAAGAATGCGAATACAGAAAGACCCAGGCTGAATGTGAGCGCACCCCTGAGGGTCTTTGTGACAAACTCTTCCGGCCTGACGTTCATGTGGGCCATCCTGAGCTCTGTAGGAAGGTTTGGGAAGAGACTGACAAGCCTGTGTATCATATCCTTGATTTCAAACACCCTTTAATTTCATTTCAAGCGTAAAAAAGCATCTCATAATTTCAGCTGGCCCCTGTAGTATCTTGACATCATCAGCCCTATCTTGTCGAGGTCGTGGACATTGTTTGTGACCAGCCACGAGAGTATCTTCTCCTTCTCCCTGAGATTTTCCTTGATGTCCTGGTCGCTCATGCCAGTAAAAAGCCTCAGGGTCTTGTTGATTACCTTGAATTCCCCCACCTGGTTGATCCTGTTGTGGACGACATCGAGCTCGAGCACGATGTTCGGATCACCGTTGGGCATGATCTCTGCGAACTGGAGCAGCCTCCTCACGTTGGTCCTCCTGTTCCTGTTCATTACGAGGACCGCCGACAGCGCCGGGATCACAAGCTTGGGTATGTCTATAGGCGGATTTGTCAGCCTCGTGATGGTCTCCTCGGCGTTGTTCGCGTGGAACGTCCCGTAGACGCTGTGCCCTGTGTGCATCGCCTCGAAGAGCACCTCTGCCTCCTTCTTTCTCCTTATCTCGCCCATGAGTATCCTGTCGGGCCTCATCCTCAGGCAGTTTATTATGAGGTCGAGCATGGTCACGCCTCCCTTGCCTTCCGGGTTCGGAAGCCTGGTCTCGAGTGGGACCCAGTGAAGGGTCTTTGGAAGCTGGAGCTCCCTCGTATCCTCTATGGAGATGACCCTCTGGTTCGGCGGGAGGAAGCTGCTCAGCACGTTCAGGGTCGAGGTCTTTCCCGAGCCAGTGCCGCCTGAAAGGAGTATGGGCAGCTCATTCTGCACGCACAGCCAGATGATGGCAGCCGACTTCAGGTCGAAGGTGCCGTTCTTTATGAAATCGACGACAGTCCACGGCTCTGCAGCGAATTTCCTGATGGTGATGGTGTTCCCATCAGTAGATATGGGCTCAAGGGTCGCATTTACCCTATCACCTGTGAGGAGGTGGGCGTCCATGAGGGGGTTGAGCAAGGTGATCTCCTTGTTGACGTCCCTGCCTATCATCGTCGCGAAATGCCTTATCCTCTGCTCTGTCGGGATGATGATGTTGGTCTTGAGCCACGCGTATTTCCTGTGATACACCCAGACAGGCTCCTTAGAACTGTTGACCACTATCTCCTCTATGTCCTTGTCGCGCAGTAGTATCTCCAGGTGGCCGAGCCCCAGGTTCTGCTCTATGACGTAGTTGATGAGCATGTCCTTGGTCCTCTTGTCCGAATTGGGAAAGTATTTCCTGAGAAGCTCGGCTATCTCTTTCTTGAACTCTGTCTTAATCTTCTCGATGCCCCCTGATTCCGAGAGTTCGATTACCCCTATGCCCACCTTGGATATGAACTCCTCCCTGATCTTCTCGAGGATAATCTTTGTGGTGTTGCTCATGTTGGTGATGCTAACGTTGTAGCGGGGGCACGTCTCCTGGTTCGGAAACTCGATGCTTACGTCTATCAGGGTATTGTTGAGGTTAAGCTTGTAGGAATCCAGAAGCGTCGTGTTCTTGTTTTGGAAACTCATATTTTTACCCTTTCATGTCTGCAATCATTTGCCATTGGGCTTTTTGTCGCCACTTTCTACTGTACTCCCTTCCTGGATATGGCTGACCTCGTTGAAAAGCTTCAGTATCTTCTGGTAGAGCACTGCCTTCTCGTAGAGGAACCCCTTTGGGAGCTCCCCGTACATGCTGTTAATCCGCTGGTACAGCTGGACAGCCTTGTCGATGTCGCCCTGCCTGATGTTCTCGAACGCATACTGCACCATGCTTCCGATCGTGTTGAACTTGCTGCGGAAATCCGCGCTTGCAGCCATGTTCCTCCTGCTTGCGAGCTTGACGTGGAGGGACGCTATCTCGTGTTCGAGCCTCAGCTTCTCATCAGGAAGAACTTCCTGCAGGCTCCCGAAGAGCGCCTCTATCTGCTCAAAGAGCTGGTTTGCCGCATCCATGCGGTTGTTCTCCTGATGCTCGTCCGCCTTCGCTATCAGCTGCCTTATGACCTCGATCTTCCTCGATGTCTCCTGCTTGAGATTGGTGAGCCCTTCGACCATCTGCCTGTTTATCTCCTCCAGCTCGTTGTATATCCTCTTCTGCTCCTCATGCTGCTTTTTGGTCAGCTCCGCAAACCTCTCCTTTGCCTGCAGATATCTTGAATAAGCCTCCTCGAACCTCTTCTGTCCCAGGAGGTTACGGATCTCGGTTATCTCCGATGCGAGATCGCCTGGATGCTGCGCCCTTTTTTCACTGCCCTGCGGCGCTTCAGGAGATGGGGGTGACTGGCCGGAAGCAGATTCCTTTCTCTCTCCCTCCTTGGTCTCCTGATTCAAAAACTCATCTATGTCCATCGTCATCTCCTACCCTTCTCTCTGAATGAATTCGAAATACTTCTTCCAGAGTTTCTCGATATGCTCGTTGTCAAGGCCCCGCGATCCTGCCTTATCATAAAACATGTTCCTCATCGCGGTCTTGTTGTAATTGAGATACTTCAGCCAGAGCAGCTTGATCTGGCCTGCGTTGAGCCCCTTGTTCTGCGCCTTCTCGTAGAACTGCTCCCTCGTATCAAAGTGCATGTAATCCTTGAATTCGAGCTTATCGTCGGGCTCAGCATTCAGGAATACGTAAGGCGTCGTGAACTTGTACTCCATTCCGAGGATCTTCTCTTCGACGAGGAAATCAGCCCATGACTGCACTGTCTGGAGCGGGATTTTGAGCTGTTTTGCAGCGTCGTTTAGAGAGACCCTCCCTTTTCTTTTCACCAAATCCAAAAAATCGTCTACATCTGTCCTTAACATATTATCAACTACCTGTATCAGTTCCTTGATAGGATAGTATAAAAACTTTATTTACCAGGGTGAAGTAGTGTCAGTTGCAGATTATGTCGACATCGGAGTCATTCACATGGTAGCCGTAGTATGTCAGGTGAGGCTCGTCGAGCTTGAAATGCTCTCCTATGCTCCCCGGATAGGAGATGTCCTCGATTCTGAATATTGGGCGGAATATGGAAGGCGAGGGGTGATGGCAGCCATACGTCTTGTTCCAGAAGAGGTAATCCACGTAGGAGAGGTTCACGTCATAGGAAGCGTTCATGAGCGACTCGATGCCGCAGCACTCAGACGACCCCGTGTTGTTCTCCATCCTCATGATGAAGCTCGGTGCCCATGAATTGTCGGTGAAGGTCTGGTTTTTGATATGCACAAGGAGCGTTGATGTGTTCCACTGCTTCGGGAAATATTCCCTTATTGTCCGGTTCTGGCCGTGCATCAAAAAAAGCGGGTCATCAACGCCCACCACCGAGATGTTTGCCGCTGTCTGGCCGCTCACTGCATAGATTATATTGGAATAGTTCACGTATATGTACTCGTCAAGCACCACTGTGAGGAGCCAGGGGTCTGTCTGGTATACCTTCAGACTGTAGAAAGAGACATTTGCCTTAATCCTGAAATTCTTGTCTCCGATTGTGACCATCTTGTCTGTCCAGTTCGAGAGGGTCTTGTCATCCAGCAGGGGGTCCTTCACCCCGTAGAGCGTGCCGTTGAAGATGAGCTCCTCGAATCTCAGGCTTACGTTGTCAATGGGCTTTCCCGTGGCATAGACGCGGTTGTTCATGGAATCGATGGCAAGCTCCGAAGAGGTGATGAGCACCCTCTTGAGGTAGACGTCCTTGAGGTCCTTTGTAAATGAGTTCGCTACATCTATCTGGGACTTGCCCGAGTAGAGGGTCGTATACACGGTGTCTTCCGAATCAAAAGAGTACACGGCAATGAATATCATGAGGATGACTATCGCGATGAATGTGAAAAAAAAACCCTTCTTGCCGAAAGAGACACCCGGCCTGCCTAAGCCCAACTCAGCACCTCCACCACATAGGGGCCGTACAGCTCATTCCCGTTGTATATGCCGTGGACGATTATCCTGGAAGGGGTTATGAACCTGGAATCGTTGATCGACTTGCTCGCGTGAGTGTAGACTGTCGTGTTGTCGATGTTGATGACGTAGTTGTATTCCTGGGGTATCATGTTCTGAGTGATGTTGCCGACAAAGCTTTTTATCAGCCCCATGCAGAATGTGCAGCCTTTTGTCTGGTTCCTGTAATAG
>CAYXZQ010000004.1:38080-59893 GCA_964469935.1 uncultured Methanosarcinales archaeon
CATCTGCTCAAGTAGGGTCTTGCCTGTATCCGTGATGTTGCCGTTGGCCGTGAGAATGCTGTTTGCCCCTGCGTAATAGTTGTTTATGCTCCTTATCTTGTTGTAGGACAGGACGTTCACGATGTCGTCGGAGATTGTGTAGGACTGCTGGGTCGGAGGCGAATACGAGTGCATCGACAGGAGAAGGACAGTCCCTACTGCGAGGACTGCCAGGGCGACCATCGAATCTACTATGAAAAAATAGCCTCTTTTTTGCATTTTTCCCTACATAACTTGAACGCTCAGGAGCCGGGCTTAATTCGGGCTGTAGTTGCATATCTTCTGTCCGTTCACTTCCAGGCCCGGGCAGCCAATGCCATACCTGCCGTCGGCAGTGAGGTCAATTATATTGCCGTTCTGGTCCCTGAAATATATGCAGACCTCTCTGTCAGTCCCGAGAAGCAGCTTGAGATCGTCGCAGCTTAGGTTCCTGAGGGACATGAATTCCGAAGTGGTCATGTTGCCGTCTTTGGTCAGGCTGCTTATGAACCTCGTGGCAGTGGTCAGGTCAGGAGCCTGGCGTTGCCTCTCTTCGGCCACCATGCCGAAAAGCATCACGAACATGCCGACCAGCAGTATCGAGATCAAAATCGTCTCGATATCCGTCTTCTTCGGAGGCATCGGCACTGCCTGCTTTGCGTGCCTCCCCTTCTTTTTGGTCCTGGTCTTTTTTTTCATATCGCATCACCTATTTGATCGTACCGCATTTCTGTCCGGAAATGTTGAATCCCGGGCACCCTATCCCGTATATTGTCTTGTTTCCCCTCGTGAAAAGGTTCCCGTTGGAATCCTTGAGATATATGCATATGTCCTGGTCGACGTTGAAAAGCTGCTTGAGCCCTGTGCAGTTGAGGCTTATGAGGTAGTCCAGCTCTGTATCTGAAAGCACCCCGTCCTTTAGCTGGTCCCCTTTCATCAGGGCCCTGCCTACCTCCTCGACCTCGACATTGATATTCGTCTTGTAATTGCTCACCGTGGTCAGCCCGTAAAAGAAGATCACCGCAATCAGGAATACTGCTATCGCAAGGTAGGTCTCAAGAGACCAGGTCTGTCCCCTCTTTTTAAGCATGCCAATTTAAAAGTTTATACCTATAAAAAATTTTCGATAGTCCAGGCATCATGCAGGCTATGCCTTCAACAGGTCCGGTCGCCTTGGTCTGCACCTGTTGAGCAGGGTCAAGGATGATTCCTGACACGCCATCGCATCCCGGCCTTCTAATAATGTCAGTTCACGAATGCTAATCGTCCTTGTCAGCTCCCTCGGCAGATTTGCTGTAAAATACATTGATGGAAATCTGTCCCTGTGCAGTCCTAGACATCCTGGTTGAGCCCCGCTCGCAATATTTGACCTTGGCTGCGATTAACACACCCAATATGGGGCCTGACCGGGCCATTCTTCGAAAAGTTTTTAAATAATCTCAGATTTTTCGCAGGAATCATGAAAGGCAGGATTGCAAATTTCAGGTCGTCGAGCCACAGGCAGAAAGGAAACCAGATGATAATTCTAGCAGAAGGCATAGACTCCAGAGAGAAGGCCAAGGCGCTTGTCGGCAAGAAGGTCGTATTCAAGACCGAGGCAGACAAGGTCATAAACGGCAGGATAAGCTCCCTTCACGGGAACAAAGGAGCGCTAAGGGCTATTTTCGAGAGAGGCATGCCAGGACAGAGCCTCTCAATGGACATAGAGATTATCTAGGTGCAGCAAAGGCAATGTCCGCTGCAACAGCTTGAGTTGAAGCCAGGGAACAGTTCAGGCCTGCTGAGCCAGTCGCACCAGCCGTTCTTTTCGGCATTCTTGCAGACCGCATAGCTATAGCTGCAGTTGAAGCATGATGAGAGGGACACTACTCCTGCGTCCTTTGTGACGGTCAGGTCATAATAATCATATTTCTGCTCTGTTGGGCTGAAGCAGAAACCGCCCATCATCGGCTGGGGCAGGGCCTTGAAATAGGACTTGTTGTAATAATTTATGGTCAGCATCCCGTAATCGTCGACAGATATGGTATAATCCTCGCCCATGATGGTCCTCGGTATCGTGAACCCGCGCTTGTAGCCGTCCTCGACAGAACGCGCTATTTCTACCTCGTCATATACCCTCTGCTGGATATTGCCGACCAGGTCTGAGCGTCTCTGGTCGTTGAGGTCCACCATCCTCTGCCCGAGGGCGACGAAGATGAGCGTGAATATCATCGTCAAAAAAACGAACAGCAGCGTGAACTCAAGGCTTGCCTGGCCCCTTCGGAAATGCCTCCTTAGACCATCCTTACCGATACGGCATCACCTCCCGGAAGCGTCTTGAACTCAAAGCTCTTGTATCCCTCGCTCCATGTGCTCTCGTTGAAACTGCCTGTCACATTCAGGCCCAGGTTGAATATGAGCGGATCCAGTCCTGTGTGAGTCTCTATCGTAATTATAAGGGTGTCGCCGTGCTCTATGGTCATGTTGACGATATGGTCGGGGAAATTATAGTCGGCGACAATCTTTGCCTTCTCCCCGTAGTTGTACATCAGGTTGGCATTCTCGACAAAGCCCCTGCCGATCTGCATGGCCCTGTTCTGTATTATGTCGTCAGTGGACTTGATCAGATAATTATAAACCAGGGCGCTTGCGGGAATCAGCATGAGGGTGATGAAGCCGAAGAGTATGACAGTCTCCACACTGACCTGTGCCCTCTTCCCTGCCTGCCTCATTTCAGGAACACCTCTATCACGTCCTCAAGCCAACCATTGCTCACGAGAGCCTTCTTTATCTTCTCCTCGGATAACTTCTTGTCTCTGGATGCCTTTATATAGTCCTCCAGCGGTCCTAGCTCTGTCGACGGCAGTGGAACTGTGCTGTCTGCCATCTTGTTATGCCTGCCGAATCCGCCTCTCCCTCCGACAGGCCAATGCCCCTGGCTGTTTCCGCCGGCATCTTCCTCCTGCATGACTTCCAGGACAGAAAAAAACTTTTCATGCCCCTCCTCCTTCTTTTTCCTGCTTTTTGCAACGAAAAAGAACAGGACCACCATGACGAACACGAAAAGTATCACGAAGAGTGAGATGATCATCATCCTTATGTCAAAGCCAAAATGAAAACCTGAGTCGCCTTCGTCAGCAGGATAATCCACATCGCTTGAGGAAGTTGCCTTGGCCTCGGGCTTGCCTTCTGACGCCTTGCCTTTCCCGGTGCTGAGGCTGACAGGGTATGAATATTCCAGCATGTAAGTGTCTTCGCCGAAGCTGTACGTCAACAGCGCGTCAATCTCTCCTTTTTCTGTCGAAAGGTTTTTGGGGACAGTGAACCCAGAATCAAATGAGAAGGTATTCTTCTCGAGATCGTCCTTGCCGAATGCAAAGTATCTCACCTCACCAAGAAACCCCAGCCTGACCTCAGCAGAGCCCACACTTCGGTTGGTCAGCCGGGACAAGTTCAGCCAGGTTGACAGCAGGTCAGGATAAGAGGAGTTCGAAGAGCTGTTCACGCTGTAGCCTTTGAGCCCTAGGCCAAGGTCAGGCACGAAATCGATCTTCTTGACCAGTATTTTCTTTTGCATCACGGCGCTGAAAACCTCGTCGTGCGATGATCTGAACGAGTAGCTGAGATTGACCGGAAAATACATGTCAGACCTGACGAAGGGCGCCTTCGACGAGAAACTCTTTGAAGCCTCTGCACCCTTCCCGAGATAGGTGAATATGTACTGCTGGTTGTCGAAAAGTTCTGAAGTGATGTTGATTCCAAGACTGTGGAAATCGTATGATGATTTATCGTTGTCGAATGAGAAGCCGATATCGTATTCCCCGTTGCTGTCGACCTTGCCAGGAACATCAAAAGCGATTTGCGGAAGGTCAATGCCGGAAGGGACGGACTTTTCAGCAGTCACTAGCTTATGGAATGTGAGATATGTCGAATCGATGGCTGCTGACACATTGATATCGCCCGTCCTCATGACTGTGAAATGCAGGGCCATCTCCTTGGTCTCTTGGGCTTCAAGGCTGCCATCCCACTGGTAGCAGCCGCATGTCTTGGAATAGTCAAGGTCAGAGCTGTCTATCGCAATGTTTGCCGGGACCTGCAGTTCCAGGCTGTTTACGGACATCTTAAAATCCCCTGTGTTGGTCAGGGTGAGAGTGGCAGAGCCTTCATCGTCCACTTTCATGCTTTTTGAGCTGATGCTCATGACTGCATGGAGAGGATAATCATAATGAGGGCTGAGCTCATCTGATTCGACAGAATAGTTCTTTCCGAGATAGCTGTAGGTGAAAAATCCATTGTTGAACGGTATCTCGTCGGAACCCTGGGAAGCCCCGGCCAGCTGGAGCTCCTGGACTAGCACGACTGTCTGTCCTGGCTTTACCATGCCTTCCCAGTCTATGTAGCCCGGCCTGGAATAACCGTAGTACTCCCTAAGGTCCCCTCCTCCTGGCCTGTAGGAAAGCCTGCCCATCGTCCTGTAAAATACAGAGATATCTTCTGAATAATCCCCGATAATATCCTTGTCTCCGGTGTTCCTTATTGAAACGGACAGGTTGAAGATATCCATCGGCGACAATTCCTTGGAAGAAAGGGACCTGGTTATGGTTATCTTGGGCTCAGGCCTGGTTATGGCCAGATGATATTCATAGACTTCACCCTCGCCGTTGTGTATGCCGGTGAGGTTGTTCTTCTCATAATACTTCGCATTTGTATTTCGGACGCCGTCAAACAGGAAAGAGAGGCCCTGGCTTTCCAGGGACTGGTTGATCTTAAGGACCACAGGAGACCTTGAAGAATCATTTGACCTGAGGACTATCATGTCCCTGCCCTCGCCGGCAGATAAAGAGAAGACCTCATGCTCGAAAGCCAGGCTTGAATTGTCCCTTACCCACTTATCGAGCCCTGCTGAATTTCCGGGAAGCAGGACAAGGACGAACAGCAGGATGAACAGTATGAGATGACTTCTACTCAATTTTAAGGCCTCTTTTGGAATCCTGTCAGGATTGGATTATATATATTTTTTGGTAGAGAATAAGCCTGAAAGGGTGAAAATAAATTAAAAAAAATCAATGGATTTACTGCACTCCCCTGAAGACTTCGCCGTCGGTGGTGTGCATGTAATTTGCGTTCGACTTGATGTCAAACCAGTCAATCTTCACATTGAACTTGAACTTGTCGCCTGCTGCATCTGCGATGCCTCCGCCTGCGCAGTTCATGCCGATGAAATCCACTGTCTCACCGCGCTGCCAAATGAAGGTGTCAGAGTTGCTTACCGAAGTGCGCCTGGCTGTGCAGTTGAATCCATCAGGATTGGAAATCTGGAAATCCGTGACATTCACTGATATCCCAAGCCCGTTCACGAGCCTCAGGCTGACGTTACCTATCGAGCTTACTGAAGTGTCCCTGCATGTCACCTCGGAGCCAAACGAGCACCTGTCAGGCAGGAATTTTGTCGGGTCCAGGATCCCGAAATATGCCAGGGCACCGATCATGATGAGTATAACCAGGAATGCCCAGCCGTAAGTCATGAGAAACTCAAGCGCGCCTTGTCCTTTCTTGACCATATTTATCAAACCTCCTTTTTAAAAATAAAGCATATATGGGGATTTTATGAAATAACTATTATATAAATGTTTCGGAGGAGGCTATTTAAAGAAAAATGGCAAAAATTAATCGCCGGGGCTGGGATTTGTCTTGAGAATCGAAGATTCTCAACCCCCTTCGAATACTTCGTATTCTTCAGGGAACCCAGATATCCAAGCCATTCTGAATAATGTCATAATCGAAGAAAAATGGACGCCGGGGCTGGGATTCCTTGAAGTTGACGGAGTCAACAAGAGGCACAAGAAAACCGTGAGGTTTTCGCAGTGTGTTCAAATCACAGCCCCAGGTAAATGAAATGAAGCGCCGGGGCTGGGATTTGTCTTGAGAATCAAAGATTCTCAACCCCCTTCGAATACTTCGTATTCTTCAGGGAACCCAGATATCCAAGCCATTCTGAATAATGTCATAATCGAAGAAAAATGGACGCCGGGGCTGGGATTCCTTGAAGTTGACGGAGTCAACAAGAGGCACAAGAAAACCGTGAGGTTTTCGCAGTGTGTTCAAATCACGGCACCAAGTAAATGAAATGAAGCGCCGGGGCTGGGATTTGAACCCAGATATCCATAAGGAAACTGGCTTACTTTGCTTTGGGCAAAGCTCTCAAGGCCAGCGCGGTACCAGATTGCGCCACCCCGGCAATGTTTAGCCGAAAACTGTGATTTGCCTAGATTTAAAGATTTTAAGAAGTTATTTAAATATTTTTACGTGTCTCATACAAACACAGGTATTCCTTCCCTGATCCCGTACTCTTTTTTGCACTTTCTGCAGACAAGCGCAGTCTTGGTCCTGTTGTAAGCCAGATCTGACCTGCAAACAGGGCAGGCAAGAACATCGAAGAGCTCCCTTGGCAATGGCTCAGGATCCATGTACCAGGCTAAAAGCAATAGATTTATAAACCTTTTGCCGGCTTTTTTTTTATGATTTTTAGACGGCAGCAGATATCTTAAACAAAACATTTATATATGAGTACATAACACCATTTATAAATTTAATCAAATTATAACATATATTTGTTCATATATAAGAATCTGGTAAATGGAATCATCGGGGGTTAATAAAATGTCTGATTACATTAGGAAATGTCCTGAATGCGGGGGCATAAACCTTTTCTGGAACAAGGAGAAAGGAGAGATAATCTGCAAGGAATGCGGTCTTGTCGTCGAGGAGAAGATGGTGGATTTCGGCCAGGAATGGCGGGAGTTCGACGACGACCAGGGCTCGAAGAAGCGCAGGACAGGCGCGCCCATGACATACACGCAGTACGACAGGGGGCTCGGCACCGAGGTCGGCAGGAAGGCAGACCTCTACCAGCTCAAGAACAAGGACCGAAACAAGTTCTTCAGGCTCAGGAAGTGGCAGTACAGGATAAGCACAGCAATAGAGAGGAACCTCAAGCTTGCCCTTGCAGAGCTAAAAAGGGTGAGCTCTTACCTCAAGCTCCCTGAGAGCGTCGAGGAGGAGTCTGCAAGAATCTACACCCTTGCTGTCCAGCGGGGCCTTGTCAGGGGCAGGAGCATGGAGAGCGTCGTCGCAGGAAGCCTCTATGCAGCATGCAGGAGGCACGATGTGCCGAGGACCCTTGACGAACTATCTGAGGCATCGGGAATAGAGAAGAAGGAGATAGGCAGGACCTACAGGTTCGTGACAAGGGAGCTAGGTATCACGATTCTTCCGAGCAACCCGTCAGACTATATCGCAAGGTTCGCATCATCGCTCAAGCTCAGCGCAGAGACACAGTCAAAGGCCATAGAGATACTCGAGGATGCCCAGAAGGCAGAGCTCACCTCAGGAAGAGGCCCTACAGGAATCGCTGCAGCAGCGCTTTATGTATCTGCACTCATGCACGGCGAGAAGAGGACCCAGAGAGAGGTCGCCGATGTCGCAGGAGTGACAGAAGTGACCATAAGGAACAGGTACAAGGAGCTTCTTGAGGAGCTGAACCTGGAGAAAGAGATCAAGAAATCAAAGAAAAAATCTGAATGAACAGGTTCTTTTTTTCATTATTTTCTCATCTGTCTAATCCTGACTTAACACATGAAGACATCTTCCGATATCCACCTTTCCCTCTCTGAACAGGATCCCTTCGTCCTTGAGAAGCTTCCTCTTCCTGGCCACGCCTGAGGCAAAACCCCCGAGCGATCCGTCAGAGCAGACCACCCTGTGGCAGGGCACGTCCGGCCAGTAAGGGTTCCTGTGAAGGGAGTTTCCCACAGCCCTGTACCCTTTCGAGCCCAGGCTCTCTGCGACTGTCCTGTAGGTCATGACTTTTCCTGCAGGTATCTTCCTGCATATTTCCCAGACTTTCTCATCGAAACTCATTTAAGCACCTCCATTACTTTCTCGATATCATGATCTCTTGTGTATGATTTTGCAGATTTTATCAGTGAATCTTTTTCAAGCAGGATTCCACTCTTCCGGAGAAGCGGAGATATCTCCACTAGGAACTGGAGGAACTGGGTGACATTCTGTGGCCTCTGGGTATGGTGGGCCCTCTCGAAATCGATGAGCACCGGCCTCTTCCCGACAAGGATGTGCTTTACAGGATGATGCATCTCCTCCTTGCTTATACCCATAGTGTCTAGTGTGTAGAGCTGCCTGAAAAGGTCGTCAAGAATATCAAGTATCCTTTTTTTCTCTGCCCCTGCGATGAAATCAAGTATCATTTTGCCGTCGACATAAACATAGGCCAGAAAATTTCCGGCTGAGAACAGGAATTTCGGACCTATGTTCTTTTTGTTGACTTTCCTGAGCATCCTTGTCTCATTCTCAATCCTGCCGATTGCATGCGAGCCAGGGTTGCTGGCCTTTATGGTCACTTTCCTCTTTTCCAGGGAGCCTGTATATATTATGCCCCGCTTTCCTTTTGCAAGGTAACGGACATCTGATATGCCTCTCTTCTCGAGAGCTTTAAGCAGGCTGCTCTTCTCTATGATATATACGAACAGCTCCTCGAAATCCAGCTTCAGGCTGTCTAGCAGGGTGAATTCCATGCAACTATCCCTGATGAACTCATCGATCTTTTGCTTTTTCGTAAGTGAGGAGAAGAGCAGCAAAATCTTTCCGTCAGTCTTGAGGTATCTGCCAGCCGAACCCAGGAATCTTTCAGCCACCTCATATCCATGTTTTCCGCCGTCAAGCGCGATGTCTCTTGCCTTCGGGTGGTCTGGGAGATAGGGCGGGTTGAACATTATGAGATCGAATTTCAGGTCCCTGTATTCGGGCGTGTCGAAGCAGCTGAACAGGTCGCTCTCAAGGGCGATTACACCTTCATGGTCCCTTTTGCATGCAGCTACTGCCTCTGGATCGATGTCGACTGCATAGACCTTTTCAGCAGTCTTATATGCCTCTGCCGCAAGTATGCCTGAGCCGGTCCCCATGTCAAGGACAGTCCCACGGGCAAATTCGCCAATGCGCTTCTGGAGAAGGAAGCTGTCCTCCCTCGGTTCGTACACCATCGTGGTGCAGAATCCACTGGTGTATATAAATTTTCAGAAAAGATTTTCAGAAAAGATTAAATACTACCTTTCCCGGTATCGAATGCATGCGCGCATTGATCATGTGTTCACTGCTGTTTCTTCTCGTCGTCAGCTTATTATCAGTGTCCTGCGTGAGGACAGAGGACAAGCTCTTCACCGCGATATCCGAGTGCAAGGCAAAAGAGAAGCTCAATGACCCTAACAGCACTGGCGACGCGTACGACTACTGCATGATCCTCACTGACGACGAGCTCAGGTCAGCCGACGGCTGCAGGAACAGGTGCGAGACATACTGCAAAGGCAGGAACATGCTCATCGTCAACTCATGGACCGATGTCTCCGGCTGCAGGTGCACGTGCAAGGTCAACCTTCGCTCTGGCTGACCCTCGCGAACTCGTCGTCGATGACCCTGCAGTACTCCTTCACCCTGGATGTTATGGTCGGCAGGAGATACTGGCTTATCTTCTCCTCGAAAGTGTCGTGGAGCTGTGCGAACTCTGTTATCCTGTAGCTGTTCTTGACCTTCTGCACTATCAGCAGGTCCCTCAGCCTCTTTATCTGGCGCCTGACATTCGAGGAGGCGACGCCGAGCATCGGCAGGTTGTATTCTGTGCGGAGCTTCATGACCTGGCTTCGTATCTGCTCGCTGCTTATGTCCTCCTCCTTCTTCTTGGCCCTAAGGAGCACATGCAGTATGTCCACCACGATGTCTCTTGAGTCCCCTGGCTGGAGAAGCCCGAGGCTCAGGCAGAATTTCTTGAGAAGCTCCCTCATCTCAAGCCCTTCGGGCTTTTCATAGCGCCTCAGCGTCAGCTCCATGAGCGGCGTGTCCTTTATGACTTTTCTCATATTGGCTACCTCCATGCAGATAAAGTAGATGTTTTGGGTTTATATACCTCACAAAGGCCTGTCCAGTGGACAGTGTCAGGCAAATATGCTGTTTTTCCGTCTGAAATTTTTCAGGATTAAAATGTCCAGTGGAAAATTAAAAATTATCAGATTCAAGCAATAATATTAAGAAAAAGCAATAATATTTAGTTAAATAAACAATCAATTTTCTGGACTCAACCCAGCTTCTCGAAACAGATGACAATCTCCCTGCCCTTTATCTTCTCCTGAGAGCTCACTCCCTGGATCTTGCACTCGAGCTTGCCGCATACGTCACTGCTTCTCGCTCCTACCCTCTCCCCTATCTCCTTTATCCAGGGTTTCAGCACCGGCTTCATGTCATCTTCGACGACGAGACAGAGGTCTATCTCGTCGTTCTTCTTGAGACCAGACTTCTTCCTGAGGTTCTGGACCCTGCGCATTATCTCCCTCGCATAACCCTCTGCGATGAGCTCTGGACCGGGCTCCCTGTTTACAGAGACCGTCGTCTTTTTGAATTCAGCTGACTCGTAATCCTTTCCCGGCTTCTTCTCCGAGACAGTTATGGACTTCACATTCGTCTGGCGCATGATTATCCCCTTCAGGCTCTCGACAGCAGCCTTCACATCCTTGTCTTCAGCCGTGACGACGATGCCCTTCAGCGGCCATCTCTGGCCGTAGCCAATCTTCTCCCTCAGGTGAAGGACCAGCTGGATTATGTTCTTTGCGGTCTCGAACTGGCCTTCGAGTTTCCTGTCAATCATCTTCTTGTCATGGCCGACCCAGCCGAGAAGGAACAAGCTCTCATCCTCCAGGCTGAACTGCTTCTTCAGGCCCTGGTAGATGTCCTCTGTTATGAGCGGGCAGACAACGGAAAACAGCCTGAGCGATGTGAACAGCACATCGAAAATAACGTCAAAGACGAGCTGCCGGTCCTCATCTGTCCCTGCTGCTATCTTCTCTCTCACCAACTGGATGTAGAACCTTGAGAGCTCGAGGAAGAGCTCCTCTCCATATCCGGGAATCTCGTTGAGGAAATACCCGTCGAGCCTCTCTGTCGCTTTTTTGACAAGTGAGTTCGCCTTTGACAGGATGTATCTCTCCTCAGGCCCGCACCTGGCCATGTCGGGCTTCTTAGGCTTGATGCCGTACGTCGCGGCCAGGTCGAGCACGTAGTTCTGCAGGTTCCAGAGTATGTGCAGGTTCCTGTACTTGAGCTTCATGTCGTCGAAATTGTAGTTAATGTCGATTCCGGGGTTCGCACCGCCTATCATGTAATACCTGAGGGTGTCTGCGCCGTATTTCTCGATGACCTCTGACGGGAGTATGTAGTTGCCGAGCGACTTCGACATCTTCCTGCCTTTTGCGTCCTGGACAAACCCGTGCATATAGACAGACCTAAACGAGGGCTTCTTCATCGACACCATGGATGCGACAAAGAGAAGGTTGAACCAGCCCCTTATCTGGTCGATACCCTCAAGGATGAAATCAGCAGGGAACAGCCTGTCGAACATGTCTTTTTTCTGGGGGAACCCCAGGCAGTTCCAAGATGCAGAGCCCGCATCTATCCAGACGTCGAGGATGTCGGGTATCCTCTCCATCTCAGCCCCGCACCCGCACTTGAGCCTGACATCGTCTATCCATGGCTTGTGCAGGTCTTCAGGCACCTTTCCAAGCGCTTTCTCCTCAAGCTCTCCGACCGAGCCTATCACCACGTACTCGCCGCATTTTGCGCATTTCCATACGGGCAGGGGAGTCCCCCAGTATCTCTGCCTCGTGATCCCGTTGTCCCTGAGGTTCGCAAGCCATGAATCGAAGTTTTTCGAGCCTGCAAAATCCGGCACCCATTCGATGTCATTGTTGAGCCTTCGCATCTCTTCCTTGAGGTCCTCTATCTTGAAGAACCATTGGGTCGTGGTCCTATAGACGACGGGCTGCTTGCATCTCCAGCAGTGGGCGTAATCGTGCTCTACCTTGGTCTTCGCCACGAGAAGCCCTGTATCGTCAAGGGCCTCGATGAACTTTTTGTCGTCCTTCTTCGCCCTGAGTCCTGCGAACTTCCCCATCTTCTCCGAGAAGACACCTGCCTGTGACAGCTCGTTGAAAGGAGGGATCCCTTCCCTGTGGCCGACCTCGTAGTCCTCTGGCCCACACCCGGGAGCCATGTGGACAAGACCGGTCCCTGCCGAGAGATCAACGTATTCCTCGCTCAGCACTACCGTATGCACCTTGTCTGACTTTTTCCTTAACTCATCAAACTCGGTCCTGAGTTCATCCTCCAGCGGATGGACATACCTGAGGCCTTCAAGCTTAACTCCCTTGAACTCCTCTGATATCGTGAATTTTTTGTCGGCGACACCGCTGATGAATGCGCCTGCAAGCCCCTTTGCGACGATCCATGTCTCGTCACCGACTTTTGCCCTGACATAGTCGAGCTCTGGGTTCACCATGACACCTAGGTTGAAAGGAATAGTCCATGGCGTCGTGGTCCATATTATCAGGTATTCATCCTTTTTTCCTGCGACAGCGAACTTCAGGAATATGGAATCGTCGCTTACCTGCTCGTACTCGAGCTCGTGCTTGGCAAGGGATGTCTGGCATCTCGCGCACCAGGTCATGGTCTTCTCTCCCTCGTACAGGCGCCCGTTTTCATGGGCCTTCTTTATCAGCCACCATTCCCCTTCTATATAATCCCTTGAGACCGGCATGTAAGGGTCATCGAAATCCATCCAGACGCCGAGCCTCGTGAAATCCTCGTTCATCAGCTTCAGGTTCCTGAGCGAGAACTCCCTGCACGCGGATACGAATTTCTCGACACCGAACTTCTGGATCTCGTCCTTGTTCTTTATTCCCAGCTCTTTCTCAGTGCCCTGCTCGGTGGGCATGCCGTGCATGTCATAGCCTGCCCTGTCCCAGACGTCGAAACCCCTCATCCTCTTGTACCTGAGGATCAGGTCCTTGAGAGACTTGTTCCAGGCCGTGCCGATGTGCACCCTGCCTGATGTGTAAGGTGGTCCGTCAAGGAAATAGAAGGGCTTCTGCCCCCTGTTCTTCTCATTTGCCTTCCTGTGGATTTTCTTGTCCTTCCAGAAGTTCAGGACCCTGTTCTCTGTCTCGTTGAAATCGTATTTTGACGCCATGCATTATGGATTTTCACTGGTAATATAAATGTATTTCCATCATGACCCTAGGCTCTCCCCAGCAAGGGCAAGGCAGAAAATTTCGATAAAGACAATAATCCGGAAAAACAAAATGGCCCTCACTATCCTATGACATTACCGCAGACCTTGCAGACATGGGTCTCTTTATTCTCGTCGTATTCGGTCGTCACTCCGTACTCTATGACAGACTCGCATTTCTTGCACTTAGGCTCCAAGTGCTCCACAGAATTAAAGAAATTAATCGACATCAAATATTATTAGTATAATGAAATATATAAATCTTTTGGTGGGATCGACTTGGAAACCGGTTTTCTGCCAGGCATAGATGCAGGACCTGTGCAGGAACCTGCAGTCAGGCGTCAGCAATAAACAGTGCATCAACAGATGCATATTGTCCTAGGGGCAAATGTCCCGAGAACCAGCTCAATACTGGCCCCTTTCGTATCTTTCATTGCCTTCGCTCAGCATCTCAAGGGCCTTGACCTTCTCGGCAAGCTTTATGAAATCACTCAGGCTCATCCTTTTCTGGATAGGTATATTGAGGCTTATGCCCTCTCCAAGATCCAAAATAATCCCTTCTTCTAAATCTTCTCTCATAGTAGGCCTACCTCCGGCATGATTGATAGGAACGTCAAACGCTGGTCTCTGCGGGACCCTGTCTTCGACAGCAGTGGGCTGGGGTCTCCTCGGCGACGGCGGCGGTGTCGGAGGAGCGGCGTTCTGGGTCGGCTTTTCCTTATCGCCCTCGTCTGTGTGAAGCTTCCCGAGCAGATTCTTTACCTCCATGCATTATCCCCACTATTGCTATGCCTTAATTCATATCCCATTAATATAAATAATTTGTTAATCATTTTGCAATGGCTACATGCTGAGGGTCTCGTCGATGTGCTTCTTCATCCTCACGATCTTCTCATAAAACTCCTTCTTCTTCGGGTCGTCATTCGGAAGGATGCTGTAGTAATATTTCACCTTTGACATCGCGTCCCTTGCATCCTTGTAATTTTTTCCGTGGACATACGAAGTCACCAGGCTCATGAGCTCATCCAACCTTATGTATATGTGGGAGTTCCTCTTCGAGAGCATCTTCTTCTCCATCTCATGCTGCTGCTCCCGCTTTTCAAACATCTCCTTCTTCTGCCTGGCTATGTCCTCCTTCTCCTTCCGTATCTGCGAGTCCTGCTCCTCTATCTGCCTCTTCTCGTCCATGAGCTGCTGCCTGAGCCTGTCTCCCTCTGTCTGCAGGGAATCGAACCTCACCTTGAGCTCCCTCTCCTGGCTCTCGAGGTCCCTGTACTTCTTCGCCAGCTCCTCGTCCTGCATCCGGTTCTTCATCTCCCATTCCTCAAGCTCCTTCTGTTTCCTGTCGATCCATTCCTTCTTCTTCCCGAGCTCCTCCTCAAGCTTCTTGTTCTGGCTGGACAGCTTCTTCACCACAGCCCGAAAGAAGCTTACCTCGTCCTTAGGCTGCTCTTCCAGCTTCAGGATGCTGTCTGCATGCTCCTCGAGCACCCTTCTTGAGCCCCTCCTGGTGCCTGCTGCCTTGAGCTTCGCTGCAAGGTCATGGTCATGGTAGATGTGATTGACCCATTCAGCGAAATCATTCCTGTCAGGCCTCACGTGATGATTGAATGTCTCGTCGCTCATGGTCTCAAGGGCCTTGTAGAGCTCTTTTAGGCCAGATACCGACGAGCCTGTTATGAGCCAGAACCTGTGCTCTTTGGGAAGGTCGGCGAAAAGGAGCCCGATCTTCTCCTCGTATCTTTTGAATTTCGCATAATGGTCCTCGTCCGAGACCTCTGCTATCTTCTCGGCAGCCTTCTTCTTGTGGATGTCCATGAAGAGATGATTAGGCTGAAGAGGATGAGGTTTGAGGTGGAATTCTGATCTCATTTTGCATTAAGATCGATCTCTGTCTCGAGCTCGAACAACCTGTAGAGAAGGCCCTTCTTCTTCTCGGGATCCATGCCTGAATCCGATACGATGACCTTGGCCTCATCGAGATCCTTTCTTGCGCTCTCGAACCTGCTCTTCGCAAGCTCATGCCTGGCGCTTCCCAATAGGCCCTCGACGACCACGCTGTCGTGGGAATCATCCTTGCCGACGACAGTGCTCTCGAGCATGTCTGTGACGGTCACCTGCTCCTTCTTCGGCTCAAGCACCTTCAGCCTGAGCCTCTCCCTGATGCCGGGCTTCTTCGGATGCGGCTTTCCCTCATGTTTAGCGACTGCCGGAGCTTTGTGCCTCTCCGCATGTATATGGACCGCAGGGACATGGGGCTTCTTTTTGGGGATTCCATGATGCCTTTCATCCTTCCTGGCGGGCCTAGGCGGGGAGTGCTTTTCATGCCTGGCCTGGCTCTCGTGCTTGGTATGCCCATGGGACATCTTTTTGAGCTTCTCGTCATACTGGGAGCGAAGGCTGTTGAACTGCCCCTGCTTCCTGAGTAGCAGGCCCTCTTTTTTCGCTATCTCCTTCTCTTTCTCCATTAGCTCGCTTGTCTTTGCATTTATCTTATCCTCTGTCTTCGAGACCTGCTTGATCTCTGAAAGCATCTCCCTCTCCTTGCCCCTGAGCCTCTGGATGAGGTCCCTCAGGCGTTCAAGTTCCTTCTTCTGGTGCTCGTCATCCCTGCCTCCCTGCTCTGCCTCCCTGCCAAGCTCCCTCAGCTGGTTCTGGATGTCCGCCACCTGCTGGTACACTGTCTTGTAATTGCCAATCAGCTCCTGGAGGTCCTCTTCGCTGAACCTCCTCTCCTTCACCTCGTTCTCCAGCGCCCTGATGGTCGCCCTCTGGGAATCGATTATGTCCTCATATTTTGATGTCACATCACCATGAGGGTCATGATGGGTGCCTGTTATGAACGAGGCGTCTGGGTCAAGCGACTTGCCCCTGATCTTGAACTTGTGCTCAAGTCCCATCGTGGGTTTAGGAACAGCCTTCCGGGCCTTCTCGACCCTTATGAACGTATAGTCCGGGTTGAGATTCGAGTAGGGGCGGGGAATCCTTCTCCCCTGGCTCCTTATCCTCTCTATCCTCTCCTTAACCGCATCCACCTGGTCAATCCTGGCATTCGATGCCCTGAGCTTTCTCGCAAGCACCGTGTCGCCCAATATCTCCTCGACCCATTTGGCAAAATCGTTCTTGTGCCCCCGTACGTGATGCTTGAAGACGTCGTCGGGCATCTCGACGAGAGACTTGTATAGCTCTGTGAGGTTGTTTATCTCCTTTCCGTCCACAAGCCAGAACTTGTGCTCTTTTGGAAGGTCGAAGAAAAGGGCCTTTGCATCTTTTGCCTCGAGGACTGTGTGCTTCACATGGGCATGGCCTGCCGGTTCGACTGATTTTTTCTTCTCTTCGGGCTTTTTCGAATCATGGCTTTTCGGCCTGTGCCTCTTCAGGACTTCATGCAAACTCGGTTTTGACATTTTTATCCTTTCAGGCAATCCCCCTTCCTGCTCCCCAGCTACTTGAGCAGGGCAAGCTTGAGCTCGTGCTTAAGCCTGAGAATATCATAATATATCTCCTTCTTGTACGGGCTGCTGTCGTCCAGGTGGTGATGCCTTGATATGAGGACTGCGATGTTCTTGTTCGCATCAGCATACTGGCCATCATGGATCATCTCGCTCGTAGTGTCTATGTATTTTTGGAAATCCCCGCTGTCCAAAGAAGATGTGTCCCCGCCGGACTGGGTGGCCTTTGTCCCTTTCAGATTCTCGAACTCGGATATCTCTTCCTCTGAAAGGCTTCCTCCCTGCTCAAGCACCATCCTCCTGTTGTAGGCATGCTCAAGCTTGTGATACTCCTCCTTGAGCTTGGTCCTGAGCCTCTTGTAGGTCTTTTCCATCTTTGTGACAGCCTCTTTTCTCATCTGCTGGTTGCGAACCTGCTTCTGGGATTCCTTCAGCTTCTTCTGGCCTTCCTCTAGGTTTTTCTCGCGTTCTCCCAGCCTCTTCTCCCTCTTCCTGATCTCATCTATCATGGCAGCGCTTGCCTTGTTCTGCTTTTCAATCTTTGCCGACAGCACGGAAGCCTCCTTCTCCTTCTTGTTGAGGGAATCCTTCTCATCCTCGATGGTTTTTGCGAAATCCTTCTTCTCTTTCTCTATCTTTTCGTAAATCTTCTTTATCTCATCGTCCTTGTCCTGGATGATCTTCCTGTCCTTCTCAAGCTTCGCGACCTGGGAGAGCAGTTCATTCTCTTTCTGGTCGAGGAGAGAGCTGTTCTTCTGGAGTTCGGCCTCCTTCATTATGATGAGCTTCTCCCTCTTATCGAGGTCAGCTGCCCTGTCCTTAATCGACCTCTCGTCCTTCTCGATATCCCTGAGCTTCGGGCTTATGGTCTTCTCCTTTTTTGCGATGTGCCTCTGGTCTTTCTCGAGCTTCCTGATCTTCGCTGTTATCGCATTCTCCTCCCTGTCCAGGAGCCTCTTGTTCGAGAGCGTCTTTCTCTCGAGCGCCATGACATCCTTTTCCTTCTGCCGAAGCTTCTTCTCAAGCAGAGATAGATGCTTCTTCTTCTTTTCAAAATCCCTCTTCGCCTTCTCAAGCTTCTTCTTCTGCTCAAGAATGATTCTGCCTTGCCTGTCTTTTGAAAGGACCATCTTTATCCTCCTGCTCCTGGCTGATGCCGGTCTCTTGGGCGCAGCCTTGGATTTTTTGGGTGCTGGCCTGCTGATCTTGCGGGCCTTCCCGGCTGTCCTGCCGGCCGGCTTTTTTGCGGTCTTTTTTTTGGCTGTACGAGGCGCTGAATTCTTTTTGACGGATTTCGCCGCCTTGCTGACCTGCTTCTTCGCCGGCCCGCCGGTCCCTGGTTTGATTGTTCTCTTGATTGTTCTCTTAGCTGTCTTTTTCGCAGCAGCCTTCTTTTTGGCAACCGGCGTCTTTTTCGGAACCGCCGCCTTTTTTATGGCCGGTGCTTTTTTTTCAGCTGCATTCTTTGCCGAAGCTTTTGTCTTGGCTGGGCTGTCAGCTGACATCATCTTCTCAAGCTCGATGCCTGCCAGGTCCTGCATGTTCTTCTCGCCCCTGTCCATGGACGAGTCAAGGCGCTCAAAACCACCGGTTCTAGCCGCCTTCTTCACTGCGGCCTGCTCACTCTTCTTCTCCTCGACCTTCCTGTCAAGCGATGGCAGCTCGAATCCCAGATCATCGAAATCTCTCTGGCTCGGCCCCTCTTCAGGAGCATTGTCATCCTCTGCAGGCATTGCCTTCTTGTCCAGAAGCTTCTGTATATGGTCTATCTCAGGGTCG
Organism: uncultured Methanosarcinales archaeon; assembly: GCA_964469935.1. GTDB lineage: Archaea > Nanobdellota > Nanobdellia > Woesearchaeales > DSVV01 > CAYXZQ01. Next base: position 56,432 of record CAYXZQ010000004.1, read on the forward strand.
ATCTCAAAGCCGTACGAGCCTTCCTGCCTTCCCGGTTCATTGAGCATGTCCCGAGCGCCTTTGTCCGGAGAGGCAGGCAATGGAGGCTCAGGCATCCCTGAAAGCTCCGGTCCTGAAGGAGAATCTCCCATCTTTGTCTTTTTTGAGAAAATCTTTTTAAACAGCCCTTTTTTCTTTTCCTCTTGTCCTATCATTCACTCACCACACAAACTATCCAGAATCTTCTTGTTGAGGTTTCCATTTATATATTTTTGTTGTATCTCTGAAATGGATAACGAGTGTTACTTTCACGAAGAAAACACAAGATTTTTAAACTAAGGCAAAAATCCAATCCTGAAAATGGCAGGCGAAGAGATTTATTGTTCATCATGCAAAAAGAAGGTCACGAACATAAAGGGGACCACGGTATTCCAATGCCCGAACTGCACAAAGACTGAGATAGTAAGGTGCAGGGACTGCAGGAAGATTGCAGCCAGGTACACTTGTTCTGAATGCGGGTTCTCCGGGCCAAACTAGGTGTCCTGATGGCAAAAGTGATTGTTACATTGAAGGTCATGCCGGTGTCGCCCGAAGTGGATCTGGAAGAGATAGGGTCCAGAAGCAGGGACTTGATAAACTCGTTTGCAGGCGAGGGCGAGATGAAGTCAGAGATGCAGCCCATAGCATTCGGCCTTAAGGCACTCGTAATCATGTTCGTCATGGACGAAGCAAAGGGCTCTACAGAATTTCTTGAGACCCAGATAGGCGGCATCGACGGTGTCAACTCGGTTGAAGTGACCGACGTCAGGCGCGCCATCGGCTAGTCCACTCAAAGTTCATTTCCATAATTATTTCTATATCAGCTTCATGAAAGTTTTCCTGTCCATGTCAGTCCTTATGCCTGTCCCGAGAAAATGTGTCCTTTGCGCAAGGAAGCCCTGTGACCTCATCTCTTCGAGCAGGCTTTCCATCCTGGGCAGGCCTCCGGCCTTCTTCTCCTTTGCTGCCGCATGGACATCGAAGAATCCTGCCACAGGCACGCGCGCCTCGTCACTGACAATGCGCAGAAAGACCCTGCAGCCATGAGGTGAGTTCTCATGCATGGCGTCCGCGAGCCTCTCGTCCCAGAGCCTGCCGAGCCACATGGGTCCGGCGCCCTCATGCATCCCATGCCCGGCAAGGACCCTGTCTGCATGGGCCTTGCCTTTGCTGCATCTGAAGAACACGCGGAAGTAATGGTCCTTGGAATATGAAAAAACAGGCAGAAGGGCCTTGTCATACTGAGCCCCTACCAGCTGCACCTTCCTTATCAGAATCCTGAGCCCTGTCTCGTGCATCTGCTCATCCCTTCTCGGCACTGCCCAGTACTTCCTAAGGCAGGCCCGAGGGTAGGTACCGCAGAGAGCTGCCGTGTCCGTCGCGGTCACAGCGAGGATGCCTCTTCTTGACAACCTCCTCACGGCGGAGTCAAGAAAAGGGTTTGGAGAGCCGAAAGGATCCACGTCGATGTAGTCGAAGCCGGGCGACTTCATTAGGAACATGTTCCCATCGACGGACGACACCCTGACGTCTGAATCCGGGCTGAAACCCATTCTGTTTTTCCTGATGTTCTTGCGGATGAGGCCTGCAGCAGACGGGTTCTGGTCGTTCATGCGGACGCTGCCCAATATCCCCTCACCGAGCTCCAGCATGAACCTGATGCCCCTGATGCCCGTGCCTGCAAGGGGAAGCCCTATCCGCATATCCCTCATTCCGAGCGAATTCAGCAGAAGCACGGACACGTCCCTGTTAAATGCCATCAAAGGGTTGTAGAATACCGGCATCGCCCTGGTGACCTTTTTCTCTGAAGGCGCAAGGATTCTTGCCTTTCCCTCGCTGATGCTTTCGTACATGATGCAATAGAAAATCCATGGGATATTAAAATCTAACGTATCAGAAGCTCCCTGTAATACGACCTTTGCTCATCGTCGCCATAACGGATTGTGAACCGTATCATGTAGTCACCCGCAGGTATGTACCAGGGGATGTCGACAGGGATTATGAATGAGCCCGCTCTCCCGGCCCTGATGTCGATAGCCTGGGAATCCATGTAGATATCGATGTCAGGGGAATCGATTGTCACGTGGACATCATCCAGATTCCTGTGATAGATGTCAGCCACGCTGACAAAGAAAGGCAACTCTGTGCCCGCCCGGGCGACCTCGTCGAACCTGATGCTTCTTATGCCGACCTTCTCCTCTGCCATCACAGTGGATGCCATGACAAGAAGGACCAACATCATGATTATGCTCTTTTTTGACATGCAATACCCCTTTTGACCCAATACCATTCTGCAATGGTAATCTACTATATAAAAGTTTTGCTTGAGCAACAACACAATCCAAAAGGAAAGCTTCAACAAAAAACTTTAATATGAACAGAAATTCCAAGCAGGTCATGAACGAAATCAGAAAGCCCATCGTGACTATCATGGGGCACGTGGACCATGGGAAGACCAAGATACTGGACATAATCAGGAGCACGACTGTCGTCGACAGAGAGGCGGGGGCCATAACGCAGGCGATAGGCGCTTCCATCGTCCCGCTCGAGACTATCAACAGGATTTGCGGGCCGCTCCTGAGCCAGGTGAACATGAAGATGTCGCTTCCCGGGCTGCTCTTCATCGACACTCCGGGACACGCAGCCTTCACGAACCTTAGGAGGCGCGGGGGCAACCTCGCCGATATCGCAATCCTCGTCGTAGACATAAACGAAGGGTTCAAGCCCCAAACAGAGGAGGCAATAGAGATACTGAAGAGGTACAAGACCCCGTTTGTAGTCGCCTTAAACAAGATAGACCTGATATCCGGCTGGCGAAGGCAGGATGACATCTTCGTGAAGAACATAGGCTTGCAGAGCCAGGTGACCACAAGCCTTTTTGACACGAAGCTTTATGAGACAGTAGGAAAGATTCACGAGTTCGGTTTCCAGTCCGAGCGGTTCGACAGGATTGAGGACCATACAAAGCAGATAGCGATAATCCCGACTTCGGCAAAGACTGGCGAGGGGATACCTGAGCTTCTAATGGTGCTCACTGGACTTGCCCAGAGGTTCCTCGACAAGTGCCTGGTATGCGACGTGAAAGGACCTGCGAAAGGCACGATACTCGAGGTAAAGGAAGAGACCGGCCTCGGGACGACTCTCGACGTCATCATCTATGACGGAAGGATAAAGGTGAACGACACGATTGTTCTCGGAAGCATTAAAAGCCCGATAGTGACCAGGGTCAGGGCGCTGCTCGAGCCATCTCCCCTCTCAGAAATGCGCGACAGGAAAAGCAGGTTCAGGAATGTCAAGGAGGCTGTCGCTGCTACAGGCGTAAAGATTGTCGCAAAGGAGCTTGAGCATGCCACAGGAGGCATGCCGCTGATGGTCGCTAACGCCGAGCTGGAAAAGGCTAAGACAGAGATAAAAAGAGAGGTCGACGAGGTCGTGATAGAGACG
>CAYXZQ010000005.1:0-57670 GCA_964469935.1 uncultured Methanosarcinales archaeon
CTTGAATCTGCTGCACGATGTGCTTCTCAGCGCCTTTCTTCAGCTTCTCGAGCTCTCCCTCAAGTTCGGACAATTTCCCCTTGTGTCCCTTATCCTCATGCGCAGCATGCTTCTTTATTTCGAACAGTCTGCCGAAGAATCCCTTCTTCTTTGATTTTCTCTCAAGAAACTTCCTGTCAAGCTCGCTAAGCCCTTCTGCCTTCTTCTTTTTCTTCTTCGCGTACTCTGCAAATCTCCTGTCTAGGTCTTTTCTTGGCATTTTATAGCTCGACTGCGGGCCTTGCTTGCTTGATCAGAGCATAGAACATGAACTGCATGAACCCGAGCAGGCCTGCGACTACAAGAAGCTCGGCAAGACCCAGGGTGAACCCGATGAAGCTCGAGAAAATTATGAGCATTGTCGAGCCCAGGGAGGGAAGTATCACTGCTATGAGCATGTAGAACATCGCGAGAGGGTTGAGCTTTCTCCCGTATTCCTTGACAGCGATCTTCTGCTCGTCGACTATCTGCTCGAGCACTGAATTGAGAGCGCCCGAGACGTCTGCCCCCGTCTTTATGGAGTTGAGGATCTGCCAGAGAATCTTCCTGAGGTTTCCGCTCGGCACGAGCTCGATTGTCTCGTTTATCGCGTCCTCCATGGAAGTGCCCATGTTTATCTGGTCTGTTATGGATTTGAAATACGAGCCGAGCACAGGGTAGACGTTCGATACGTTGATGAAGGCGTTGTATACGGGGACCCCAGACTCAATCTCGATGATGAGGAACCTCGTCCCGAAGGCTATCTCCCTGCTGATGCCTACCTCCTTCTTCCTTATCTTCACGTCAGGCACCTGTATGAGATAGCGGAATACGATGAGGAAGAAGACAGGGAATATGTAGAGCGCTATCACGATCGGCTGGCCGAACGAATTCAGCAACCCCCCGATGAAAAGGACGCAGATGCCGAAGCTCAGCATGAAGGACGAGATGATGGATTTCCTTATGAACTCCTCGGGGCTGTCGATTATGTCTGCCTGGAGCAGCTTGTGCTTGAGGCTTGGTATCCAGTTCTGGATCTGCTTGAATACGAAGTTGATTTTTTCACCCCAGTTTTTTATTGGACCTGACGTGCTTCATCAGGTTGTCGAAATTGGTGTAGTACTCTGCCATGACCCTCCCTACGGAATCCACCGAGTCGATGCCGTTTCTCACCATGTATTTGAGTATCATCTCCTTGGTCCTCAGTATCCTTCCAAGCTCTGCCTGGGAATGCCCTGTGTAGAGCTGCAGGGTCTGCATCAGCACCTTTGACCTGCTGACTGGCCGGAGACTGTCCTTTTTTGCGTCGTACTGCATGAGCATGTTGAATCCGGCATCCCTTGTTATCTCGGCCAGCTGGAAGGTCCTTCTCGTCCCGGTTCTCCTGTTCCTGAACTGCACTATTATGAGAGAGATTGCCGGAAGCATGGTCTTGGGCACTGATATTGGCGGGTTTGTAAGCCTGTCGATGGCCTCTTCTGAGTTGTTCGCATGGAATGTCGCATAGCAGCTGTGGCCCGTGTGAATCGCCTCGAAAAGGGTCTCGGCCTCCCTCTTCCTCCTGACCTCGCCCACAAGTATCCTGTCAGGCCTCTGCCTGAGGCTGTTGACGAGCAGGTTCTCCATGGACACCTCGCCCTTGCCCTCCGAGTTGGGCTGCCTGGTCGACATAGGCACCCAGTGCAAAAACTTCGGGAGCCTGATCTCTCTTGTGTCCTCTATCGATATTATCCTCTGGTTGGGCGGGAAGAAGCTTGCAAGCGCATTGAGGGTCGAGGTCTTTCCCGACGCTGTCCCGCCAGCTATTATCGCTGAGAGCTCGTATTGCATCGCTAGCCATATCAGCGATGCCGCCTCAAGGCTCATGGTGTTAGTCCGAAGGAAATGCGTTATCGTGAACGGGTCCCTGGAGAATTTCCTGATAGTTATGGTATTGCCGTGGGACGATATCGGCATGAGGGTCGCGTTTACCCTGTCTCCCTCGTCCAGGTGGGCGTCGAGGAGCGGCTCGAGAACCGATATCTGCCTGCCGACCTTCCTTGCTATCATCGCGGAATAATGCTTTGTCTTGTCCTCGTCAGGCAGCATTATGTTCGTCTTGAGCCAGCCGTGCTTCTTGTGGTAGACCCAGACAGGCTCGTCAGCCTGGTTGACTGTTATCTCCTCGAGAAGGTTGTCGTGCATCAGGATCTCGATGCTCCCCAGGCCGAGGGATTTCTGTATGAGGTAGGTGGTTAGATAGCCCTTGCTCTGGTCGTCGATGTCAGGGAAATACTTCTCTATGAGTATGGATATCGTCTCCTTGAACTTGTCCTCGACGACCCCTGTCTGCTTGAGGTTGGTTATGTCCACCATGCCAAGGCTGACCTCTCTGATGAGCTTCTTCCTTATCTGCTCGAGGATCATCTGGGTGGTGCTGCTGATGCTCGCGATGGAGACGTCGTAAATCGGGATGTATTCGTCTGACTTGTTGAATATCCTTATCTGGATGGGCATGTTGTCGGAATCGAAGGTGTATTGTTCTATGAGCTTCTGCGTCACCTTCTTCTCTGTGCCAGTGGATTTTTTGGCAGCTGCCTTATTCACGGCTGCCTTTTTTCTCGAGGCAGCCTTCCCGGCCTTTCTGGAAGCGCTTTTCCCTGCAGCCGGCCGGCTCTTCTTCTTTGCTGTTCTCTTTTTTGCTGCAGGCTTCTTCTTTTTTGAGGCCTTTTTCACAGGTCCGGCCCTTGCATTCCTCTTCCTAGAAACAGCTTTTTTCACCCTCTTTTTTTTCATCCATCCACCCTTTTTTCAAGTCTCAAAAAAGTCAAAAGCTCTTCTTGATTGCCCTCACGAGCTTTGAGAGCTCCTTCTTGAGGTTGTCCCTCTTGCCCTCGATCTCGCTGAATTTCTTGTTAAGCTCGGTCATGTATTTCTTGACATTCGATTTCTTGGAGGCCAGGTCGAATGCCTGGGCCTTCTTGATGAGACCCACCATCTCCTCGCTCAGGAGGTCCTTCTGCCTGTCTACCTTCTCAAGCATGCTCTCGATCTCCGATTTCTGCTTCAGGAAGGTCTTGAACTTGCCGGCAGCCTTCGTGCTGTTGTCCATGTGCTCCCTGATCCTCTTCCTTCCCTGCATGACTTTCGTGAGGACCTCCTCCTGAAGGGAGACTATCTTCTCTTCCTGCTTTTTGCTCTCCTCGATAAGGGGCTTGAGCTTCTCGTTCTCCGCCCTTATCCTGTCTTTGAGCTTCTCGGCAACCTTCTCGAAATATTCGATATGGCCTTCAGTCACCTCGACCTTCTTCTCTTCCTGGTCGATGATGCCACGGAGCCTCTCTATCTCGCCCTCGAACTTCTTGATGCCGCTGTTCAGCTTCTTCTCCTGGTTTCTGAGCGAGAACATCTCGGACCTCTCCTCCTGGAGCTTCACCTTCTCGACCTCGATGTCGTCGATGAGCTCCTTGTACTTGCTCCTCTCCCTGAAGAGCTCTTTTTCCATATCCTGTATATTGTTCCGGAAGTCCTTCTGCTGGTCGTACATCTGCTTGTCGATGCCCTTCTTGAGCCTCTCGTAGTTCTCAAGCTCCTTGAGCTCGCCCTTGACATTGCCAAGGTCCTCGCCGATGTCCTTCTTGAGCTTCTCGAACTGCTCCTTGAGCTCGTCCAGGCCGCCCGTGTCCCTCTCGATGCCCTGCAGGGTAGTCTCCACCTTCCTGACAAAGGCGTCCTTCGAGCCGTGGAACTCCTTTGCCTTCTTGACGACCTCCTTCTTGGAGAGCTTCCTCTCTACAAGGTAGGTAGTCGCAAGCTTGTACTCGATGCTGATAATCCCCTCTTCCTCGAGGAAATCCGCCCATTCGTCGATGACAGAATTCGAAACGCCGAGCGATTTTGCAGCCTCGCCGGTGGATACCTTCTTCCTGTTCTCGACAAGCTTGACCAGCTTGTCGACCCCTGTTTCGATGAAGCTTTCCCCTGGCATCAGTACTACCTAAAATTTACAATTATATATAACTTTCTATTGAATGCCTATATAAACAGCCCATCCGAAGCGGGCTTGCAGGCTCTTTTTTCAATGTGTAATTTGGCTCATATCAGCTGGCTCACCCCGTACCTTGCGAGGTGCCCTGACTCGTTGTCGAGCCTGAGCCAGTTGTAGGTGTTGTTTATCAGGTAGCTGGGAGGCGACGAGTTTGAGAAGTAGATGTAGTCGATGCATGACTTCTCGACAGTGCTTATCTTGCTGTCCTCGAGGTCCTTGAGATTGACGATGCTCTCGATGCCGAAGCTGGAGTTCGAAAGGTTGCCGGACAGCCGCATGATGTAGCTCGGGCCGCTTGTGGAGGCTATGTAGAGCTTGTTGTCGACATGGTAGAGGAGTCCGGAGGTGTCTGATCCGACTGTGAAGTTCGTCACATTGCTCTTCTGGATGGTGTAGATGACCCTTCCGTAGGTGTTCACTGTGTAGAGCGGGTCCTCGAACGTCGTGATGTTGAGAGATTCGGTTATTATCTCGTTGCGCTTCCAGCGGGCCGTGTTCCTTGAATCGCGTATGTCAAGGGTTACGTTGAGGTCGGCTGAGACGACCCATGGGTTCTTCTGGTAGAGCCTGACTTTGTTTATGGTGTAATTGAACTTAATTGCCGCCTTTCCTGCCTCTTCCTGTATCTTCGCTATCCAGACCTTGAGCTCTGTCCCGTTCATAACGCTGACATACTGTGAATCCAGGGTCCCGTTTACCAGGAGCTCCTCGAAGGTCACCTGGGTGTCGTTGAGGAAGCTGCCTTCGGCCGTTATGTGCTGCTGCATTGCGAGCATCGCCCTGAACATGGCTATGTAGGTGCCCCTCTGTATGTCCTTCTCAAGGTCTGATATGAAGAAATCCACTGACCTGACCCTGTCGCCGGTCACCATCGACTGCTCCCTCATCGTGTTGCTCTGGCCGATGCTCATCGCGAAGAAGATGAGGCTGAGAAAGGCTATCGCTATGAGGGTGAACACCACCCCCCTCTTGCCTATTGCCATACTCTCACCTCGGCGATTGTCGGTCCCCAGAGGTATGGCACATCGTGCACGACCCAGGAGTTCACGATGAAGTTGCTGCTCCCGAAGTTGATGAAGATCCTGCCATCGTTGTTGTAGTCCACGTGGACGAGGAAGTTGTACATCGCCCAGTCATAGGAGTCGTCGTTGTCGAAGCCCGAGGTGTCATGGCTCGTGTTCGTGTAGGTACACTGGCGCGGTCCTGTGTAATCGGTAGGGACTGAAAGGGTGAAATTGTATCCCAGCTCGTGCTCGATTGTCCAGTTGCATCCTGTGGCGTTTGCGTGGACCGAGCTGTAGGGGTCTGTGAAATTTATCATGTTGATGAGGCCGGTGTAAAGCAGCGTTGTGTTGACAGAACAGTTTGTCGAGTTGAAGGCATTGTCCCCAGTCCCGACGGTGATCGTGTTGGTCTCGCCCTGCTCGAAATAGGGTCCGGGTATGGGTATGGGGAAGGGATCCCCGAGGTTGGCGTAGTTCGTATTGAAGTGCGAAAGATTGTAGGCGACATGGGTGCCCATGCTGTTGGTCACTGCGACATAGTCTGTCCAGTGCTCGCCCGAATAAGGGAGAAGGTATGCCTCAAACGGCCTTATCTGTGAAGGTATCTGCAGGTCATACGAGCATCCTCCGAAATCAGGCGACTCGAAGAAGATCGGGACCTCGCCGTGGATAATGGGCGGAATTATCGGGGTGTAGTTCAGTGCGATATAGGAATCGTGGTAGAGGTACGATTTCTCGAACGCGCCGCGGAATGAGATTATCTGGGATTTCTTGAGGGAGAAGATCAGGCGAAGCTCGTTTGCGATGTTGCCGTATATCTCTGCGAGCCCCTCCGGGTCGTCGCTTGTGAAGAAATGCGGGCTGGCTGGCGTGTAATCAGGGTCGCATAGCGCCGTGAGGTTGAGGGCAAGGTCCCCTCCGCTTCCTATATTCCCGAAGCCGACCGTGTAGAGCGACACGCCGTAATTCGAGTTGAAATAGCATGACATGTTGATGAGCTGCTCAGTCGCCCGCTTCTCGATGCTGCTTAGGTCGGAGGACGCCTGGACCTCCGGTATCTGCGGGCATTCGTTGTCGATTGCACCGTCCGCTCCAGGACAGCATGCCCTTCCGCAGTCGTCGCAGTTGCCGTCATTGAATGTCCCGAACTTGCCCACGCAGGCATTGGAGATCCCGTCGCTCATGATGACGAGGGCCTTCTGCCTGTTGGTGATGTTAGATGTGAGCTGGACATTCAGCCTGCCCGTGCCGTCAGAATTCTTGAGCTTGATGGCGAGGACGTTATTGCCCCTGACGAAGTCCGCCGGGGTGACCGTTATGTTTCTGCCGGACTGTGCCCCTGTGTAAGAATCCAGGAGATTGTTGTTGAGGTAGATGTCTGCCCCGCTGTCAGATGTTATGCTCATCGCCATGGGTTCATGGAGGTCGTAGAGGCTGTTTACGAAGAAGCTGTTCCTGTAGAAGGTGTTTTTGCTGTCCCTGGTGAATGCCAGCTGGATGTTGTCGAATGAGATTGAGCCGAATTTCGAGGACGAGTCCCTCAGGAGCTTCCCGCCCAATGCGATGTAGTAGAAACCCGGGCCCTCGTCCAGGTAGGGCTTGATGTCCTCTGCGAACAGCCCTTCGCCTTCTGTGTCAGGGTCATCCGTCGTCCATATCTCAGGGGTCGTGTCGCCTCCTTCGGACGACATCTCGCTCCCGAGCCAGTGCACCGCTGTCGACGGCTTCTCAAGGTATCCTTTTATCCATACCTGGTCCCCTGTGTCGAAGATGCTGCTTGAGCCGTCGTCCCTCGGGTCCCATCGGTAGTTGAATGAGAGCCAAGCGCTGCCTCCAGGCGAATTCATCGCGTTGATCATCGCCTGCGTGATGTTCACCTGGATGCCGTAGCTCCCCGAGGCGTCGCTTGAGGTCCTGTCAGCGACCATCTCCAGGTCTCCTGAGCTTGTCGGGTAGAAGTCCATGTTTCCTGAAAATCCGTAGACGCCCTCCTGCCAGTCCCATCCGTCATCGCCGTTGTTTGTCCAGTTGATTATGACCGTGATGTTGTCGAATGCCACAAGGGTCTGGCCGGGCCCCCAGACATCCGCACCGCATTCGAGGACATAGCCGAATGTCCTTGAAGTGACGTACGGGGTCATGTCGACCGTCACCGGGGTAGGGCCGTCCGGCGGAAGGCTTCCGGCTGTCCATGTCTCGTTCCAGAGTGTCGTCTCGCCCCCGGGATATGTCAGGTTGCAGAAGGCTTTCGCTGTCCCGTCGAAGTGGCTTGAGTTGATGCTGTGGACAAGGCTTAGCGTCACTTTGTTTGGGGAATCCGACGGCGACTGGAATGTCTGGCTGAGATAGCCCGTGCTTCCCCTGCCTGAGTCGACGAACCAGTAATGGTGCAGCCCGAATATGTCGGTTGTCGCCGACTTGGAGACCACTGATACGTCGTCCAGGTTCCATCCGCTGTATTCCCAGCTTCCATCTGTCTGGGTCCCGAACCTTATCCTGAGGTTCGGATTGCCGTCGGCGTATGCTGAGATGTCAGTCTCCTGCAGGCTCCAGCTGTCGTCCGTCATCTCTGAAGGGTTTGTCCACACCGTATGCCAGCTCCCGCCTGAGTCAGTAACCCATATCCTTGCCTGGTCATATGAAGGGGCTTCGACATTTAGCCACCTGTAGTAGCGGAGCACGGTGTCTGTGCATGAAGTGCAGTCTATTGTCGGCGATGTCAGCCTGCTGTTGGCATAGTTCTGGTAGTCGCCGTTCCAAAAAGGGGATGTGCAGTCCTCGCCCCATATCCTCGAGCCTGAATGGGCAAAGTCCGGGTCCGGATTGCCGTGGGATCCGCCCCCCCTTCCGACGGGTGTCCCGTACTGCCATTGCTCCCTTGTCCCGCCCGCGCTCCAGCCCAGGTTGGTCTCGAAATCGTCGGAGAAGACCGCGGTCGAGCCAGGGTCTGAAAGGTTGATTGCCCCCTGCTCTGTCCATCCTGATGTGGAAGGGCCGTCGAAATACGAGTTGTTCAGCAGGTTCTCTGTCACGTCCGCAGTTATGAAGCCGAAGGTGTTCTTGATGGAGTATATGCCTGAGGTGAAATCCACAGGAGCCGGGGCATCGTTCGGCTCGTCCCACAGGTCGGCCTGAATCACGTTTCCCGTGTAGTAGTCGCTCGGCTGGCCGAAACCGAAATTCTGGAGCCCGTCCGACCAGTTCGCATCGTCGTATCCGTTCGCTGTCCACCCCGGCGGGTCGACTACCTGATAGTCGTCGGTGTATTTCCATGCCTTGCTGAGCATGTCCACAGGGCTTCCTGTGAGAAGGATGTTCGACGCCTGGAGGACTCCGCACGAGGTGCAGGTACCGCCGTTCGCATAGTAGCGGTCTATCTCGTCAGTGAGGCTTGTCAGGTTGGTCCCGAGGTCCAGCATGTTCCTGATAGAGGTGTAATAGGTCGTAAGCCCGACCCTGTTGCCAGTTATGTTGTAGAGGATGTCGTGCGCGAAGGTCTTGAGGATGCATTTGGCGACAGAGAGCTTCTCCGAGTCGGGGTCGTTAAGCGCAAGGTCCTTGCAGAACCTCTCTGTCCCGGTCGTGTCCGAGTCGAATTTCCAGTCCATGCTCCCCGAGACGTCTGTTATGGCCACCACGTCGCCGTTGCCCTTGTCAGTGATGATTGACTGGTAGCTGAGGTTCTCGAACCCGACTCTCAGGGGCACTGTCTGGTTGCTTAGCCTAGTGTAGTTCAGGATGGCTGAGAGTACGCTGTTGTTTATATGCACCCTCATCGACGTGTTCGAGAAGTTGTCCCTGTAGACCGTTGTGTTGCCGATGGTCAGGTAGAACGTGTTGTTGCTGGTGTTTGAATGGTTAGCCAGGTAATGCAGGTATATGTCCATGTTGTTAAGGGTGCCTGGCACGTTGAAACCATCATACAGGTTGACGATGCCGTCAATCCCGGGGAAATAATAGGTGCCGGAGCTCATGTTCTTCTGGTAGATGTTCTTTGTGAGGTAGGTTATCTTGATGAAGCCGCCGCCGATGTATGACCTGTTCAGGAGGCCGCTGAACCTGAAAGAGAAATTGTTCTCGCCTCCTTTTGCGATAGAGGCGTTGCAGAAGTTGATGTTCCATGCCTCTGAAGTCAGGTTGCCCGGCGGCACCGTGAAGTTGTTGCAGAATATCCCGTTGATGTAGAGCGAGAAATCATCTGCAGAATCAAGCTCAAGGTACATCTCCGTGATGTTGGCGTCCGACGGTATGCTGCTAATCGTTGTTGATACGTTTCCCTGCCCCACGAAACCTCCGAGGTAGGCATACCTGGTCGTCAGCGTGCTCGACAGCTGGTTGAGGTATATCCTGACTGCCGTGCCCTTGATGGGCCTGGCTTTCTCTATGCCTGTTATCATGTTCTTGAATGTCACGAGCTCGTCGCTCTTGCCCTTCGGTTGGCTGTACACCACGTCATTGCCGACCATGAAGGAGTATCCGAACCTGCCGGGGATGAGCTGGGCAGAGATGTTCTGGGCGAGCTTCCTTGCAAGATCTGTCCTGTTGGTCACCCAGAATATTCCAATCTGCTCGAGAATCGTGTTGTCCATGTCAGTGATGTTTCCGTCGGCGATGAGCTCCTGGAGATATGAGTTGTTGAGCTCGTCAACCTTCAGGTTTGAGAAAAGCGATATCGTGTCCTGGGAATAGTAGTTCAGCTGGGTCCTCGGCTGGGTGCTGACATAGAGGTTCGACAGCAGGAGAAAGCCGGTGACCAGTATGAAGAGCGCAAGGAGCGCATCGATGGTGAAGAAATAACCTTTTTTCATTGCCATGCATAGACCACCATGTTCACTATCGACCTGTTGTAGACCAGTATCCTTGTGAGGCCCGCAAGATTGTTATGGCTGACCCCGCCCATGCTAACAGCGCCTCCTGGCCCTGGTTCAGTCCTGGGATTGCCCACATACCATATCCCGCTGAGATTGGCAGGCAGCCCGTCTTTGCCTGTGAAGAAGACTGCGAAATCGCTCTTAATGCCGAACCTGCTCCTGGTCCTGTTGTAATCCTCCAGGGTCATGTTCCGGAACCTGTAGAGCTTTGTGTAGTTGATGATGCTTCCGCCGTCAGTGATGCCTATCCTCTGGACGTCAGTCCTGTTCCAGCCGGGAGGGTAGCCCTGAGTCACGAGGGACTCAGAGACTATCTTCGCGTCTAGGTAGACGTTGTTTAGGTTGTTCAGCTCCTGCGACTGGACATTCGGAAGTATCTTGTAGTAGAGTACCAGGCAGAGGCTGAAGATGAATATCGCGAGGATGAAGTCCATGTACCATGTCTGCGCCCTTTTAGTTGAGATATATCACACCCCCTTCCTTCGAGATGTTGTTTTCGCCCTTGCGTATTGAGCCTACGACTGGCGGGACTGCGAATTCGGCAAGCTGATGGGTCTTTTCAGACTGTAGCACCAGATAGCCCCCTGATATCGTTATGTTGTACCTTACCCCGTCGTGGGTCTCGGGCACCTTGAACTGCCTGAAGTATCCGTCCTTCACTCCGGCTGCAAGAAAGAACTCGTTCTGGACAGAGTATCCCACGTCCCTTATGGAATTGAACTCCTTCTCCATGGTGAGCGACTGCATGTCGTCGGAGATGGCGTAAAGGAAAATCAGGAGGAAAATCATCCCCATGCCTAGAAGTATCAAGAACTCGTTTGCAACCTGCCCTTTCTTCATTTTCCCCTTTTTTATCGGCGATGACGCCCCTCCCGTTCCGCTCAGGATCTGGTCGAGATGTTCACGGCATAGTCGTCAGCCGTAATCTCGATGTAATGTATGCCCGGCCTTGCAGACAGGCTTCCCGTCAGGTTCACTGTCGAGGATTCAGCAGATATGTCCGACATGCCGATGCTTGTCTTCATGAGGAAATCCACGGACTGCGGCGATATCGTGATGTTCTGCACCTCATCAGGGATGTATACCTTAAGGGTCGTCTTGGAAGGCTTTCCCAGGTAGTAGACTGTCTCTGCTGAATCGACGATTTTTCTCGCTATGTCGTAGGCCTGCTTTTCGTTGACCTGGTCCCTTGCAGTCATGCCCTGTGTCCCGTATATTACGAACAGGGGAATAATCATGAGCAGGGCGAATCCCACGACCAGCATGTACTCCATAGCGACCTGGGAGCGTTTGGCCATGGTCCTATTACTCAAACTATTCATATTTAAAGTTATGCCTGCGATTGTAACTATTTAAGAATGAATTTTCATGATGGAGCTACCCTGTTTCATCCCTTCTTGCAAGTATCTTCCTGACCTTTCTCCAATGCTCTTCAGCTACGATATATCCAATGCAGTTTTTTGAGCCGCATCTGCAGGGATGGTCCTCGAATTCATCAGGCCCATAGCCATAGTTGTAGGATATCTCTTCGCCTTTTTTGATGTCCCTGAGCGCGGTTATCCAGATATGGCCCCTGATTATCTCTGTCTCGCAGTTCGGGTCGCAGGAGTGGTTGATGAACCTCGCTGTGTTGTACGGGACTTTGCCGTCGATGTCATGCCTCTTGTTAAGCTCGAATATGTAGACTGCCCCGTTGTTCTCGTCGGCATTGCCGATCGTCTCAGTCACCCTGTCCTCTGCCTCTTTTTTCGTCACTTTCTCTCCGACATACTCAATTACCCTTGCCCCTTTAGGTATGTCTTTTCTTGCGAACACGCCCCTGTTGTGGATGCTGGACTTCCTCACGATGATGTAGGGAGATGTCGTCGGCTTCATGCCTCAGCCTCATTTTGAGCTCATTTTTATACTTTTGCAATCAGCCACAGCGGGAAATCCCATCTGAAAACAAAACATTTATCAGTAAGGTGGTCATTAACATCGTAATAAAAGCACCCTGAGGTGGGAAAATGAAAAAAGGGTTCGGAAGGATGTGGGAACTGGCAGAGATTCCCGCATACATATTCATAGTCTGGATAGTTCTGTCTGTATTAGTTGCCGGCATGGGCATGGTGACCTCCATAATCTGGTCGATTATTGGATACGTTGTTTTCATAGGGGTTTTCGGATACATCGGATACATTGTTAAGCAGTCGGGCGAGACAACCGGATACGCAGCGAAGACAGGGGCTTTCATAGGAGTGATTGGCGGTCTTGTCGCAGCGGTCCTGGCAATCATCAGCTTCTATTATTTTCCAGCAATCTTCACAGAGACAATAAACAAGGCAGTCGCCCAGGGTGCGCCGGCTGATACCATTAAGACCATGGTTGCGATCGGAGTCTACGCAGGCATCGTCATCGACCCGATTATCTATGCCCTCTTCGGTGCTGCCTTATCCGCTATAGGGTCCCTGTTAGTGAAGAAGTGAGGCGCGGCATATGGTTGCATGGGCTCACATTTAGAGATGCCTGCATCAACATGGAAAAACTAAAGGTTGCGATCGAAAGGTGCATTGATTACGCTGATGCTGAGAGGGCTGTGGGCTCCTGCCTGGACAGGCTCGGCGGCATCAAGAATTTCGTCAGCAGTGGGGACAGGGTGCTTCTGAAGATAAACCAGCTTTCTGCGAAAAGCCCTGATGAGGCAGTGACTACCCACCCGCTTTTTCTCGCTGCTGTCGCAAAAGAGATAAGAAGGGCGGGGGCAGAGCCTTCTGTAGGCGACAGTCCCGGGCTCCATTCCCTGGAGGCTGTCGCGAAAAAGAGCGGCATCCTGGACATATGCAGGGAGCATAAGATACCCCTGGTCGAGCTTGACGAGCCGATTGAGGTTAAGGCATCGGGAAAGATATCGAAATCGTTCAGGCTTTCGGCCAGGCTGAAGGAGTTTGATGCCATAATCAACCTTCCCAAGCTCAAGACCCATTCCCTGACAGGCCTGACATGCGCAGTCAAGAACCTGTTTGGCTGCATACCCGGCAAGATCAAGGGTACTTATCACCTCAGGTTCCAGGATCCTGTGCTTTTCTCAGAGATGCTTCTTGACCTGCATGACGCTGTCCGTCCAGCCCTGACAATCGTTGACGGGATAGTCGGGATGGAGGGCTCCGGCCCTGCAGCAGGCAGTCCGCGCAACATCAATGTGGTGATTGCCGGTGAGAACGCTGTCGCAGTCGACACTGTGGCCATGAATGTCGTCGGGATGATAGAGTCCGAGGTCCATACAGTCTCATGCGCGAAGAGAAGGAAAATCTCTGGCTCTGACCTGAGGGACATAGAAGTGGTCGGCAACAGCATCACTGAAGTCCGTGTCAAGGGCTTCAGGCGACCGGAAAACATCATGCAGAAGATGCCGCCTTCCCTATCAAGGCTCGTCAGGGGAATCTTCACGGCAAGGCCGGTGGTAGTGAAGACGAAGTGCATCAGCTGCGGAAACTGCAAGAAGATATGCCCGGCAGGCGCGATAACAATGCCAGAAAAATTTCCGAGGTTCGATTACAGAAAATGCATAAGGTGCTATTGCTGCCATGAGATATGCCCCGAGAAGGCTATCCCCCTGAAGCGGGGACTGATTGCAGGCCTGATGTCAAGACTGCTTCGGGCCTGAAAAATATAATTAAGAAAATGTATAATTAAGAAAAAAATAAGAATTTCAGAAAGTGAAATTCTTGGCAAACTGCCCGATTATCGGTATCTCTTTCTCCTTGCCGTTGATGGCATTTATGAGCCCGATGAGCCACAGGATGAAGAGCCCGATCGAGGCTAGCCACACCACTATCAGGAAAAGCCAGCCTATGAAAGGGATAGCAAAAAGCACCATCTCAACAATCCAGAGCACGACCCACGCGACAAGAAGGACCAGGCCCTGCTTGGCATGGAATTTAGCGTAAGTGTTCTTCCTCATGTTCTCATCAGCAAAATACCAGATAATGCCTACAAGGAAATACGAAAGTATCGCACAAACCCTGCCTTTTTCCACATCTTCCTGAACCATGTTCATCCCCCTCCCTTTTCTTTTACTCCGTTTTTCAAGAATATTTCTATATGAATCGGTCTGCAATCAGATTATTTAAATTTTGTTATTAACTCTTAAAATCTCCGGTTAAATACTGCCAATCTGCTCTTTCCATATCCTGACTGCGTTCTCTTTCGTGTCAGAGACCGTCCTCGGCGGGTTCGTGTCGAGATAGACCACTTTCGACTTGAAGTTGAAAAACAGCTTCCTCAACCAGTCAGACTCGTATCTCTCCTCCACGCTCCTCTGGAAGGCGAGGTTCTCGAATATCGCATGGTCCTTCTTTCCCCTGTCGCTCAGGCGCTTGATGACGACCGCTGGCTCGACCTTGAGTATTATGAGCAGGTCAGGTGCATTCTTGAGCGCGAGCCTGTTTCCCGGCAGGTTCATTATGTCCTTGAGGCTCATCCTCTCCTGCTGGATCGGCTGGTAGACTATGGATGTCACAACACCCCGCTCCTGCAGGATTATCTTGCCTGCAGCCCTCGCAGGTATCAGGAGCTTCTTGTACAGAATCTCCCTGTCGAGCGAGAATGCATGGGCCGTAGTCAGGGCTGAGTATTTCCTGTTGTTGTCCCGGACGATCTCCTCGCGGATTACCTTGCCGACCATCGAGAATGTCGGCTCGGCAGAGCAGATGACGTCGTACTGCCGGACATCATCAAGCTCGGGTATCTCGTTCTTCTCCTTCCAGTATCTGCGGAGGTCGAAAATCTTCAGCCCCCTGCTTTCGAAATAGTCCTTGAGGGAATCTATGACTACTCCCTTGCCCCCTCCGTCCAGGCCGTCCACCATCAGAAACTTCCCGTCAGCCATGGGAATGGGGTTTGATGGTGAATTTATAAGGTTTTGGAAAAATGAGAGGGCAATCAGAAGGCAGGCGGCAACTTTTCATCTCGCATTGCCTGTATCTGTCTCGAACAGGTACATCGGCAGGTAGGACCTCTTGTAATAGGTGAAGAAGTCTATGAGGTTGAAGCTCTCGATGAGGTCGCGGAATTCCCGCCTCATGCGCATGATTATGGCCCTGGTCCTCACAGAGCCCTCGGCCTCTATGTCGACTTCCAGGTCCCAGTCCCCGACAGTCTTGTTCGCCTGCACGATCTCCTTTGTCTTCTGGAGGTGCTCGTTGAGCTCCTTCTCGCGCTCTGCGCTGATGTTGTGCAGCCGCAAGAAAAGCCTGCACTTGTTGAGTCCCAGTGTGTCGGTGTCGAGTATGCTCTTGTAGCCCTTGATGACGTTTCTCTCCTCCAGGCCTGTCAGGACTGATTTTGCTGTCTTTATGTTGAGGCCGGACCTCTTTGCAAGCTCTGTCAGCCTCAGCTTCGGCTCGGCCAGGATGTTCTTTATCACCGCTTTTTCGTTAGGGCTGAAGTCTGCAAGCTCCCTGTCCCCGCCGATGATGACCTCTATGTTGGATGCCTCATGGCTGTTCGTGGTCAGCATAAAATTCCTCGGGAATAGGTATGATACGAGATTGAGGATTATCTTGTAGTCGTTGAGCGTGGGGAATATCTGCACTATCTTCTTGAGCTCCTTGTTGAATTTCGAGGGATTCGGGCAGAGGAATTCTGCGACGAGGTCGAACTCCCCTGTCAGCTCGTAGGTGGTGGTCACATACGGGTTTGAATTGAGCTGGTTGAGTATCCTCTGCTTGTCGTTCTCGCTGATGTAGCCTCCTTTGAAATACACCCTGAAGAGGATAAGCCCGAAGTAGGAATAGTCGAACACGCAGAAAGGCTCCTTTATGATGCCGCTCTTTCCGAGGACAGAGATTGAATATTTAAGCCGCTGGGGGCTCTTTTTGAGACGGTTGGACATTTCCCTGAGGCCCATTCTTGAATTTTCTGTAACCATGTAGAGTAACTCGTAATCGTATTTTGCCATTTTTTGGCATATATTTTTATTTATTAATAAATTTTTGCATTTTTTTGGAAAAAAATAAAAAACAATCATGGATAACTATAAATATAGGTAAATGTATATTAGTAGGTATCATGTGTTTTGCTGATGATATTGAAGGAAGAGTAATGGGCTATGATGCTGATGGACCTGCGCCTGAAATAGTCGAGACCCTGATAGAAAAGCTCAACAAGGTCAAGTACGAGTTCAATGAGAGAAGGAAGAAAAGCCATGACTGGGATCCTGAGAAAAAATGCGGGGCAATGGTCGTAGTCGGCTACAGCCCGGATTCACATTCCGAGTATATCAAATATCTCAATGAAGACGTGATAGGTCCTGTCTATAAGCAGAATCCCGAGAGGACCCACATAAGCAATCCAGAGGCGCTTGACCTGCTCATGACCGCTGCGACAGAGACCGACGGGGCGATTCTGATGGATACTGAAGGTTATCTCCTTGCAAGCGGCTATGTGATCACAAACCTGTCTCTGGACGATATCGCTGTAGAGATGGGCAGGCCGAACAGCAGGCCTCTCTGGCAGAGATACAATTTCTCTTCAAAGGTCGGCACAAAGCACTGCTCAGCCGCGGCAGGCTCGTATGTGATGCCTGATGTCTATATCGTCACCATGAGCGAGCAGAAGGAGGATCCTGTAATCAGGGTCCTCAAGCAGGGGCAGATAGTCAGCAGCCCCTATGATAGGGAATTGTCCCCTCCTCTTGAGAACCTGATCCATATCTGAAAGATATCGTGTTATTTTCACTTTCTCTTATACGTCAAAAAAGAATACTCCTCGTGCTTTTCCTCAGAGACGAGCTTCCACACAGACAAGTCTATATCCGGAAAGAACGTGTCAGCATCCTCTATGGTCCTGTGCACCCTTGTGAGCTCTATCGTGTCCGCGTCATCCATCGCGAGCCTGTAGACCTCGGCCCCGCCGCATATGAAGACCTTTTCGCTGTCGTCCGCCCTTTCCAGGGCCTCTTCCCAGGAATGGACGACAATGGCGCCGGACGCTTCATACTGCCTGTCAGATGTCAGCACAATATTGAGGCGTCCGGGAAGCGGCCTCGCATTATCAGGAAGGGACTCGAATGTCTTCCTGCCCATTATGCAGGGATGGCCCATTGTCATCTTCTTGAAGCGCGAGAAATCCTCAGGTATGTGCCAGGGTATGGTCCCTCCTTTTCCGATCGCATTGTTATCGGATACGGCGACGATCAGCACCATCTCTGACATCAGACAGCCACCTCGAAGCTGATTCTCGGGTGGTGGTCGTAGCCGACTACCTCTGTGTCGGTGTATTTCCAGTCGAATATCGATGTGAAGCTATTTGTCCTGACCTTGGGCAGGGGAAAGGGCTTCCTGTTGAGCTGCAGTCTCAGGCCGTCCACGTGATTGAGGTAGATGTGGGTATCGGCGAGAAAGCCGACGAGCTTCCCTTCCTTGTACCCTGTCTCTTTTGCAAGAAGGTGCAGCATCAGGCCGTAGCTCGCTATGTTGAAAGGTACACCCAGCGCGACATCGCAGGACCTCTGGTTCCAGAGCAGGTTCAGCCTTCCGTTTAGCACGGTCACCTGGAAACCGTAATGGCAGAATGGCGGGAGAACCTTGCCCACGTCCATCGGGTTCCACGCCATGCATATCATCCTCCTGTCGCTCGGGTCTTTCTTGAGGGTGTCGACGATTTTTTTGAGCTGGTCGATTCCTTTTCCCTTGGGCTTCTTGTCGAATCCCGTGTATTTTGCGCCGAAATTCCTCCACTGCCATCCGTATAGAGGCCCGAGGTCCCTCTCTTCCATCATCCTCTTCTTCGTTGCCTCGTCATGAGCATACGGGATGATTGCCGGGCTGCACCATTCGTCCCATATGTGATTGTTGCGTTCCTGCAGCCATCTCTTGTCGGTTATGCCCTTGATGAAGAACTCGAGCTCTGATGCGACTAGCCTCATGGGAACGCTTTTCGTGGTCACAAGCGGGAATCCGTCCGCCATGTCGTGCTCGAAGATGGCCCCGGCAATAGCGATCGTGCCGACCCCTGTCCTGTCCTCTTTTTTCACTCCCTCGTCAAACACTTTCTGAACAATGTCAAGGTATGCCTTCATTTTCCACCCCTGCGAAAAATGGGAGAAAGGAGTAATATAAATAAGTTTTTATGCCTCAGGCTATTCACACATCGCTCATGTACAGGTGTGCTGAGAAATCAGTGAGCACGAGCGGGCCCCTGGCAAACCCTGTCTTTCCTGCGACATGCTGGTGAAGGGTGCCCAGGGCATATAGGTTCGGGACGAATGCCCCCTCGCCTTCCATGAGCCTGCCTTCCTTTGTCACTGTCGCTATGTGCTGGCTCCTGTAGGCAGAGTGCATCTCGAGTTTCTTTCCCCTGACCACGAACCAGATGAAGTCAAGGCAGGGCGGACTGCTTGTGTCAATATCCTTTTCCGGGTCCCAGAGGGTTATCATGCACCTTCTCGTGTTCGGGTTCTTCTTCAGGACCGCAATCGCCCTGTCCACCTGGTTGCCCCATCTCCTAAATATCCTGTCATGGTAGGTGTAGGCGAACTCGTCAAGCTTCTCGCCGGTCCCGTCCATGAACTCGCTGACGTATTTCTTTATGTAATCCTCGGAGAAATGCTCAGGTATCTTCTGCAGCACGTCCCTGATCGTCACGCTGAACGAGCGGGACTCCATGGTTATGACCCCTCTCTGGTCCCTGAACATGTCGCCTTTCTCGTACACGAATGCAGTCACCATCTCCAGTGCGTCGACCAGGTTGTCGGCGTGGACTGTCTGGCCAAGAGGGAGCCTTGAATATTTCTCTATGAATTTCACCTTCTTTGCTGTCGTCGACAAATCAAGCTTGTATGGCTTGTCGAACCTGGCACCGTCATCATATAATCTTTTGTTCTTTATGACCTGCGAATAGAATTCCACGTCATCAGGCACAGGGGTCGCATCCTTTGGCCATTCAATCATGCACCTCACGAGCTCCTGTGTCCTTTCGAAATCCCCGATGTTCCTGATGACGACGAGATCGCACTGCCTCCTGACCCTCTCAAGGGCGTCAAGGGGAACCTGCTCGAATTTCGGGTTGGGCGACTTCGAGCCGATGATTATCCCATTGCCGTCGACACCGTTCTTCCAGAAATTAGTGAGCGCCTCCGCGAGGAGATGGCCGTTGTCCCTGAGCCCGAACACGAGGAGCACCAGCTTGTTGATGTTGGGGTTTGCGAGGATGTTTGCAAAGACGTACCTGGCGCCGTTAGTGGTCTTCCAGAGCCCAGCCATGTTGGCATAGCTGGAAATCTTCTGGAAGAATTCCATGACATCTTCGGGCGGCCTGTCGCTCTTCCAGGTATACACGAATCCTGCTGCGATGTTTGAGGAGGGGTTTCCCATGATCACGTCGTCGGAGGAGAACAGCTGCATCTTCGGCAGCTCGTCAGGCTCGAATTTCATCTTCTTTATGTCTTTTTTCAGGAAAGGGTCCCTGCCTATCTTCTCGATTCTCATCGTCGAATGAAAAAATATAAAACATAAAAACTTTTCCTTTGGCCCATGAAAGTAATCGCCGTAGTCGGGATGTGCGGCTCGGGCAAGAGCGTGGTCGCGGACATGCTCAGCAAAAGAGGCCTGGGCTTTCTCAGGTTCGGCCAGCTGACCCTTGACATAGTCAGGGAGAAGGGCCTCGAGCCCACTGAGGAGAACGAGCGTCCCATCAGGGAAGGGCTCAGGAAGGAGCATGGCATGGCAGCATTCGCCATACTCAACATCCCGAAGATAGACAGGCTTCTTGAGAAGGGAAGTGTCGTGGTCGACGGCCTGTACAGCTGGGAGGAGTATCTCGAGATGAAGAGGAAGTACGGCAGCGATTTCATCACCCTGGCAGTATACGCATCGCCCGCGACCAGGTATTCGAGGCTCTCGGCCAGGAAGTTCGACAGCAGCAAGGACAAGGAGATGAGGTTCCGGCCCCAGACCCCGGAACAGTCCAGGTCAAGGGACCATGCAGAGATAGAGAACATGAGCAAGGCCGGGCCGATTGCGATGGCAGACTACACGATTGTCAACGAAGGCAGCATGGAGGACCTGGAAGCACAATTCAACAGGTTTTCAGGACTTTTTCTTTCGAGGTGAGCCCTGATTTTATCGACACCTTCTTTTTCAGCCTCTTTGAGAAATACCTGACGAGCTCGGCATTGGCTTTGCCCTTGTCAGCAGGCGCCTTGACATTTACCCTGAACGCCTGCCTGTCCTCATCCCATCCTTTTATCTCTGTCCGTGAAGAATTCGGCCTGGCTATTATGCGGATATATTTCCCACTGAGACGCTCGTCATCCATCGGGCTCATTCCATCGCTGACTCGACTTTCTTGAGAACTTTGTCCACTGCAAACATCAGGTTAAGGTGTGTGACTTCAGCATTGTAGTTCTTGTCAGCGACAAGCAGGGCGCGAAGCTCATGCTTTCCCGTCGACTCGCTTTCCTCGCTGGTGTGTATCTTCTTGAGGGTCACTGTCAGGCTCTGGAATTTCGGGTTCTTCTCGCTGACCTTCTTGACGAAACTGCCGATTATCTTCTTGATGATAATCATGCTCCCGCCATCGATGTCCTTGAAGCCAGAAAGACGGATGCTCCCCCCAAGCTCGATTGTTTCTTCAGCCATATTAGATACTTCTGCACGCGAAAATGTAACTTTATATATAATAATGATTGCAATTGATATTTAAAAATTTTTCGAGTCCACTCTTAGAATTCTCCATCTTCAGCCTGTCAGAGGCGCGTTTTGTCGAATTCCCGCCTGACAGCCTCTTTGTATTTATCAATGGCCTCGCCCGGGATGTAGTTATGCTCCTTTATAAAAGAGAATGCCTCTTCGAAATCATCCATGGCAAGGGCATTCTCAAGGCCTATTACCCCTGTCCCTGTCCCGTCGATCTCAATGACTCTCGACTTTATGAAGCTGATTGCGTCCTTCGGGCAGATGGGCTTGCAGGAGTCGCATCCTTCGAGGCATGCATCAGGATTCTCAACTATGGGCCTTCTGCCCTGCCTTGAATAAACCTTCTGCGGGCAGAAATTCAGGCACTTGAAGCAGTCATCCATGCACCTGCCGGAATCTATCACCGGGAACCAGTCAGCTGCCATTATAATATATAACATTCCCTATGTTATAAAACTTTCGCCGGGCTCCGAAACTGTTTTATAACAAATTCCATTCCTGCAGCAGCATGACAAGGGTGTATTTCAAGACATTCGGCTGCTCGCTCAACATCTCTGATACAGAGGCGATGGAGGGGCTGCTTGCAGACTTGGGCTATGAGATGGTCGATGAGCCTCAAAAGTCCGAAGTGATAGTCATCAACACCTGCGCTGTGAAAAAGCCCACAGAGAACAGGGTCCTGAGATATCTCAGGGAGGCTGAGTCGATGCGCAGGCCGATAGTCATAACAGGCTGCATGGCCCAGGCTATGCCGGAGAAGTTCAAGCAGCATTCCTTGCTAGGCCCTGACAACCTTGGAAGCATAGCCGAGATAATCGAGGAGACCATGCACGGCAATCCGCAGGTGATGCTCGATAGGGCTGACAGCCCAAGGCTGGGCCTTCCCAGACTCAGGAAGAACAGGATTATAGAGATAATACCCATATCCAGGGGATGCAAAGGCGAATGCTCGTACTGCATCGTCAGGCAGGCCCGGGGAGGATTTAGGAGCTATCCCAAGGAAGACGTCGTGCGCCAGGCTGAAATGGCAGTTGCGAAAGGGGCGAAGGAGCTCTGGCTCACTGCCCAGGACACCGGCTGCTATGGCATGGACATAGGCTCGTCGCTCACAGTGCTGCTCGAAGAGATAACCAAGATAGAAGGCGATTTCTTCATCCGGGTCGGCATGATGAACCCCGACCATGCGAAACGGATGCTCGACGGGCTTGCCAGGGTCTTTCAGAATGAGAAGCTCTTCAGGTTCCTCCATGTGCCTGTCCAGTCAGGTAATGACAGGGTCCTTGAAAAGATGAAAAGGAGGTATACTGCTGAAGATTTCAGGGATATCGTCAGCAGGATCAGGCAGGAGATACCTGACATCACCATCGCGACTGACATAATCTGCGGGTTTCCCGGCGAGACAGAGCAGGAGTTCAATGATTCGGTGCGCCTGGTGGAAGAGCTCAGGCCGGATGTCCTGAACATTTCCCGGTTCTGGTCGAGGCCGAAGACAAGGGCTGCTAAACTGTTTCCCCTGTCAGGGGAGGTGACCAAGAACAGGAGCAGGAAGCTGACGAGCGCATTTTCATGGACAGGGTTCGAGACCAACAAGAAGTGGAGGAACTGGGAGGGCCCAATAATCATCGATGAGGAAGGAAAGGGCGGCTCATGGGTCGGCAGGAACAGCTCATACAAGCAGGTCATAGTCGATGGAAATTACAGGCTCGGGCAGAAGGTAAATGTGAAGATAGAGCATGTCACGGCCCATGACCTCAGGGCAAGGGAAGCCTAGGCCTTTCCCGCGCTTCCAAGGATCTCGAGCTTCTTCTTTACGAACTCCTTAACATTGCTCCTTGCGAAATCCTGGACTTTCCTCGGGTCAGTCTCTCCGGGATTGTTGTCCAGGTATTGGCGTGTTGATGCTATTCTTATTATGTTGAGGTCCGTGTGGATGTTGACCTTGTCTATCCCCATGCTGCATGCAAGGGCCAGGGTCCTGTTGTCAAGCCCTTTTGCGCCTTTCCACTTCGCCCCGTGCCTCATACCGAGCTTGACGTATGCCTGGGGCACCTCCGATGCCCCGTGAAGCACGAGCGGGATTTCCACGACATCATCGATGAGCTGGAGCCTCTTGATATCGAGCTTCGGCTTGGAGGAGAACTTGTATGCCCCGTGGCTCGTGCCGATCGATATCGCCAGTGAATCGATGCCTGTGAGCCTTGCGAATTCCCTTGCCTGGTGCGGGTCGGTGAACCTGTCATCGCCCTTCCTCACCTTCCCCGGATCGACGCTCCCGAGCTCGGCCTCGACCGGGACCCTCCTTCTTTTCGCCATCCTGACTACTCTTCTTGTGATTGCCACGTTCTCGTCGAAGCTGCAATAGGACGCGTCAATCATGACAGATGAGAACCCTGACTCGATGCACTTCTTGATTATCTTTCCGTCCTTGCCGTGATCGAGGTGCAGCATAACCGGCACCCTTGAGCCCCTGGCAGCGGTCTTGATTATCGATACCAGGTTCTCGAATCCGGCATACCTTATCTCTGATTCAGAAACAGCGAGCATGACAGGCGCCTTCATCTCTTCTGCCGCCCCGAGGACTGCCTGGACAGTCTCCAGGTTGTCAACGTTGAAATGCCCGACAGCATACCCCTTCCTCATTGCCATGTCCAGCATCTTCTTTGACTTCACGAGAGGCATGTGATTGATGCACCTCCCCTTTTATTTAAATCTTTTGCCTGCAAAAACATCATACTCCATCATACGAAATCATAATATTTATATACATCCCGGGCATCCCGTACCTGCATGAAAGAGAGGGTCACCCTTACGCTGGATTCTGAGATACTCAAGAATATCGACCAGAGCGTGGACGGATTCCATATTAAGAACAGGAGCCATGCCATAGAGCTCCTGCTGCACAAGGGCCTCCAGCTCGACATTCCCCAGCACGGGATAATTCTGGCGGCGGGCGAGGGCAAGAAAAAAGGCCTTCCTATAGGCATGCTCAGGGTGCACAACAAGCCTGTCATCGAGCACCTCATAGACCTCTTCAGGAGCTACAATGTCAAGGACATCCTCATAGGCGTATGCTTCAAGAAAGACGAGATAAAGGAGTATTTCGGCAACGGCAGCAGGTTCGGGGTCAGGATAAGGTACATCGACGAGGAGAAGCCGTCGGGCACGACGACCCTCGTAAAGAAGGCGAAACCATTTTTGAGCGGCAGCTTCTTTGTCACGTATTCAGACGAGCTCAAGGACGTGAATCTCTCTGACATGTACCGAACTCACAAGGAGAACAATGCCCTTGCGACAATAGCCCTGACCACTGTCGAGGACCCGAAGTCTTACGGGGTCGTGAGCGTAGACGGAACAAGGGTCAGGAGATTCAGGGAGAAGCCCAAGGACGATGCGCAGAAGATTAAGCTCATCAACGCAGGGCTGTACCTGCTGTCATTAGAGGTCGTCGACATGATACCTGACGACGTGAAGATGTTCTATGATTTCTTCCCGAAGCTCGCAGAGCAGAACAAGCTCGTGGCATATCCATTTTCCGGCCAGTGGTTCGACATAAGCCAGGAGGACGGGTTTGCCCAGGCAGAGAAGGAATGGCAGAGATAGGGGTGTTGTTATGGAGATAAACAAGGCGATATTCAAGGCATACGACATTAGGGGTATTGTCCACCGGGACCTGAATCCTGACATCGCTTTCAGGATAGGCAGGGCTCTTGTTGATTTTCTAGGCTGCAAAAAAGTCGTGGTCTGCATGGATATGAGGGAGTCGTCGCCAGACTTCAAGAAAGAGCTTGTCAGGGGAATAACCGTGCAGGGAGCCGACGTCATAGATATAGGGATGTGCACGACCCCGATGCATTATTATGCCAACGGGGTCCTCGGCGCTGACGCCTCAGTCATGGTAACTGCCTCCCACAACCCGAGCGAGTGGAACGGATTCAAGCTTTGCAGGGAGAAGGCGATTCCCCTGAGCGGCGAGACAGGCATAATGGACATCCGCGACATGGTGATCAAAAATGAATTCAAGGAGGCAGACGAGCCTGGAAAAGTCACAAAAGACAGGATAGTCGACAGGTACACAGAGTTCATCAGGGGCCATTACAGGAATCCTGAAAACAGGCAGCTGAAGATAGTGGCGGATTTCGGCAACGGGATGGGCAGCTATGCACTGGGCGCTTTTGATCTTCCCGGCATAAGCATGGTTACGATGTACGAGGAACCTGACGGCACCTTCCCGAACCACGAGGCCAACCCGCTCAAGCACGAGACCCTTGACGACCTCAGGAAGAGGGTCGTCGCAGAGAAGGCTGACCTGGGCGTCGCGTTCGACGGCGATGCAGACCGGTGCGGGATGGTCGACGAGAGAGGGAACATTGTCAGGAACGATTTTCTCACAGCACTCATCGCACAGGACCTGCTATCGGCCAAAAAAGGCGCGACGATATTGTACGATCTGCGCAGCTCAAAGATTGTCAGGGAGATAATCGAGAAGGACGGAGGCAGGGCGCTGATGTGCCGCGTCGGCCACGCGTTCATCAAGAACCAGATGAGGGACGAGGGCGCATCATTTGCAGGCGAGCTCTCGGGCCATTATTATTTCGAGGAGAACTTCAATGCAGAGTCGAGCGCGCTTGCGGCATTGAGGATTGTCAACCTTATAATCAAATCAGGCAGGAAGATGTCAGAGCTTGCTGACGGGCTCAAGAAATACTTCCAGAGCGGAGAGCTAAACAGGAAAGTGGACAGCACTTCTGCGGTCATGGAGAAGGTGGAGAGGCATTTCAAGGATGCAAAGGAAGTGCTGCACCTGGACGGTGTTTCGATAATGTATGATGACTGGTGGGCGAACATCCGAGCGTCAAATACCGAGCCTCTTCTCAGGCTCAATGTCGAAGCAGACACAGAGGAGCTGATGGAAGAGAAGCGGGATGAGATCCTGGGGCTGTATGTACAGATCCGATAGTGCCAAAAACATTAACTTTATAAACCATAAAACTTTCTCCGTTTTCGTGAGAGAAGAAAGGAAAAAAGAGTCTATTTACTTTTTTCTCAACTAAAACTAGTTGATTTGGGTGAAATGGCACCGAAAACTAAGATTAAGGCTGTTATGCCGAGCCTCAGGGAAAAGAAGCGCTATTTGGCGTTTGAAATCATCTCTAAACAGAAAATCAGCAGTTTTAAGCGGGTCAGGGATGCAATATCTGATGCTATCAACGGGTATCTCGGGACCCGGGGAGCTTCTCTTGCAGGGGCCATAGTGCTCCAGGAAAAGTATGACGAGCAAAAGCAGAGGGGCCTCGTGAAGGTCAGCCACAGATATGCCGATCATCTCAGGGCATCATTCTGCTTCATCGAAAGGATATCGGGCACTGATGTTGTCGTGAGAAGCATCGGCATGTCAGGCATGCTGAACAAGGCGTATGAGAAATACATATTAGGATAAATCAAGAGAATTGCATTAAAACAAAGAATTGGAGGGATAAAATGCAACCTATGAACCACCAATTGATGGGTTATGACAGGGCGATAACCATGTTCTCCCCTGACGGAAGGCTGCTCCAGGTCGAGTATGCAAAAAAGACTGTCAAGCAGGGCTCGACAGCCATAGGCATAACATGCCGGGACGGCGTGCTGCTATGCACAGACAAGAGGATAGTGGACAAGCTGGTTGTCCCTGAGTCTGTCGAGAAGATCTTCCAGATAGACGATCACATAGGCGCGACAGCATCAGGCATCCTGTCAGACGCTCGCGTCCTAGTCGAGAGGGCCCAGCTCAAGGCACAGCAGTACAGGGTGACCTATGACAGCCCGATAGACATCATAAGCATAGTCAAGGACATCGCGAACCTCAAGCAGCTCTGTACTCAGTCAGGCGGTCTCAGGCCCTTTGGTGTCTCACTGCTCTTTGCAGGCATCGACAACAACAGGCCGAGGCTCTACGAGACTGACCCGACAGGGATATTCTTCGAGTACAAGGCAGCTGCCATAGGCGACGGGGACCAGGCAGTGGAGGAGATACTGCACAAGGAGTACAGCCCTGATATGAGCCTTGACGACGGACTCAAGCTCGCCGTGAAGGCCATAGCCTCTGTGGTCGAGGAGAACTTCAATATCGAGAGGCTTGACTGTGTCTTCATACGCTCGGACAAGAAGGAGTTCGTCAGGCTAGATGCTGAAAGGCTCAAGAAGGTCTATTCCGACGTCAAGGGCAACATCAAGAAGAAGTGATGAGAATGGTTGATGTCGACAAGGCAGTGGTCGCACGTTACAGGTTCGAGGGCCAGAATTTCGAGGTCCTGGTAGACTGTGATGCGGCTCTTGAGTTGAGGGGCGGAAAAGAGATTCCCGTCGATGACATACTTGCAGCTGACAAGGTCTTTCTTGACGCGAAGAAAGGGCTTCTCGCATCCGAAGCGCAGATGCAGAAGGCATTCGGCACGGCAGATGTATCAGAGGTTGCCGAGAAGATAATTAAGAAGGGCGAGATACAGGTCACTGCAGAGCACAGGCAGAGGCTGCGGGAGCAGAAGAGGAAGAAGATTCTTGACATGATCCGCAGGAACGGAGTGGACCCAAAGACCAACCTGCCTCATCCTGCAAGCAGGCTCGAGCTCGCGTTCGAAGAGGCGAAGGTGAAGATCGACGAGCACAGGAGGGCTGAGGACCAGGTCGAGGCCATTGTCAAGCAGCTCAGGCCGATTCTTCCGATACGTTTCGAGAAGAGGGAGATAGCTATCAGGATACCGGCCGAATACACAGGCAAGGCTTATTCTGCTGTATCCGGGTTCGGCAGGCTCAAGAAGGATGAATGGCTGAATGACGGCTCCTGGGCGTGCGTTGTGGAGATTCCCGCAGGGATGCAGGGCGATCTTTTCGATCACATAAACAAGATAACACAGGGAAATGTGGAAACCAAGGTTTTGAAGAGTGAAGAAGGTGAACAATGATGACAAATCTGATTGTTAAGGAAAAAAGCATAGTTGTGCCGGGCGAGATCCTGGCAGAAGGAATGGACAACCTCCCAGGATTCGGGACGTACAGGGCGGACAACAGGATTCTTGCGTCCAGGCTCGGGATAATAGTCCTCGACGGCAGGGCGCTCAAGATAATACCTGTCTCAGGCTGCTACAACCCGAAGACCAACGACGTGATCATCGGCAAGGTAATTGACGTGACCATGAGCGGCTGGAGGATAGATACGAATTCAGCATATACTGCGATGCTGATGCTCAAGGACGGCTCATCCGAATACATCGCGAGGGGCGCGGACCTGACCTCATATTACCAGCTAGGCGATTACGTTGTCTGCAAGATAATCAAGATGACAAGCCAGAGGCTGATCGACCTGACAATGAAGGGTCCCGGGCTCAAGAAGCTCAAGGGCGGAAGGATTGTCAATGTCAATCCCTACAAGGTGCCGAGAATCATCGGCAAGCAGGGCTCGATGGTGACAATGGTCAAGCAGGCGACGAACTGCCAGATAATCGTGGGGCAGAACGGCCTTATATGGCTTCTCGGGGAACCGGAAGACGAGGCACTTGCTGTTAAGACAATAAAGAAGATAGAGGCTGAGTCCCATCACCCCGGCCTGACCGAGAAGATTAAGGCGTTCCTTGACAAGAATGCAAGGAAGGGCGGCAGTCCGGCCCAGGCAAGAGGACCGGTCCGGCGAGATGACCAGCAGGAGGCTTCCCAGGAAAGGAGGCCACAGCCGCAAGAGAGCAGGTCGGATGATGCACAGGCAGGAAACGGTGAATCAAGATGAGCTACGATAAAAGACATGACAACAGGAAATTAGATGAATTGAGGCCCATAGTCGCAAAGGCAGGGGTCATACCCAATGCAGTGGGCTCAGGCTATTTCAAGATAGGCGACACTGAGGCGTATGCGACAGTCTACGGCCCGAGGGACCTCTACCCGAGGTTCCTTCAGGACCCGGCTAAGGGTGTACTGAGGTGCAGCTACAACATGATGCCATTCTCAGGAATGGGCGACAGGGTCCGTCCCGGGACGAACAGGAGGTCCAAGGAGATATCGATGGTCACGGAGAAGGCGCTCCTGCAGGTAGTCGATCTTCATGAGTTCCCGAATGCAGTTGTGGACGTCTTTATAGAGCTTCCTCA
This sequence comes from uncultured Methanosarcinales archaeon, assembly GCA_964469935.1. Classification (GTDB taxonomy): domain Archaea; phylum Nanobdellota; class Nanobdellia; order Woesearchaeales; family DSVV01; genus CAYXZQ01. The sequence continues at coordinate 28,714 of CAYXZQ010000005.1, forward strand.
GACAGACGCAGGCTCCAGGTGCGCAGGTATCTGCGCAGCATCGATTGCACTTGCTGATGCGGGCATCTCAATGAAGGACATGGTAGCTGCGGTCTCTGTCGGTAGGGTGGATGACAAGCTTGTCATCGACCTTGACTACAAGGAAGAGGCATATGACGGCGGTCCGGTCGCAGACATCCCTATCGCTATGATACCATCGACAGGCATGATTACCCTGCTCCAGATGGACGGTGAGGTCTCTAGGGATCAGCTCATGGAAGGTTTCAAGCTGGTCAAAGAGTCGATCCTTAAGATAAATGAGATGCAGAAGAATGCGCTGAAGGAGAAATACAGGATTAATGGTGATAACAATGAACAATGAATTCAAGCAGCACCTTGAGAAATCGCTTTCAAAAAACATCAGGATAGACGGGAGGAAGCTCGATGAGTACCGGAAGGTGTCAGTCGAGTACGGGGTTTCCAAGACCGCAGAGGGCTCTGCAAGGGTTAGGTTCGGCGAGACTGATGTCATCGCAGGAATCAAGATGGAGATAGCCCAGCCGTTCCCTGACAGGCCTGAGGAAGGGGCAATCATGGTCAATGCCGAGTTTTTGGCAATGGCAAGCCCGGAGTTTGAGTCTGGCCCACCCGGCATGCCTGCAATAGAGCTTGCAAGGGTTGTAGACAGGGGAATCAGGGAATCAGGAGCCATCGACCTGAAGAAGCTGATAATCAAGAAAGGCGAGAAATGCTGGATGATTATCATCGACATATGCACGCTCAATGACGCGGGGAACCTCCTTGACGTATCGGCGCTAGCAGCAATAGCAGCCCTCAAGGATGCCCGCTTCCCGAAGTACGAGAACGATGAGCTTGACTACAAGACCAAGACAGACAAGGGCATCGAGCTAAGCAAGGTACCTGTGGCAGTGACTGTCTTCAAGATAGGCCAGAGCCTTCTTGTCGATCCGTTGCACGAAGAGGAGAAGAGCCTTGACGCAAGGCTGACGATTACGACCACGGAGAAAGGCGTTCTTTGCGCGCTCCAGAAAGGCGGTGACTTCGCGATATCCGTCGACGATGTCAGGACGATGGTCGACATGGCTCTGGAAAAAGCCAAGGTCCTGCGCGGTTTCCTTTAAATTTATTTTAATATTTTTTATTAGCAGCCGCACAGGCTGAACGGGAATGGTATTATCCCTTTAACTATGAGGACTGTCAGAACAACACCGATGATGAATCCGTAGACTATTCCCTTGAACACGTCTGCCCAGAGGCCAACAAAAGCTTTCTTGTCCATTTTATCACCGTTTTTTTCAGTTATGAATTCACTGGTATTTAAATGTGTCGGAAATGGGCACCGTCCGTCCGGCTTTGGTCATTCAGGCGAAATGGTATATCTTCTTGATCTTGATTATCTTTTTCTTGCACCGGATTCTGACATCATGCTTGAAGCTTTTCAGCGAAGACTTCATTTCTCTGAGCCTTGAATCGAATCCCCTCAGCTTTCCACGTGCCTGGCTGATCTGCTGCCTGATATGTTCGGGATTATTTGGGATCTTGCCCTTTCTCATTTCCTTGATGAGCTTCGCTTCCTCGCCATCAAGCCTCCTCTTTTCGCTTTTCATGTGGGATTCGAAATCGCCCAGCTTCTTCTCGATATCCTTGTAGTCGTACTGAAGCCTCACTGTCTTGACAAGGGCGAAATGATGGACCTGCTCTAGAAGCGACATCTGCTTCCTTATGCTGCCTAGGAGGCTTATGATGTTTTTGGATTTCCTTGCCGCATCCGCCTCCCTGTCGACAGCGCTGATCTCCTTGATGATCTTTATGATATTGCTGTTCAGTGCCTGCTCGGTCCCGAAATTCTTGAGCTCTCCGACGCCCCTTCCCTTGCGCAGCAGAAGTTCCTTGAGTCCCATGCGCTAAACTTCATATTGTGGGTTTATAAATTTTTCCAAAAACTTTATAAACTGGTCGGATTCCCGTCAGATACATATTTTTGGAGGTTGCAAAAATGGAATCAGCAAGGCCTTTTGATGCATTGAACCAGGCAAGAAATAAGAGGGTGATTGTCGAGATGAAGAACAGCCGGCAGTATATCGGCACTCTCAAGGCATTCGACCCCCACATCAACCTCGTGCTTGAGGGCGCTGAGGAAAGGGAGAACGGCGAGGTCAAGAGGAAGCTCGGCGTTGTTTTCATCAGGGGTGACACGATAACTATCATATCTCCGGCATGAGGTAGGGAAAGATGACTAAAGGGACACCATCCATGGGCAAGAAGTCCGGAAAGAAGCTGCACATGCAATGCAGGAGGTGCGGCAAGAAGACGTACCATATGAAGAAGAAGGTATGCAGCTCATGCGGATATGGCAAGTCCTCGAAGTTAAGGTCCTACAAGTGGAACAGTGAATGATTCTTCGGGTGCATCGCCCATGAAAAATTTACTGGACTGTGCATAGCATTCTATTTGCGGGGGTGCCGGAGTGGCCAAACGGGACAGGCTTAGGCGGGGCGTATCGTCCGGTGCGTTCCAAGGAAACCTGTTGGCTTAGTGCCTACGCGGGTTCGAATCCCTCCCCCCGCAGCCTTTTTATTCGTGCTTTGCTGGAAAAAAAGCCTGTGCAAATCCTGTGCTGGTGCTTTTTTTAATAGAAAAACAGCACGATATTTCTGATAATTCGTACTACTCGACCCACAGGTTGATGTTGCACTTGATTTGGGTTGATAAGGGCGAAGCCCTTACGTGGGAATCCCTCCCCACGGTAAATCAATCCAGGCGGGAATTCAACTGGGTTTATTAAGTCGTCGCTTTGGCTGCTTTTCAAAAAGCAGTATGGGAACATTTAACTCGGCAGATGTCACTTTTCAATGATACTATCCGGATGATATTCTAGAAACCGTAAATATCTGAATACTTGGCATTGAGATAATCGATGAGCACCTTAGGTCTCAGCCCGCTTCCTGTCGTGTTCTTGACTATCTGCTCTGCGGTCCTTGTCTTGCCCTTGCTGTAGACATGCCTTCTCAGCCAGTCGATGAAGGGCAGGAAATCGAGCCCTTTGACCTTCTCCATCGCTCCGGGCAGTTCCCTGAACATCTGCCTGTGGAGCTGGGCTGCATATATCATGCCAAGCGCGTAGGTAGGGAAATATCCGAAATCACCTGCGGCCCAGTGGATGTCCTGGAGCAGCCCCTCGTTGTCGTTTTTCGGCACGATTCCAAGGAGATCCTGCATCTTTTTGTTCCATTCATTCCGTATCTGGCTGACCCTTAGCCTGCCGTTTATCAGGTCCCTCTCTATCTCGAACCTTAGGATGATATGAAGTATGTAAGTCACCTCGTCAGCATTGACCCTGACGAGCGAGGGCCTCACGGTGTTGACATGCTCGTAGAAGTCGCTCCAGGATGGCTTGCTGTCAAGATGCCTGCAATATCTTTGGCAATATCTCTGCCAGAACTCCCTGCTCTTGCCGATATTGTTCTCCCAGAGTATGGCCTGGGCCTCGTCAAGACCGTATGACGCCTGGTTGTATATCACTGTGTGATAATATCTCTTCGGAAGGTTCATCTCATACAGGGCATGGCCTGTCTCGTGGAGAGCGGCGAAGAAGGATTCGAGGGGTTCCTGGAATCTCGTGGTTATCCTTATGTCGTTCCTTGAGATCCTGGTGGTGAACGGATGTGGGGATGTGCTCACGATGACCTTCTCGTCCGAGATTCCCATGGTCTTCAGAAACTCGGTTATGATTTCCTTCTGCTCCCTTTTCCTAATCCTTAACTGCAGGGGCTTCTGCTCCCCGTACTTCCTGGTGGCTCTTATCTTCTGCAGGATGCCTGCGAGCCCGGGCCCGAGGTACCTGAATATGTCTTCGTACCTCTGTGCGCTCATCCCCGGCTCGTATTCCCTTATGAGAACATCATAGGGCTGGGCAGAGGGATCTAGCATAATAGCCTGCTGCCTCTTGAGCTCGACCATCTTCTTGAGGTATGGCGAGAACAGGGAGAGATCATTGACCTTCCTTGCCTGCTTCCATCTCTCCTGGCTGATGACAGAATGCTTGACAAGAAGCTTCCTGAATCCAGGGGTGATCAGCCTTGCCTTGTCGATCTGGCTCTCAAGCTCGCTGATTATTATCTGTTCAGTCTTTGAGATATTGCCTGACTTGAGCCTCGAAATTGCCTGGGAAAGCCCCTCGGAAGTCATCCTTTCCTGAATCAGGTTCTCTATGAACTTCACCTGCTCGGACCTGCCGTAGAGTGCGGCCCCGGGCATGTTGGTGTTCTCGTCCCAGTCAAGAAGCGCGGATATGCCCCTGAGTATTGATATCTCTTTTTGGGCATTGTAAATGTATTCGATGTCAGGTTCCCTGGGCATCCAGGCATTGATTCCATCATAGTTTATAAATATGGTGTTTTGGTGCCCCTGTACCTGTCTGAGAAAGTTTCCCTGGCTTTAACAAGCCGGATGCTATTGCCTGAGAATGCCGCATAGGCAGCTGTCGGCTGCTGCCATCTCCATGCTGTCGAGAAAGTGTATGCGCCCTGGTGCATCACTGCGAGGAAGTCGCCTTTCCTGCATCTTTCTCCGAAATACGCGCTTCCGAAATGATCGTCAGGGTCGCAGAGAGGGCCGAAGATACGTGCCCTCTGTATGCTTCCAGAAGGTCTTGTGATGTTCACGACAGGGAAGTATTCGAGGTCGAAGGCAGAGCTTCCTATAAGGTTGATTCCCCCGTCGACAAATATGCCCTGCTTTCTTACTGAGACGACGCGGAGCAGGATATAGGTCGCCAGGGATGAGATGTATCTTCCTGGCTCGGCCCATATCTCTATATCTTTGAGCGGGCCTGTGCAGTGTCTTTTTACAGCTGCGCCTATCTTTTGGGCAAAAGCCTCTATCTCCTCTATCTTTTCAGGCTTTATCATGCCCAGGCGGCTGTCTCTCTTGTCCGCAATCTCTAAGAGCCCCCCTTTCTTCGTCGCGGAAAAGAGCGTTCCGCTCCCCTCTGCAAGGAACCCTCCGCCGATGTCCAGAAACCTCAGTCCAGCAAGCTCCTCTTTTGAGAAATTCCTCTTTAAAAAACCGGCAATCTTTTTAATGTCGTCGACATAAGCTTTCGGGCCTTTGTTCCAGCTCGCATGGAAATGCACCCCTGCCCATGCAAGCCCTTTCTCTTTCGCCATCCCTGCCGCTTCAGCTAGCTCATCCAGCTCAAGCCCGAATTTCTTCCACTCATGCCTTATCCTGAAGCTAATCCTTGTCTTCTGGGTTCTTTTGCCGCTGCCAACCGCCTGCAGCTCATTGAGCCTCGCGACATCCAGGAGCTCGTCGAGATTGTCGATATTGATGACGACCCTGTCCCGGTGCTTCAATGCAAGCCCAAGTTCTGCCTCTGATTTCACAGGCGCAGTATATATTATGTTCCTGAACCCGAGATTCAGCGCAAGCTCAAGCTCCAGCCCGCTCGCCACATCGGCTTCAAAGCCTTCGCTTTTGAGGATGCTTATCAGATGGGGGAGGTCGTTGCTCTTGAATGCATAGAAGAATCTCATCTTCGGGATGTGTCCTTTGAATGCCGATATGAACCTGAGCGCTCTTTTCTTCAGCATGTCCTCGTCAAGGACATACAGCGGGGTGCCGAACTTTTCAGCGCACGTGAAAAGCGCTACCCTGGAATCTATCGCTGCATCTGCATATCTCCTGAAGACAGACTCATCGCTGAGCTTGACTTCCTCTTCTAGGATTTCCCTTAACCTGTCCCTGAACTCTTTCCATTCCAGGGGCCTGTCCTTTTCTTTGGGCATCATTCTTTCTCCTTCTCGATCTCGATGACTGTCTTTTCCCTCACCAGCCTTATGAGCTCTGGTATCTTTTTCTGCTCCACGCCCCTGAGCATGACGTATCCAAGCTGAAGCTTCTGGCGGGACGACCTTATCGATTTTCCTGCATTGAGGTATTTGCATATCTCAAGCATCCCCAGGCTGTGCCAGTTCTCTTCGAAGTACTTTGTGTCGAAGACGTTTATCCTTCCAAGGGAAGGGGCGCTGATATAGATCACGAGACCGTTGTTTTCGGGGTCATCAGGGATCCTGTACCTGTTGCCGTTGCCGAGCATCTCCTTCATGTAGATGTCTATGCTGGTGGTCCTGTACAGATTAGACATAAGGTTGACGAAGGTGCTTATCCCCGGCCGGATCGTGGTCTCTATCACGTATATGCTGCGGTCCCGGACTATGAAGTCCATCATGCACACGCCCTTCCTTATTCCCAGGGCAGTTGCTGCTCTGCTGCAGACATCCTCTAGCTCCTTCACTTCGAATTCCCTGTCTGCCGGCCCCTGTGAGTCAGGATTGAAAAGGTATAGGGCATCGAAAAACCCGAACATAGAGCTGTATTTCCTCACGACACGGAGGACCTGCGCCCTGTCTCCCCTTACTATATAATCGCATGAGTATTCATTGCCCCCTATGTATTCCTCGACCACGAACTCATGCCTCGGGTCGAATGTCCTGCCTGACGTCGCGTGCCTTGCGAGCATCGGGTCCTTCTCTGCCCTCTTCGCCATCCTGCCGAGCTCTGCCCAGTTCTTCCTGAACTCCCCCTGGCTCTTGTTGAGGTAGACATAGCAGCTTGCATATCCTGTGAGCAGCTTGAGGACATTTGGGAATCCTATCTCGTTTTTCGGCCCTGATATGAGCTGGAACATAGGGACTTGCACACCATGCTCCCTGAGCCTCTCTCTCTGCAGATACTTGTTCGAGCAGAGATCGATGGTCTTCTTGTCATAGTACTCGAGCCCGAACTCTGATGCGATCGCTCCTGAGAACCTGTAATGATGCTCCTCGTCGAGCCCGATGATCCCTGAAAGCTTCAACCTGTTCTTCTTCTGCCATTTTCTTATCCTGTCTATGAGTGCCTGCGGGCTCCTGAAGCTGTCGACAAGATAGGAGAAATCCCTCTTCTTGTAGGCCCTTATAGACGACCTGTCGCTGACCAGGAGCAGCCTCTCCTTCATCTCAAGGCTGTCAGCCACTGCCTTGAAATCATCCTCGTCAAGGTTCGTGACAAGGAGTATTATCACCCTCTCATCTGTGCCGGCCATGCTCCGAGTCCCCCATCCGGGCGGAGATGACAGCAGGATTTATAAATTTAATCAACTATCTCCTCTTTCATGGCGCAAAAAAGGGCTGCGGGCGGCGATGGACCGGACAGGGACTATGGAAAGCTGGAACAGTTTCTTGGAATCTTTGCACAAGACAGGCTGTCTGTCCTGAAGTCCATCGGGACCCAGCCGAAATCCAATAAGAAGATGTACTTGCTCAGTGCGACCGCCAATCCGGCCAACCCGAGGGTGCTGATCTCGGCAGGGACCCATGGTTCAGAGCCTGCGGGCGTGTTCGCGCTGCGCGATTTCCTGGAAAACGGGGCGAGGGACATGTTCGCGCATCTCAATCTTGACATCCTTCCGTGCAACAATCCCCATGGCTTCGAGACAGGGCAGAGGAGGAACCCTGACGGCATCGACATAAACCACAGCTTCTTTGGGGGAGGGCAGAGCCCGGAGGCGGCTCACCTGATGTCGTGGTTCAACAGGAACATGCGGTCATATTCCCTCTTTCTTGACCTGCACGAGGACTCGATAGGCGACCTCGGCAGGGAGTTCTCAAGGGCGGATTATCCCGGGAAGTTCTACATGTACGAGACCTGCGAGGACAGGAGCAGGCGGATTGGCAGGGAAATAATAAAAGCTGTGAAGGGTCTTGGCCTTCCTGTGTCCATGAGGCGCTCGATCTACGGCGACATGAGCCGGGGCGGAGTCATATGGTATCCAGAAGGAAGGACAGGCAGGGTCTACCGGGACAGGATAACATTCGATGATTTTCTGGAGGGTAGATTCACGGACCACGTAATTGTCGTCGAGACACCGACATTGTGGGAGCTGAAGACAAGGATAAGGGTTCAGAGGAAGATAATCGATATCGTGCTGGATTCGCTGCTGAAGCAGAAGGGCTAAAGCTCCCTGAGGTAGCCCCAGTTGTGCAGCTTGTCGCTGTCCTCGAACCAGCTGTCGCCTATGTCGGTCCTGTAGTACATGTGGGGTATCTTGATGTTCCTGATTCTCGTGTAAGCCTGCTGCTGGGCCTGTTTCATTGTCTGGCCGCACCCGCATACGATGAGGACGACTCCCGACTCGCCTGTTATGAGCCATTCCTTCTTGACCCTCTTTACGTCCTCTATGTGCACGCCCTCTGGCGGAGACTTCTTGAAGAATATGATGGAGTCCTTTGACTTTACGTCGAACGTCTCCTTGTCGGTGTATGGGAAAGGCGGCACGACGATTCTCACGCCCACCTGGAATCCGCTCTTTGTCTTGAGCTTCGGGTTGCCCCCTCTTGCGAGCTCGTACATGAAATATCCAATCGGCGTGAGCATCCCCTCGTGCTGGATGCTGATTGTCGGATAGCCGAACCTGGCTGTCCATTCCAGCGGGTATATGCCGTGGTTGTTGACAATGCAGTTGAGGTCTACGTAACCTACGTACTTCTCCTCGGCAAGCTTTCCCTCGAACTTCCTGAGCGTGTGGTTGAATATCTTGTTCGGCCCGCTCCAGAACATGGACGTGCCCATCTCCCCTGTGCTCGGGCCGAGGTTGCCGGGAAAGAGCTTCTTGTGCTCGAAATTGACATTGATTGGATACAGGAATTCCTTGCCGTTGAAGAAAGCGCCTACAGCGACCTCGACGCCAGAGACCCTCCTCTGGAGCTGGAACGAAGGTATCTTCTCTGCCCAGGCGTTCTTGTAGTCATTGAGCACCTGTATTACGTCCCTTCCGTCATCCTCCTCGCCAACGAAGAGCAGGCCTTTTAGGTTCTGCGCCTCTCCAGAGGGCTTTATGACATACCTGTTCGGGTTGTGCTTGACGAACTTGATTGCCTCGCTAAAGCTCCTGAAGTTCCTGTACGGGATTATGGGAACCCCGTATTTCTTGAGCTGCTCCTGGCCGAATGACCTGTTGTCCTCTAGCCTGTCCGTATACGGCGTCCCGCCGATGACGTATTTTCCCCTTCTCCGGAGCTTTCTCGCGATTGTCCCCATGCCAAGGACATCGTCGAATATTATGACATCTGCCCAGGCGACCTCGCTCTCCCAGTCGTCGACCTTTGTGAAGAACCCGTTTCCCACTTCCTTGTCGGATTCGGCCTTTGTGTAGAACCTGACCTCGTGGCCCTCTTTTCTTATCTGCCAGGCGAGGTCTCCGCAAAGGGCGTCTATGGTTATGAATAGGAATCTTTTAGGGGAGAAATCCTTGATGCTGTTTTTCCCGTTGGACCGGTTGTTATTTCCTGCCATAAGAATGAGAACCCGGGAAAAGGATTGAGTATTTAATTTTTTTGTTTTTAAAAGCAATAATGATACCGCCAATACCTTTATATATATCCTGCAATCATTTCCGGTCATGCAGAAATCAGCCGGGTTCGGTTTTGGGTTCTTCTTTTGGTTCAGATAGTTCATCATCCCGGCACAAGCTCCATTCTCGCGCGGCCTGAAAAGCCCGATGCGCACGGAGCGAAAACCGGGCTACTCAGTGTTTATATATAATCACAGGAAATCTTTGCTTTTTCGATCCTTGTTCAGGATAAGATTATGAAATGAGATATGAAGGAGGATGATGAAATGTACAATACTGATGATTTCACCAACGGCGGTTATGCCAATTCTGCCACGCAGATTGACGATCTGGTGGAGGCAGGGAACTACAGGGAGGCCATAAAGGTGGCGAGCAACCCGCCTGTCATGTATTCAAGGCTGAACGGATATACAAAAGGGCTTATGGGTTATGCCATTGACAGGGTTCTCAAGAAGATAGCTAACGACCTTGAAAAGATGAATGCCGGCATGGGTATTTTGGAGATGAAAGGCCAGCTGGAGGAGATGATTGCATCTGTCAGCCCCAATGGCAATGGAAAAAAAGGCTGATGCGGCATCCCGGCCGGATGATGGGAATCTGCATCATCCCTACTATATATAATATTATAGTATTATGGTACATAGTATATGGCAGGCAAATCTCGGCAGTGCACTCTTTCTGCACAAACTATATATATCAGGAAAGCAATTAAAGCCCTGTTTTTAAATAAAGAGGCCCTGAAACTTTGTACTTATCCGCAAGTAACAAATGACCAGGGCGGTTGAATTTGGAGGATAGAAGGCCTGTAACCAAAACACGGCGAAAAAGTGAGACATTTTTGTTCGAAAACTTTATAAAGAAGGTTTTTCATTATCCCGAGCGTAGCGATAACCACATACAGTAAACTTTATATAGGACGAAAAAGTCCCCGGGAAGAACCCTGAAAAGGGTGATTCCAAAATTTAAGGTGGCCTAAAAACCAGACACGGAGGTGTTAATATGAAGGTGAAGAAGGCAATAAAGCGAATTGCTGCCATCGGAATAGGAGCGTTCATGATGGGCGCGACAGTGATGGGAGCAATGGCCGTAGACCTTAGCAACTACCCCAATATGTTCATCAAGAACGGGCAGTTCGATGGACTGATAGTAGTGGGCAAGAATGCTAACTCGATCGATTCGATCGGGGCAATCAACGTTGCTTTGGGGCTGCAGAAGGCTGCAGTGACAAAGACGACTGTCTGCGGAACACCGACAAGCTCGACCACAGCGGTCAGCGAAGGTGTGAAGATTGACAAGAGTAACACGCATATGAGCTATGGCGAAAGCATAGCTGGCGTGCAGGACACCCTGGATTCCGGCGACCTGCCGAACATCCTTGCTGACGACACATACAGCGAGTCAGAGGGAGACAATAAGAACACTGAGGATTACACACAGGTTCTTAACTTTGTTGACGGCACAGGCCAGATGAAGTATGTCCAGGATGACAACGGCGCAGAGGATGCAGGAAGCTATCTCTATTTCAGCGACAAGCAGCCTGCTTACTCGTATGTGCTCGAGTTCGACACACCTGTTGAGTATGCTACGACTTCTGCTGACATCGCAGCTGATTTCGAGAGTTCGACATTCCAGATGCAGGGCCAGGAGTACACGATAACCGATGCTCACCAAACGAGCGGTGTCCTCGATAAGCTGACCCTCATGGCTGGCGAGTCAGTCATGTGGCTTACCCAGGGGCAGTCTGTGACAAAGAGCATCAACGGCGTGGACCACACGATCACCATGGTCGATGTCAATGACGGAGGGACCAAGTGCGGTTTCGACGTAGACGGCTCGACTATCTGGATCGATGTTGACGACACCCAGACCGTGAGCGGCGTGACCCTCGGAGTGACAGACGCAACTGCTGTGCACACCGAGAACTACGACGCAGACGTCTGTAAGGTCTTCATCGGCGCTGACGAGCTTGTCCTCGAGGACGGGCAGAAGGTCCAGAAAGGCGGAGTCGACATAGACGGTTCAATGGTCTCTCTTTCCTCTGACAGTAGCCAAGTTACTACAGCAGGCGAGTGGACCGGTCTGAACATCTCATGGACACCGGACGACGACACGTATCTTGCAGCTGGCGATGAGCTTGTCGACCCTGTATTCGGGAACTTCAAGTTCGTTTTCGGCGGAATCTCAAAGACGACTGAGAACATCGAGATGACAGCAAGCTCCTCTGACGGGCAGCTGACATTCGTGAACACAGACGGCAAGGATGTGACCATACCGTATGTCCTGGATGAGTCAGTAGCATCTCCGACAGACGTGGTCTTCGGTGACAACTACGACTCCAAGCTGTTGTACTACGCTGACGGATCCAACGGTCACAATACATGTGACGGCAACGGAGATGTCAAGGACTGCCAGAACTCGGAATGGCTTGTTGTTGAGAACAAGGAAGCACATGTCCTGAAGATCAACAACATAGACACGTCGAACCAGCAGATCGATTTCGAGGACATTACCTACGACACCCTGGACAAGGACAACGACTACACGAATGGCGTAGCGACAAACGTATATGTCTCAGGCGTAGGGACCCTCTCAGTTACTGTCGACGATTCTGGAGCAACCCAGACCGTGACAATAAGTGAGGCCAGCCTTGGCGACCCGGAAACGATCGAGTCAGACTATGGCGCAACGTTGACTCAGTTTGAGAACGTCGGTGGCATGATCCAGCTTGCCTGGAAAGAGAACACCGACTCGTCGATGTCAAACAACAACGTGACGACGATCAACACGACCATCTTCTACGACAGCGGCACGGACGAGACCCTGAAGATTGCGAACCCGCATTTTGATTCAATCAGCGGTTCTGATCTTTTCGGCGGAGTTGGCGGTTTCGACCTCTCTGACACCGACAACGACAACAAGAGATGGGCAACCACGTACGGCACGATAGTCGAGTACGACAAGGAGAACAAGGATGACCTGACAATCGTCCACCCGGACGACTGGGTCAGCGGTGATGTCTACATTGCACCGACATCCGCAGCTCTATCCACAGTAGAGGGCAGCGGTGAAGGTTGCACGACAAGCGAGAAAATCAACCCGATACCGTCCACAGTGAACAAGTTTGATACAGAGGTATTGTCCACGTATCAGACGACGAATGTCATCAGTGTAGGCGGTCCGTGTGCTAACTCGCTTTCAGCAGCACTGCTCGGTAATCCGGAAGTGTGCTACCAGGGCTTCGAGGAAGGCAAAGCTCTCATACAGCTTTTCCAGAACGGGAACAATGTAGCACTTGTCGTAGCAGGCGGTACAGGACAGGACACGAAGCTTGCATCAGAGATCCTGCAGAACTATGAGAACTATGCTCTGTCAGGCATGGAGATGGAAGCAACCACAGTCAGTGAGAGTGCCCTGAAAGTCACGCCTGTGACAGCAACGACCACAACGACGACCACAACGACGACCACAACGACGACGAACACATCGGACATGGAATAGATTTTTCCATTTTTTTTTTAATTTTTATATATCCCAGAAATGATATTGTGCTTTGTTCTCGTGATTGAAACTTTGACTCTGCCTGAGCTCTTCCTGCAGCCTGAGACCTGGATGGTCCTGCCTCTTGCAGATGCGAGCATCTCTCCCCTGTGTCTTCCCGGGCAGACAATCTCAGCTGGTACGGTCTCGCCTTTCCTGAAGGGGTTTGCGAGGGGCTTTGCAGCAGAGACGCCCAGGTCCCCTGCCCTGACCCTGAGCTTCATCCCGGTCTTTTGCTCCCATTCCTCCAGCTTTTCGTAGAAATCGTCCATCCCCATGGGCTTTACAGGCTTTCTGCCATGCTTGTAGACAAGGTAATTCTGTATGAAGACCTTTATGTCCTTTGCCTTGAAATGCCTGATAATGCGCTCAATCTCACTGTCATTTTCGCCCGGCAGGTAGACAGGGGCTATCTGTACGTCGAGCCTCTCTTTTGCATAGGATATCATGTCAAGGACATGGGAGACATCGTAGGGGCAGCCTGCAATCCTTTCTGCAAGCTCCTTGTCCATGGAATTCAGGGACACTATCAGTAGGGAGAGCCCTGCATCCCTTAGGTCATCGATGAGGGCTCTTGTGAGCATCGTGCCGTTGGTGTTGACTGATATCTTCGCCACAGATGGGATGGCTGAAATGTCCCTGATCAGAGGCGCAAGCGGCCTGTAGAGCAGGGGCTCCCCATAGGGGTTGATATAGACCTCGACGCTTTCGCATTGCTTCTCCCCGAGCAGCCTTTGGAGCTCCTGGACCAGATAATCCTTTTCAACGTAATAGTCTATAAGGCTCCTGCTTCCCCTGCCCTCGTCGATGGAGCAGTAGACACACCCGAGGTTGCATCCTGTCGCAGGCCGGAGCTCGACTATTGTCGTGTTCCTGTCGATTATCCCGAAATATTTCGACCCAATCAGGGGGATGGAAGAATCACGGTGGACATACACTGTCCTTTTGCCTGTCATGATGCTCCTGAGCCTCAAAAAACCCCTGTTCATGAGCAGATTCACCTTGTTTTGTGCCTTTTTGTCCGCAAGGCCGGCAAAGACAAGGGCTCCTTCCTTTACCTCGAATTCACCTATGTCCTGGAGCTCTTGGTTCTCCAGGTCGAAAAAGTACATGCCCTGGAACACTGCCCTGACACTGCCTTTGCCCTTCCTGAATACAAGCTCATCGAACCTTATCTCAGCCATTTCAGTCCAGGGAATCCCGGGCTCGTATATAAAAATATTTATATTCCCGGAAAAACCCCTATTTCCGATGGCAGAAAAAGCAAAGGAAAACGAGATAAACATCACCTACGAGACCCTTTACGAGCTACTTAGGAGGGAGAAGAACCGCGAGGAGCTCCAGGAGTTCAGCCAGGATTTCTTCAGGGACCTCGTGAGCTATATCGAGTCGAAGGAAGAGATAATCAAATCAGGCGAAGGCTCGGACATGCTTTCCGCTTCTCAGCAGCAGAAGAACAAAATCCAGCTGGAGAACATAAGGAAGATCCTCAAGGAGCTCTACGAGAAGAGGGAGAGAAAGATAATAAACATGGCCCTGACAAAGTCCCGGACAGGCTCAGACATAATAGACATGAGCAGGCTCCTCGGCGAGGAGAAGATGCTCTACGACGAGCTCAAAGGCCTTCTTGACAGGTTCAGGTCAGGGATACTGGCAAACATCGTCAGAGGGAAGCTGCCGAAGGTCGATGCCGTGCAGGAATTCGCAGCCAAAGGGAAGGAGGATGCTGCAAAACCAGCTGAAAAAAAGCCTGAAGAGGCCAAAAAGTCCACTGCGCTGATACGTTTCCTTCAGCCGGTGCCCAAGTTCCTGGGCAAGGAGCTCGAGACCTACGGGCCCTTCGACAAGGACGAGATCGCCACGCTTCCGTCTGAGATCGCCAGTGTCCTCATAACCAAGCAGAGGGCTGAGGAGATAGAGCAGGAATGAGGCGATAGGCACATGTATCAGGCCTCTTTTTTGTTGGGATCCTGTCTGTCCTGAGAGAGAAACTTTTATAAATAACCTCCTTTTCTAGCGCCCCAGGATGAAAGTACCGAAGACAGTCAAGAGGCACTGCCCCTACTGCAGGAAGCACACTGAGCACAAGGTCACCCAGGCGAAGAAGAAGACCCCGGGCTCTGCCCACCCGCTGAGCATGGGCTCGCAGAAGAGGAGGGGTTTTCACAAGGGCAAGGGAAACCTAGGGACAAGGGGAAGCAAGCCCGCGCTCTCGAAGTTCAAGATGACAGGGGCCAAGCAGTCAAAGAAGACCGATTTCCGCTATGAGTGCGCAGCCTGCAAGAAGCAGCACACCCAGGCCTACGGCATCAGGGCCAAGAAAGTCGAGTTCAAGTGAGCCCTAAAGCATGCTCTTTCTAAGAAGTCATTTCCCGCTCAGTTCTATTATCTCACGCGCGTCATAGAGCTTGTTGAACTGGGCCATTATCTTGACTATGTCCGTCGTCGTGACAATGCCTTTTAGCTTGCCGTGCTCGACAACCGGGACCTTCTTTATGTTGTGCCTCACCATGGTGCTGCTGACGTCCTTGATGTCCATGTTGACTTCGACTGTCACCATGTTCATGCTCATAATCTCCTCTATTCTTGTCTCGTCAGGGTTCCTCCTGATGGCAAGGACCTTCCTGACAAGGTCCCTCTCGGTGACTATCCCTATCGGCTCCTGGTTCTCCTCGACGATGAGGCAGCCGATATTGTGCTTTCGCATGAGGCCCGCCGCCTCGACTGCAGGGCTCTGCCTGGTGACAGTAATGACGTTCTTGTTCATCCACTGCTCGACCTTGAAGACCTGCATGTTCTCCCCTTTTTTGACGGGCAATATCCTGTGTTGGCCCGGGACATCTTGCAGCAGCCTGTTATAAATAATTTGCGGTTTTCACTCCACGCCCTATCAGCCTATTCAAGAAAAACAGTAAACTTTAAATCTGAGAGAAGAATCACGCTTTTTATGGCGCTCAAGGAATGCGAGTTTTGCAACAACAAGGTCCCGCCGGGCGGGCAGTGCAACAAGTGCGGGTTCATAGACGGCCTGCACAGGCAGCCGACCGACGACGAGTTCAGGGCTGCAAGGAAGATAAACGAGCAGAACAGGTACAAGCAGTTCGAGAACCTGGACATGCTTCTCCTGGATTAGCTGATTCTGGATGTTTAAGAAAGCAGATGAACAATGCAGCAGTATTGGTCAGAGCACCCAAAGCGCCGGTTTTACAAGCCACGAAGGGGCTTTTTGAGCCAGGGAGAAGAACAGGCCGTTAGGATAGGCAATGATGTTGCCGTTCTTGAACCACTTATATAGGGTTCCCGTGTCAGTCGTCCTGATGTACAGTTCAGGGTTTGCGACATTCTTGTCATTGAAGATTATCACCCTGTCATAGTCGCCCTTTATCCCCTTGAGGTCACCCTTCATGTACATTGGCCCGTAGCCTGCCAGGATCTCAGGGCCGATTGTCTGGTTGTTGTCGAATCCCCTGACCATGGTGCCGTTCTGGGCTTCTAGATAGAGGATGTGCTCGCTCTTTGTCGCGTTCTTGATGCTGCCTATGTCCTGGAAGATGACCAGTCCGAGTATTGCGCTCAGGACGAGGATTATGAGGACGCCTGTTATCGCCACCTTGACGATGCTCTTGATTATCTTGAAGAGGACGGCAAGGGCTATGATGAGAAGGATGATGAATATCAGCGAATCGAACATGCTTTGCTGCAAGGCATCCACATATAAAAAACTTTTTATTTAGGTTGTATTTTTCGTGGGAGCATACGGCAGTGGTCCAACGGCTAAGACACGACCCTCCCAGGCAATATTTATTGCGGAGTGAGGTCGTTATCCGGGTTCGAATCCCGGCTGCCGTATATTTCTTCTCTTGGTATTTGATTCCTATCCGGGATTCGAACGTCTGCGGAAAACTGGCGTTTTCCTTGACCCCTCGCTCGTCCTGGGACGGGCTTCAGGGAATCCCGGCTGCCGTATATTTCTTCTCTTGGTATTTGATTCCTATCCGGGATTCGAACGTCTGCGGAAAACTGGCGTTTTCCTTGACCCCTCGCTCGTCCTGGGACGGGCTTCAGGGAATCCCGGCTGCCGTATATTTCTTTAGGATCTGATGATCCAAAGGATATCTGTATGAAAATCTATTAAATCTAATTGATTATAATAATATATCTAAAAACATATAAACTATAACTAATATAAATATAATCTTATACTGAATTAGTATACTATTCCTGCTATTTTTCGAAAGGTTTATATACCAGTTGCACCCATAAAAATATAAATTTGTATCTTATTGATTATAATAATATACAAAAAGGGATACTAGATGATTGAAAACAAGCTCGAGATGGACATCATCAGGCTGTACGACAATAATCTTGTCAATCTTTTTTCCATAAACCAGATAGCCTCGATGCTCGGCAAGAAGTATCCCTATGTCAACAGGAAGGTCACCGAGATGCTCGAGGAGGGAATCCTGAACAAGACTGTCGTCGGCAAGTCATACCTGTGCTCCCTGAATTTCACAAATGAGAGGACAATAATAATGCTCTCCCTGATGGAAGCCTCGAAGAAGAAGCCTGCATCCTGGCAAAAGGCAGCAGCTTTCATCGAAAAGACCAGGCTTTCCATGACAACGCACTGCGTCGTATCCTACGGAGACAGGCTGCTCTTCGTCATAGAGGACCTCAGGGACCGAAGAAAGGTCGAGAGGGAAATCCCGGGCGCTGTGGTGGCTGACAAGGGAGAGTTTCTGGACATGCTGGGGGCAGAGAAGGAGCTCTTCATTGCCCACGCTGTACTGTACGGCAAGGAGAGGTTCTTCGAGCTCCTGACGCTTGAGCTGGACGAGCTCAAGAAGCGGCACTCTCCCCTGAAATACTGAGATGGGACATGAGATCATGAAAGGACTGAAAGCAAACAAAACAAGAACAGGCGCAATATGCCTGGTGATCCTGCTGCTCTTCATAGTCCTTACTCTCGATTGCGCAGCTGCTTACGATTACACAGTCAGGATTAACGAGACTTCACTTCCCTATTCAGGTGAGCTGGCATTCGACGTTACAGGCCATAACCAGACAGTAAATATCGGGTACGGCAGGTTCCTCTCAGGCCCGACGTCGGTCGAGCTTGCTAACGGGACAAGAAGGACAATAGTAGGGCTTGTCCATGTCCCGTCTGATTTTTACGGGTCCGGCTACACCTCGTCGATAAACCTGTCTGACAATGTCTCATATTCGGTCAGGTTCAGCATAGTCGACAACGTGTATTTCGACCTCATCACAGGCCCGCAATGCTTTGTCGGAACACCCCATGAGATAATCCCGGAGGCCCCGGTCAACTCGACGCTCTCGATCAGGATAAACGGGAAATATGTCCAGTGGTCCGGCGAGCCCATCTTGTACTATACCCCTGCGACAAAAGGCCCCTACACGATGATTGCGGATTTCTCGTACAGGAACCATACCCAGAGGGTCCTGAAGAACTTCACTGCCTACGATGCCCTGGGATGCAGCATCAGCTCGAAGGCAAAGGCAGAGAAGAACGAGACCGTCCAGTTCTCAGGCGCAGGGACCGGAGGCATGGGCGGGATGTCGTATTCGTGGGACTTCGGGGACAGGAAGACGTCATCGGTCAAGACGCCGTCCCATGCTTACCAGAAGGCCGGCAGATACAAGGTTGAGCTCAAAGTGGCAGACAATGAGGGCAACAAGGCCAAATGCACCAGGGATGTGGAAGTGACCGAGCCTGCCTACAGCATCACAGTCATCCTTTCGGCCGATGATACGGGGACTCTTCTGGGAGATGCAAATGTCACCCTCGACAGGACGACGGAGAAGTCGAACGTCGACGGGATGGCGAAATTTTCAGAAGTCACCTCGGGAAGCTACGAATTGGGAATCGAGAAGGCCGGTTTCTACTCATATTCAAGGAAGATATCGGTTTCGGCCGATGCAGTCCTGCACGTGAACCTCTCAAGGGTCAAAGAGGCTGCAAAGCCGGTGCCCTCTATCGAGCTTCTGTACCCGTCAGACGGCTATGTGACAAGGGAGGAAGTGTCGGATTTCAGATTCAGGGCTACCTCTGACACCCCCATAAAGTATTGCTACCTCCTCTACAACGACATCGCTTTCCTGGGCTACAAGATACGCGGCGAGATAGACTCGCCCAAGAGCGGTAAGGAGTATTCCTTCAGCATGAACATGACCAACGGAGATTTCAAGTGGGGTGTCGAATGCGAGAACAGTGACGGGACCGGCATGAGCGATGAGAGAAACATCACAGTAGAGGGCCTTGCAGAGGCGCCGAAACATGCATCTCTGAATGAGGAGGCCAAAAAAGCCGTGAATGAATCAGGGTTCAAGGCCAACCTGACCGAGTTATCATCAGCCCTCCAGGAGATTGCCGATGCCGAGAAGAAATTCGAATCGTCAGGGAGCCAGGTGAGGGAGGTCTTTGACATGATGGGCTTCCAGACAGTGCTGGACAAGGGAAGGGCGGACATATCCAAGGTCAGGCAGGAGATGGACGACCTGGAGAACCTTCAGATCGCGGATTCAGACAAGAAGAAGAAAGCGGGTGAGTTTTTGGCCGACTTCCATAAGACCAGTTCGCATGTGCCTGTGAGCATCACCATAACCGGTGAGCAGACATACGACATCGATGCCCCGGGCGTCAATGTGACGGAGGCTGTGGACAAGTACCTGAGATGGAAGGGCTACAACCTGTCAAAAAGGCAGTACGACAAGTATGTGAAAAACGTGAAGGATGCCCAGGAGAGCCTCAAAATCAGGGCAGGGGTCATCAATGCCAGGATATTGTTTCTCGACGGCTCAGCCACCAACTACAGCTTTGTCAGAAAGGAAGTCGAGGCAGACGATGTCCGGGGCGGAGTTTTCATTGAACTCATCCCCAAATCGGTCGCCACGAGCATAAACCAGGTGACGTTCTCTGCGCCGTTCGAGCTTGTGGAGAAGGACCCAGTCGCCAGGCTCTACCTCGACAACCAGAGCAGCTTCAACTATTATGTCAAAAAAAAAGTGCCCCTTGAAGAGCTGAAGAAGGTCCAGTCCGTCGTGGTCCTCGACCTAAACGACCCGCAGAACAGGATAACCGGGTTCTCCATCCTTGACACATCGACCCAGACCGGGAAGTTCTTCCTTGTCATAGTGCTGCTCGGAGTGGTCCTCTCGGGTAACTATCTCATATTCTTCAGGGACAGGGAAGTGAGGCAGAGGATAATGGGAAGCATCAGGGGAGCTAGAGAGAGCCTGAGGCAGAGGACCCCAAACGATAAGCTGATGTTGATACTGAACAGCGTAATAGACCAGCTCAATGCAGGCGAGACAGAGAATGCCCTCGGCAGGTATTCACGGGTGCTCGAGCTCTACGATCTTGCAGACGCAGGTCTCAGGCAGGAGGTGAGGCCCATAATCGAGCACATGCTCCACGAGCTTGATGTATTCAATCTCAACAGGATGATTGACGACGCCTACAGAAAGACCATAAGCGGGAGGAGCTATGAGGCCGCGGGCATCTACAACACGATTCTTGACACCATGGAGGACCTCCCGTCAGGCTTCAAGGGCAAGGTCAGCAGCAAGCTGGGCTCGCTCAACGTCGCGATGGACATCCACAGGCTCAAGTCACATCTCCCGATTGGCGGCGATGACGGGAATGTCGATGATTCGCTGTTCAGGGTCGGAAGACGGGAGGCGGACAGATGACTTTGAAAAAAACAGCCGATGCCGTGCAGGGGAATTCATGGAAGCGCCATCCAACCGGAGTGAAGCCGGCCCGAGCAAGACCACTCCTGAGTAAAGAACAAGATATTTATATGATGCCTACCAGTAGACAGGCAATGAAGAAGGCAGTCGCATTGCTTTTGCTGCTGATGCTTGCCATGGTAATGGTCCCGGCAGTGTTTTCAGCAGAGATGAAGGGAGGGGACATATACCTCGTAAGGCCGAATTCCCCCTATATCGACAATTCGTACGTGCCGTCGGAATACATCTCTGTGGACGACCTGGACTTCTATACATGCATCGAGGAGAAGGACATCCCGGTGAAATCCACGGTGATCTGTCTCGACGACAACAGCTTTAAGGACATCCCGATGACCAAGTGGCTCGACACAGGGAACTGCTACATAGGGACCTATAATCTTGACGGCAAGGACTGCAGGAAGATGGTCATCCAGTCAGTCTACACCAAGGACAAGGAGACAGTTACCCTCAGGAAGGAGATCAAGGTCAACAGGATATCGTCGATACTTGACCTTGTCGCAAGGAACCAGTACAGCGACGGGGGATGGAGGGACGCCATAGCCACTGCATCAGGCATATGGGTTCTGTCGAATTATCCAAAGATATACGCAGACCAGATCGAGAAGGGCCTGCAGTGGCTCAAGCTCAACAGGAACAATGACGAGAAATGCTGGCCCGATGAGGACTGCAGCGTCACCGAGACCGCGAAGATACTTGCCTACCTGACGTTTGCAGGGGTCAACGACTCCTACAGGGTCATGCACGACGGCATCGTATACCTGGAGAACAACCAGAATTTTTATCAGGACGGGGAGACCTGGAACCTGACCATAAAGCCGTTCGAGTCAGGTATCACCGACTGCATAATATCATACAAGAACAACCTCTACAACAAGGACAATTTCACACTTCAGGAAGGCAAGGTGGCGGCATACAAGATAAACCCCGTGCCCTCCCAGATGCTCTATGTCATCTGCGACCAGAATTTCCAGGCCAACCTGACGACCCCTGACCACGACCAGGTGTTCATCTACGAGGGCGACAATCTCAGCTATACGACCCCATATAACTGCTGGAGCAGGGACCAGAAATGGGGCAAGTGCGACCTGTCAACGACCCTTCTCGCGACGATGACAAACATTTCCGATAAGAACAAGGACCTTGCCCTCGAATACCTTGACAGCCAGCTGAGGTCTGAACGTTCGGGCGAGATGTACATCGGCCCTGACAAGAACGTCACTGACGCTGCTCTCTATGCATATGTCAGGGACAACCAGAACATCACCTCCTGGCTGAGATACAAGCAGAACAACGACGGGAGCTGGGGCAACGGCACGAGCCAGGATGAGATAATCCCGACGGGCTTCAACATCCTGGGCCTGATGAGGTCCGGCTTCAACAGGACTAGCGAGGTCATCCGGGATGCTGAGGCCTGGGTCAATGAGAAGGAGCTGGGGTTCTCGCTAAACGAGACAAGCAAATACGAGGCATGGAACTCCACAGAGAAGAACGCACATGCATTCATCGTCCTCAAGAACAATGCTAGGCCTGCCATCAAGTCTGATCCCATGCTGATAACGATCGACAAGGAGACCACCGAGGTGGACATATACAACCCCACGACGTTTGAGCTCGACGACATCTCCTTCGAGTTCTCAGACAACCTCAAGAGCCACCTGACGATCAATCCCAGGGATGAGATACCCTCTTATTCGTACGTCAAGCAGGACATCACGAAAAAGTCAGGCGATACCGGGACGCTCTACGGCTATCTCTATGTCAAGAACCACGACGTTGAGATAGGAAAGATCCCTGTTATGATAACTGACTTCCCGAAGATAGACATAAACCCTGCCCAGGACGACTACCTTGTCTTCGGGACCAAGGGAACTGCCTCGTTCACCGTATCCAAGACCAGCCATACGTTCCAGTGCAGCCTTGCATGGGACGACCCTGACATATCATCCCAGAAAGACTATACCGTGAACAACAACAAGCTCTCTGTCGACCTGGTGTTCTCCAGCGCAGAGCGGCTCGAGAAGACCTACGCAGGGACGTTCAACTGCACAGCCCAGGGCCAGGAATATGACATCCCTGTCTCCGTCCGGGTGAGCAGGTACGAGACCTTCCCGTTCTCTGTCAAGCCGGAAAGCCTGTTTGTCAACAGCACCGGGCAGGACAGGTACATGATAATCCAGAACCTGCTTGACGAGACCCTTGATGTGAGCATCGCGTTCATGAAGAACGAGCCGGATTTCGAGATTTCTAGAAAACAGGTCTCCATCGACCCGAATACCGATGTCAATGTATCCATCTACAACAATGTGCCTGAAAATGTCAACCTCACTGCAAGCGACGTCATCGAGGTGGCTGCTCTGGGGCAGAAGAAGGACGTGAATTTCAGGGCTGCTATCGTGGCAGTGCCCAAGAAGACATTCAGCCCGCTGCTGCTCTGGCTTATAATCGGGGTGATTGTGGTAGCTGTAGGGACCCTAGGCTATCTCGGCTACAGGTACAGGGATACCCTGATGGGATATCTCAAGAAAGGGAGCAAGATCGATTCCATTAAGGTCAAGATAAAGAAGCTCGAGGAGAAGGAGAAGCATACCGCAGTGATGAACATGGTCAATATCCTCAGGATACTAAAGAAGGACGATGTCCAGATAAGGGCAAGGCTCAAGCAGGAGGGATTCTCGGATGACGAGGTGGACAAGGCATTCGAGGTGTCAGGCGATGATGCCGGGGAGGGGGCCGAGGATAACACAGAGAACGACCTGTTCGCCACATGATTCGCGCCTTCTCTGCCTCCTGGAGTATTATTTCTGCCGGCTGAGTGCTAGGATGACCAGCTGCCGTAGACCCTGCCCACCAGCTCTATATAGAATGCCGAGCTCCATGCCTGGGCAAGGGAGGCCTCCGAGGTCTGCTGCCCTGCCGAGCTGAGCTCTGAATGGAACCCTATGATGCCTCCGTAGAGGATGTCGTCGGTCGAGGCTGATATGATCTTTTTGATGTGATCGCCGTAGGCCTTGCTGTCTATGTCATGCATGCATATCGCCGCAAGGTTGTTCAGGAAGTACCATGAGTCGCCCCTGTGGTAGCTCCTGTTGTCCTCGCCCGTGTACTTGTCTGAGAAATACTTATGGCCCCTGTCTATTGTCGCAAGCCCGCCCCAGTCGAGCCACAGGGATTCCAGCGCACTGTCAAAGCATACCTTCCACTCGCTCTTCTGGAGGAGCCAGGGGTAGACATAGCAGGCGATGAATATGTTCGGCCTGACAGTCTCGTCGCCCATGCCGTCGAGAAGCATCGGCTTCTTGTAGAACTCGTGCCTGACCCTTCTCACAGTGACTTCCTCCAGCTCGGAGTATCTCTTTGCGCCGAGCTCGTTGTCTGTGAGGATGCATAGCTTTGCCATGAGCCTGTACATGCAGAGCCTGAGCGCCTGTATCTCGATCCTGAAACCTTCTCTTAAGTCTTCCTTGTAGCCAGTGTCCATCCAGGTCTCGAGCGCGGAGTTTGCCGAGAGGCCCTCCTTCGTGTGCAGATTCAGCAGCCTGGCTATGGATTTCTTCAGCTGCTCCCTCATGAACACGAGTTCGTCATGTGAGATGAACTCGTTCAGCCGGCCTTTCTTTGCAAGACCGAGCAGCAGGTCCATGGTCCTTTTCCAGACCCACCCGACGCCGTCAGCGCTTCCGAGCATGGAGTCGGGCCGCCTGTTGGGCATCCTCCCGTCGTCGAGTATGTTCCCGATGTTCCGGAAGAGGATATCCTTGGCCTCCGAATATCGCTCCTCGGAAATGAGCGAAGAGAGCGACATGGCCTCATCCCTTGTCCAGAACTGAGCAAACCAGGGATATCCGGCAATCATCCCTGTCTCGCCGTTCGTTGTGGTGATCACGAAGCTCTCGATTGAATTTATGCTGGCCTTGCATGCGAGCTGTATGCCCAGGTCCGCGCCTTCCAGTTTCCCGGAGAGCTTTGTCTTGACATAGTTTTCCTTCGATTTTTTGATGAACTCGAAATTCTCCCATGAATGCCCGGCATTCCTTATTGCCTCGTCCTTGTCATCAGAATAAGAGAAGACAAGCTTTCTTGAACCGTCGATCTTCAGCTTTAGTGCCCTGTAGACGTACATGTCAAAGGGAGGTGAGCCCCTTTTTTCGTCAGACTCGTAATGCGTTCTCTCCCATATGCCTGTCTTCTCATACTCGCCGACTCCCCTTATCGCGACGAAAATCCTGTATGATGCTTCGGTAAGGCTGCTGTCCTTGTATTTTGTGTATTCCACGATGATAGCGTCTCCCTGGCTGTATATGTCGTATATCCTGCCCTGGTCGTGGTAGTCGTGCATCTTCCTGCAGTCGAGCACGAGCTCTGCAAATCCGTTGAAGCCGCCCACCTCGTAAAGCAGCGTGTCCGTGTGGTTTGTGAAGAAAGTCTCCCTTGCCTTGCCGCTCACGCGGTCGATGCTGAAGAAGTTGTTTTCCAGGGTGTCCGGCTCTGATGCGAGGAGGCGGATGCTGTCTATCGCCTTGAAATAGCTGAAATCCCTGGCGAAATGGACCCCCTGGAACCTGCTCGTGTTCTGGCCTGTTCCGAGGAAAGCAAATCCCCCTGACTTGTTGGTTAGAAGGAATCCCCGGCTTCCTTCGACATTCCTCTTGACTGCGGCATCCTCAAAGACATGGGAGATTAGCATGTTCCTTCAGCTGCTGTATCTCTCATTGGCTTTCTCGTACTCTTCCTTGCTCCCGATATCCACCCATCCTTCTGAGAAGGCTAGGCCGTATACCCTGCTCTCGCTGCTGAGGAAGCGTATCATCTCGCCTATGTTGTCCGGGATGGTGTCGTTGAAAAATTTTTCCCTCAGGAGCCCGAGGTCTTCTTTGCTAATCATGTATATGGCTGTTGCCGTGAGGCTTGATTTTGGCTCAGGGGGCTTCTCCTCGAAATCCACTATCTTGTTGTCGTCGTCGATAAGGACGACACCGTACTTGTTGGCCAGCTTCTCCTTCTCTTTGAGATCGTACAGGGCCAAAACCGAGGCTTTCTTCTCCCTGAACAGGCCATGAAGCTTGCTCATCGAGAACTCGAACAGGTTGTCGCCCGCGACCACCATGAGGTCCTCATCTATTCCCTCCTTCTCTACGACGAACTTGAGGTCGCCCACGGCGCCCAGCCTGTCTTCGTTAGTCATGGTCCCGTCGTTAAGCACTTTTATCATGACGTCCGAGGCGTATCCCTCTTCCCATCTTTTGAAATTCTCATAGAACTTGTTGTTTGTCACGACATATATGCCGTCGACATCGTCTACCTCATTGATTCTGTCGATGATGTATTCCATCATCGGTTTTCCCCCCACCGGAAGGAGCGGCTTCGGCCTGTCCAGCGTGAGCGGATAGAGCCTTGTCGCGTATCCTGCTGCAAGTATTATGGCTTTCATTGTCAGGAATCGGTTGAAGGCGTATTTTATAAATTTTATTGTTGATTAGAGGGGGTAACGCAGCAGTAGTAGTAAATCTTTTTATATACCTGGGGAAATAATGTTTACGGGTATTACATATGCGTGGGAAACTGAGGTTTTCACTAGTGCTGATTCTGATAGCTGCAGCAGTCATCATCGTTCCGTTCGCGGCTCCCGAGCTGACTGTCAACCCCCAGAAATACGACATAAGCAAGCCTGATTTCAACAAGACCTACAATGTCATAATCACCCTTATAAATCCTGACACTGAGGGCTACGACATGCATGCAGTGGTCGACAAGGAATCGTCCTACCTCGCGGGATACGTCCACATTGATCCCGTGCTGTTCAGGATGGAGCCTCTCCAGAAGAAGAACATACAGCTCTCCCTCACGATCCCGGACACTATATCGCCTGAAAAGCACACCCTCTACCTTGATTTCATGTCTGCAAATAGGATGCTAGGCAGGTTCCAGCTCAGCTTCACTGTCTCCGGGAAGCAGGTAGAGGCCCTCGTGCTCGAGAAGGTCACGTCAGCGGCCCAGGAAGGCCAGAGCATGGTATATTTCAATTTCCAGGTCAAGAACACCGGGAATGTCATCGCCAGGGGAAGCCCGATTGTGGAGATATACAGGGACGGCAGCCTGCTGGACACCTTCGGCGACGAGAGCAGCCTTATAATAATGCCCGGTCAGGAGTACAACCTCTCCCTTCTCTACGACACCACTAATGATGAGCCGGGCGAGTACGGGTACGCTGCGAAATTCAGCTATAACGGTCTCGAGACGAACTATACCCGCGGAACCTTCGCAGTGAGCAAAAAGCCGGAAAGCCAGTCTGCCGAAGAGAGGGATGTTCCTGAAGGCGGGACTCTGGAATACGATATCCGGCTGAGCAATCCCGGCCAGAAGCTGTCTTTCTACAGCATAACCTACAACATGACAGGACAGAATGTCTCAGGCAAGGCAGAGGGCGAGATGCAGGGAAAGGAAAAGACAGTCAGCTTTGAGATTGACACGTCGCACCTTCCTCCAGGCACCTACGACCTGGATCTGGGAATAAGGCATGGTGAGAGGCTTGAGAATTACGAGCAGAGGGAGGTGGAGGTGACTGTCACGTCAGGCAGGAGCCAGCTCCTCACAGGATTGATCATTGCCTCATTCCTCCTCATCGGGGCCGGCGGCGTGCTCTTCGCCTGGAAGAGGAAGAAGGTTCCAGGCCCGGCTGATCTCGTCGCATCGATCGAAAATGACATGGCGGTGCTCACCGGCTCGTTCGATAGCCTCGAGCATTCCATGAAATCGATGACCAGGGATATAGGGAAGTTCATAACAGAGTCGAACCATTGGCTCGCGCACCAGGGGTACAAGCATGGATTCAGATGAGAGGATAAAGCACCTCGAAGAGGAGGTGAAGAAGCTCAGGGAGAGAGAGAAGAAGCTCGAGCATGACCTGGGCCTCTACAGGCAGATATTTTCCCACCTCAGGCAGCAGTTCGAGGACATGAAGAAGGAGCTCCTGAAGAGATAGTACCCGTTCTTTGCTTATTGATGGTATAGTCTAAAAATTCTTCATTACGTGAATTCAAATGGTTTTGAATGCTGTTTCTCACCCAGTATACGGGTCCAGGCCGAAGAGCCGCAGCCCGCCCGTGCTGTAGTCGCCTGTGCCGGTGATGTTTGCGTATATCCTCTCAGTCGCGCCGGATGCGATGTCGCTGTCCCAGACATAGGAAGCGCCGCCTGCAAGGCTTCTGTTCCGGTCCGGGGGCCTCGAGAACCCTGTTATATTGAATTCCGAAGGCAGGAATGCGAATGTCCTGACGCCTGTAAGGTTGCAGAGCCCAAGGTTCTTGACAGCTGCGACAGTCCCGTACATGCCTTCTGAAAGGTTCCAAATGGCACCTGAGAAAGTCAGGTTCATGTTGTCCCTCAGGATATCGTGGAGCGTGATGTTGTTGTTTGTCATGTCAGTGTCAGTGTAGGCTGAAGAGAGGTTAGCAGCCATCGTTATGTTGTAGTATCCTTCTGCCACAGGCTTCCAGGGCATCGTGACTATCCTTGATTCGCCCACTGTCAGGTTCAGAGGCATGGTCCGAATGAGGTTGCTGTTCTCGTATAAGAGGACTGTTATGTTGTAGACATCCTGCGCGCCCATGTTGCTGACATTTATAAGTACAGGGTTGTATATGCGCGGAAGGCAGGAGCTGTTTTCCATGTTCTCTGCCCTGACAACTGCTATGTCGATGACATTCTTGATAAGGAATGAGCGGTTCTCAGAATATCCATAGAACATGTAATCCGCGCTTGCGTTGAATGTCACGATCCACGTGCCTTTCGGGTCTGTCTGCGGGAGAAGGTAGGTCGTGTTCCACTGCGAGCCGTTGAAGACCAGTCCCAGGCTCTTGTCTGTTCCGTTAGGCAGGTGCAGCACTGCATTCATTCCTGCTTTATACGTGCTGTTGAGCTCCTGGAGAGTCTCCGGTCCGAGCGAGCTCAGCACTGCCCAGATAGATACATTGTTAGGCTTGAAGTATGAGTTGTTAGGGTGGAGGGCAGGATCCAGGAATGTTGCGTTCAGCCCGCCGTATATCATGAAGCTCCTAGTGTTTACGGCCTTTGAGCCAGAGGCTTCTGCCCACCACGTGTAGTTTCCTGCGTGCATGGCAGGTCCCGGGTCGTAGTCCAGCATTGCCTGGCCTGTGGAGTTTGTCAGGGCCCAGCCAAGCACGTACGGTCCGGACACAGACGGTTCTGTCATGTTCGCATAATATGTTATATTGATGCCTGAATTGTCAGCGT